>CAIRNV010000160.1 GCA_903880005.1 uncultured Verrucomicrobiota bacterium | reverse complement strand
GTGAGCGAGGACCTCCTGGCGGCCAATCCGCACAGCGCCCAGGCGGCGCGCGACGTGTCGGTGAGCCTCGAACGGGTGGCCGACTTCTTGGCGAGCCGCGGGCAGGCCGGGGACGCGACGAGGGCGCTGGGGTATTACGAGCGCAGCCTGAAGGTTCGCGAGGACCTCCTGGCGGCCAATCCGCACAGCGCCCAGGCGGCGCGCGACGTGTCGGTGAGCTTGAATAAGTTGGCCGACTTCTTGGCGAGCCGCGGGCAGGCCGGGGACGCGACGAGGGCGCTGGGGTATTACGAGCGTAGCCTGAAGGTTGACGAGGACCTTTTGGCGGCCAATCCGCACAGTGCCCAGGCGGCGCACGACGTGTCGGCGTCGCTGGCACGTATGGCGAAAATCACCAGCACACAGCCTGGCTTCGAGTCCGCACAGCGGGCCCTTGGCTTCCAGCAGCGTTCCTTGGACATCGCAATCGGGCTGCGCAAGGCCAATCCGGAATCGGCCTTTCACGCTCGCACGGCTGCGATCGCCTTGTTTCTGGCCACCAAGCGTGCCCAGGCAGCCGGGAAGGAGGAACTGGCGCATGGATACCGCTCCGGCTGCCTCACGGTGATGCACGAAATGATCACCTTAGGCTGCCAGATCGCTCCTCCGTTGATGGAACTTTGCCAGCAGCTCCAAGCCGCCAGGCAGGGGTCCGCATCGACGACGGCGCCGTAACGATTCCGTTGGGTCGGTCGTGCTTGCGTGGCAGGGCCGTGTCGGCCCGGGCTGGGTGCCGGGTCAGCGGTGGGATGCCGCTGCCACTCTGACCCCGGCGGGCGCTTCGTTGCTTCGTTGGGGGCCGTTCTTCCGAACGTGGCAACGGCGGGCGAATGGGGATAGGGTCCGGCGCATGATCGCACCGAGCGACAGCATGGCGGGCTCGGGCGGCGCGGACTTCGTGGCGGAGGTGGAGCATATCTTCGGCCCGGAAGGGCCGTTCGCCGCCTCGCCGAACTTCGAGTACCGGCCGCAGCAGCAGCGGATGGCGGGGGAGGTCGCCCGTGCCTTGGCCGACGGCGGCAACCTGCTGGTGGAGGCGGGCACGGGGGTGGGCAAGAGCTTCGCGTACCTGGTGCCGGCCGTGATGTTCGCGGCGCGTCGCAAGAAGAAGGCGATCATCTGCACGTACACGATCAACCTCCAGGAGCAGTTGGTGGAGAAGGACCTCCCCTTGCTCAAGCGCGTCCTGTCCGTGGACTTCTCCTACGCGATGCTCAAGGGACGGGCCAACTACCTCTGCACGCGCCGGCTTGAAAAGGCCCTGCACCAATCCAACGCCCTCTTCACCACCCCCGAGGTCGCCGAGCTCCAGCGCATCCTCGAATGGAGCCACCAGACCGAGGACGGGTCGTTGTCGGACTTCGACACCGAGCCGGACCCGCGCGTGTGGGAGATGGTGTGCTCCGAGCGCGGCCTGTGCACGCCCAAGCGTTGCGGGCACCAGTCCGACATGGCCAAGGCGGGGCGCACGTGCTTCTTCCAGCGCGCGCGGCAAAAAATCCTGGGGGCCGACGTCCTGGTCCTGAACCACACGTTGTTCTTCACCCTGTTGAACGGGATCGAGCCCGACCAGGAGGAGGGCGTCTTGTTCCGGAACGACTTCGTCATCTTCGACGAGGCGCACATGGTCGAGCAGTCGGCCGCGCGGCACATCGGCGTGTCGGTCTCCAGCGGGCAGCTTCGCTACAACCTGCAACGGCTCTGGAACCCGAAGACCCAGAAGGGCCTGCTCACCGCCGTGCGTGGCGGCCCGGTCGTCGAGCACGTGTCGAGCGCCCTGGAGAAGTCCGAGAGGTTCTTCGAGGGCGTCGAGCAGGCCTGCGACGCGCTCGCGTCCAAGCCGACGGACGGCGCCGGCGCGGACGGCCCGGACGTTGGGCGCGCGGTGGAGCCGGCCCCGGGGATCCCGGGGACCTCCCGGCCATGGACCGAGCTGCGCATCCGCCGGCCGGAGTTGGTGGGCGACACGCTGAGCCTCGTGCTCGAGAACGTGCGGGAAACCCTCCAGAGCCTCGTCGAACGCACCGAGGACCGGGAGACCGGCGAGGAGTTGATGGAGTGTCACCGGCGGCTGGGCGACCTGAAGGCGTCGCTCGTGACGTTCATCAAGCAGGACGTGGACGAGCACGTTTACTGGGTGGACCGCGGCGGGCGCACGAACCGCAACATCAGCCTCAACGCGGCCCCCGTGGACGTGGCCGCGTTCCTGCGCGACCGGCTTTTCGGCGCCCAAACCAGCGTGATCCTCACGAGCGCCACGATGGCGGTGAAGGAGGCCCGCGTGACGGATCCGTCGCGGCCCCTCGCGGCGGCCCGCGGCGCCCTCGACTACGTCGCGCGACGCGTCGGGGGCGAGTCGGCGCGGCAGGTCCAGGTGGGGTCCCCATTCGACTACGAGCGCCAGATGAAGGTCCACGTCGTGTCGCGCATGCCGGACCCGCGCGAGCCCGGCTACATGGATGCGCTCGAGCATTGGATCGCCCATTACGTGCGGATGACGCACGGCAAGGCGTTCGTGTTGTTCACCAGCAACCGGCTCTTGCAGGAGATGGCGGCCCGCATGGAACGGTTCTTCGCCGACCTCGGCATCGAATGCCTCGTGCAGGGCAAGGGCATGCCCCGCGCCACGATGCTGGAGCGGTTCAAGAAGGACGTGGACTCGGTCTTGTTCGGGACGGCCAGCTTTTGGCAGGGCGTCGATGTGCCGGGCGAGGCCCTGTCGAACGTCATCCTCACGCGCCTGCCGTTTGCCGTGCCCGACCATCCCTTGGTCGAGGCGCGCATCGAGCGCATCGAGGCCCGCGGCGGCAATCCCTTCTCCGAGTTCAGCCTGCCCGAGGCGATCCTGAAGTTCCGCCAAGGCGTGGGCCGCCTCATCCGCACGCGGGACGACGCAGGCATCGTCGTCCTCCTCGACAACCGCGTCCTCACCAAGCGCTACGGGCAGGCCTTCCTGGACGCCATCCCGCGCTGCCCGGTGGAGGTGGTCTGATCCTCGGAAGGGGCCTTGGGGGATCGTCCCAATGCTTCCGGCGGGCCCCGCTGCATCCACTCATGGCTTGGGTCCGCCTTGGCCCGGGCGCATGATCGGCCCGTGCACGAAGCTCCCGAGCCAGCGCCCACGCCGACGCCGGCGACGCCCCTCCCGCCCCTGGTGCCGGGGACCCTCTACCTGGTCGCGACGCCGATCGGCAACCGCGAGGACATCACCCTGCGTGCGTTGCGCGTCCTCCGGGAATGCACGGTGGTCGCGGCGGAGGACACGCGGCGCACGGGGCAGCTCTTGCAGCACTTCGGGATGCGCCGGCCCTTGATCAGCTACTTCCATTTCAACGAGGCGCGACGCTCGGCCGAGATCCTGTCCCGGCTGCGCGCGGGCGAGACGGTGGCGTTGGTCACCGACGCCGGGACGCCGGGCATCTCCGATCCGGGCGAGCGCGTCGTCGCGGACGCGATTGCGGCGGGGCTGAGGGTGGAGCCCGTCCCGGGGCCTTGCGCGGCCGTCGCGGCCCTCACGGCCAGCGGGCTGCCCACGGGGACGTTTCACTTCGCGGGCTTCCTCCCGGTGAAATCGGGGCAACGGGCCCGGCGCCTCGATGAGTTGCTGGCGTTGCCGGGGACCCTTTGCCTCTACGAGTCACCGTACCGCGTGGGCAAGTTGCTCGCGGAACTGGCCGTTCGCGCGCCCGGTCGCCGGGCCGTGGTGGCGCGCGAGGTCACCAAGCGCTTCGAGGAATTCCTCCGCGGCACGGCGAGGGCCTTGGCGGACGAGCTGCAACGACGGCCGCGCAAGGGCGAGTTCGTGGTGATGCTCGCCCCGCCGGAAGACGATGCGGCCGAAGACTCGCGGCTTAGCCGGGACGATTCAGTTGGGAGGGAAGTGATTGCGAAGCAGATGCTTGCGCAAGCCGAGGAGTGAGCGAGGCGCGGGTCAGCACCAGGCCCGTAACGAGCGAACACCGAGGGATTTGCGCCAGCGGATCGAGCAAGCACGACCGATCCAACGGAATCGTTCCGGCTTTGGATGGGCCACGGCCGGCGGAGGGCCCATGGCGGGGCCGACGGCCTGATGCGAAGTGAGCGCAACCCGGGCATCAGATGACTCGCACCTCAGGAAGGGGCACGATGAAGCGCCCGCCCGCATCGCGGTACGCCTGTTGCTGGCGAAGGATTTCCTCCGCGAAATTCCACGTCAGCAACAGCGCGTAGTCCGGTCGCCGTTCCTGGAGTGCTTCCACGGGGACAATGGGCAGATGCGTCCCCGGGGTCAGGCGCCCTTGCTTTGCCGCGCTGCGGTCGGCAACGAAGTCGAGGGTCTCCGACCCCAGGCCGTAGAAGTTCAGCAGGGTGCTCCCCTTGGCCGAGGCGCCATACGCCGCGATGCGGCATCCCTCCGACTTCAGCCGCGCCAGCAGGGACAGGAGGTCGGCGCGGATTCTTCGGACGTGGTCGCCCAGGCGGTCGTACCAGGACGGCCGATCCATCCCCCTGGACCGTTCCTCGGCGAGCAAGGCGTGGACCGCCGGGGATACCGGATGCGCGCCACGATGCGCCACGTGCAGCCGAAGGGTGCCCCCATGAATGGAGAGCCGCTCGACGTCGATCACCTCCATCCGGTGGCGTGCGAACAGCGGTTGCAGGGACAGCAGGGTGAAATAGAAGACGTGCTCGTGGTAGATGGTGTCGAACTCGGCGTGCTCGAACATGTCGCCGGCATAGGGGAACTCGAGGGCCACGCGGCCGGTCGGCTTGAGGAGCGCGGCAAGGCCCGCCACGAAGTCGTTCGTGTCCGGCACGTGCGCGAAGACGTTGTTTCCCAGGATCAGGTCGGCCGAACGCCCGTCGGCCGCCAGTTCCCGGGCGAGTTCGAGGCTGAAGAAGCGATTGAGGGTTGGCACGCCGCGCTCGATGGCCACCCGCGCGATGTTGGCGGCGGGCTCGATCCCCAGGCATGGGATACCGGCCGCGACGAAGTTGCGGAGGAGGTAGCCGTCGTTGCTGGCGATCTCGATGACGAGGCTGCGTCCATCGAGGGGTTGGCGCTCCCTGTGGGACTGGACGGCCGCGGCCGAGTGCTGGAGAAGCGCGTCGCTGACCGACGAGAAATACAGGTAGTCGCTGAACAGGTCCACGGGCGGGACGACGTCCGTGATTTGCAGGAGCAGGCACTCTTGGCACAACGCCAGCCGCAGGGGAAACCGGGGCTCCACCCTCGCGAGGTCCGACGGGCGGAGCAGGTTGTTGGCGAGCGGTTGGACGCCCAGGTCCAGGACCATGTGGCCAGAGCCGGATCCACACGAACGACAGCGAAATGACATCAATGATTCCATCGGAACTCCGGGTCCAGTCGGCCTGCATCCAGGTGACTGCGAAGGGTGTGCAGTCGGATGAGGGATGACTTGCGGAAATCGGGGTCGCCAAAGCCCATGCGGACCAGCCCCGCCTTCAACCCTCGGATGGCCTCGGCCAATCCCACCTGGGGTTGGTGATCGGGCGCCAGCTCGCGGAATCGGCGGAAGTCCACGCGGTAACTCCGCCGGTCCGGGGCGGCGTTGGCATTGATGGAAACCTGGACGGATGGGAACTCAGCCGCGACCGCCTGGGCCAGGTCCCGGACTTGGTAGTTCCATGGGTCCGACCCCGCGTTGATCACGAGGAAGGTGCCGCCATTGGAAGCCGGTCGCGACAACGCCCATTCGATGGCCCGCGCCATGTCGTTCACGTGGATCAGGGGCCTCCAAGGCGACCCATCGCTGAGGATCTGGATGGACCCTGTGGAGATGGCGCTGGCGACGAAGTCGTTGAGGACGAGGTCGAGGCGCAGCCGGTCGCTCCAGCCGCACGCCGTGGCGAACCGAAGGCAGGTCACGGTGAACCGGTCGTCGGCCAACCGTGCGAGATCCTGTTCCGCGCACACCTTGCTGCGTGCGTAGGCGGTGAGCGGGTCCAGGGAGGACGCCTCGGTCCGGGCCTCCGAGTCCGCGAAGCCATAGACGCTGCAGCTCGACGCGAAGACGAACGAGCGAACGCCCCGACGCTTCGCCTCCTCGGCCAGGCGGATGCCGGCGGCATGGTTGATCTCCAGCGTTGGCGCCTCGAACTGGTTGCCCATCGGGTCGTTCGATATGGCGGCGAGGTTGACCACCGCGTCCACCCCGTCGAGGGCGCCGGCCGGCACGTCGCGCAGGTCCGCGAACCATTGGGCATCCAGCACCCGCTCGGGAAGCGCCCCGACGCCCGTGAGGCAATGGGCGAAGAAGCCCGGGTCCATGCCCAGCAAGACGGCCCCGGGCCAGACGCGACGAAGGTGCCCGGCCACGACGGGTCCGATGTAGCCAAGGTTGCCCGTGATCAGAACTCGCATGCGCAGGACTACAATTTAGAAATCCACCGCATGGGCGGCAATCCTGTTCCCTGGGTTTTCAACCGCCGCCCCGCCCGGCCGCCTTGCCCATCTCGTCGCAAACATGGCGGGCGAAGGGGATCGAGCAGGTCCACGCGGGCGACACCGCGTTGAGCACATGGAAGGAGTGCTGGTCGCCCTCGAGCACGAAATCCATCTCCAGCCTCCGCGTCTCGATGTTGATCAATTGCGCCCGTATCCCGGGCCGGCCCCACTTTCGATAGTTCGCCGGGTGGACCTCCGTGGCCAGCACCTGCGCCAACGAAACCAGGTGGTGGCGGGAGTACTTGCGCAGCTCGTCCACCGCGAGGCGCCGGAAGTCGAACCCGGCGCTCCAAAACAACCCGAGGTCCCGCCATGCAATCTCCAGGAACTCCCGGAAGTCGAAGCGTTGCAGCCCTTGGTATTGCTCCCGCCAAAACGCCGGGATCGCCGTCGGCCCGATCTTGATCTTCCCATCCACCGTCAGCGTGAAGTGCACGCCCAGGAACGGGTTCCGCAGGTCCGGCACGGGATAGATGTTGGTGCGGAGGCGATGCGGTGGCTCGTCCGAGTAGAGGTAAAGCCCCTTGAAGGGGAGGATTCGGAACCGTCGCGAGAAGCCAAAGTCGAGGGCCACCCTGTCCGCATACAGGCCCGCGCAATTGACCACATAGCCAGCCTCGAACCGATGCCCGCCCACCCGCAGCGTCGCGCCATCGCGCCCGAGGTAGGGGCTGTCGAACAGCAGTTGGATGCGCTCCGCCTGGGCGTCGCGTCGGAGTGACTCGATGACCTCGCCGGGGTCGGCCGTGGCCGTGTTGGGCGACCAAAGCGCCCGCTCCACGGTCTTTACCCGGGGCTCGATCCTTGATGCCTCCGCCGCCGAGACCATCTGGAGGCTCACCCCGTTGCGAACCCCGCGGCGATGCAGCTCGTCGAGCTGGGGAAGGTCCGCCTCCGTCCGGGTCACCACCAACTTGCCGCAGGGATTGATGCGAAGGCCGCGCTCATGGATGTAGCGGCGCAGCGCCTCGTTTCCCTCGCGGCAGAAACGGGCCTTCAACGAATCTGCGGTGTAGTAGAAGCCCGCATGCAGGACCCCCGAGTTGCGACCGCTCGCATGGGCTCCCGGTGCCGGCTCCTTCTCGACCAAGGTGATGGATGCGCCGGCATGCCGCGCCCGCAATTCCCGGGCGATGCACAGGCCGATGATCCCGCCGCCGATGATCAAGAAATCCGTTGTCACGCCGCGACGACGCTGCCGCGCCCCCTTGGGTAGGAAAAGCATCTTCGTCGTCGAGGCTTCCCACGACTGCGGGACCCCAAGACCTCTCCAGCACGGCGCCGCAATCGATCGTGTCCCGGCTCGAACTCACCCGATGGATGAGGGGGCGGGAATAGGTAGGAAGCTCTCTCGATCCCTGCGGATCAGCGCTACGGCAATCTGAGCAACTGCACTCGTTGTTAGCGATCGCCGTTGGGCGATGGATGGATAATGCCGACCGCCGGAGACTTCTCGGGATGAGGCGACAATGCTGGGTACCAATTCCGAGGAACGACGGGATCAATCGACGTACTTCACGACAACCATCTTCGTCAGGCTGCGGTAGTGAACGTTTCCATAACTATCCACACCGGCCAGTTGACGATCTTGGCCGGAAAGAACGACTGCGTCACCACCACGCGCTCGCGCCAGCTTTGCAATCGCTCCGTCCTTCTTTCGAGCGAGAGGTCCACTCGCCCTGGAGTCATCGATGACCCCCAGGATGCGGTACTTTCGGTCAGGCTCTCCATTTTCCCAGAATTCGATGCCATCAACCTTCCGCACCGTTCCGCCCTTGCCTTCGACAACTCCCTTCCCCCGGTACTCTGTAAAGGTGGTGGACGCGCAGCCAGCGGACAGGATGGCTATACCCGCGAGCACGATGATCATTTGGCGTTTCATGACTTTAACCAACCCAAGGAGGCGCAAGGCTCCCCACGTAAGCAAGCAAGGAGGTTGGTTCCGTCGCGGGGCAGGGGGGACGTGGCCAAGGCAGCTCCCCCTAGCGTGTTGCCTGCGGATGGGCGCCACGGCATCGGCGGCATTCCATCACCCTTCGGGCGGGTTGATCACGGGCGGGCGGAGGCGGGTGGCGGCATCGCGGAGCCAGGCCTCGGAGGGGAGCAGGTAGGGCCTGAAGGTTTCGATGCGTCCTTCGCGGTCGTTGTAAAGGAGGGCGCCGTAGAGGCCGAGCCCGGAGGCGACCGGTTGGTCGCACAGGCTTGAGGAATCGCTGGCGCTCATCTGGAGCAGGACCCTCGACTCGAACTCGGACAAGCCCTTCCGACCGAGGTAACGGCTGACGTTGTTGTAGGAGTCCACGGAGGCCATGACGTGCAATCCCAGGCCCGGGCCGTCGGCCGCCAGGGCCAGGAAGGGCGCCGACGCATTGGCCATGGGGTCGGCGGGCTCGGAGGAGAACGCAAAGGAGTCGTCGGGCTTGAGCTTCTTGCAGAGGTGCAGGCCGAAGAGGACGAGGAAGACGGCTGGATGTCCCGCGGATCCGTGGCGCTCGCGTTCCTCACGTTCCGCCGACAGCGCGTGGACGGCGCGTGGGACGTCGCCGGGGAGCACCCACTCGAAGGTCCCGGGGAGGGTGTCCTTGAGCATCCGGATCAAGGCTCCGCGGGCATCGTTGGCGGGCGTGCCATCGACGAGGATGAACCGTGCGGTGCCCGGCGGATGCTGCGCGGCGAGGGACAGCACGCCGGCGAGGAGGATGGAGGCGGTGGCCTCGTCGCGTTGGCCGACGACGAGGAGGTTGGAACCGCCGGCCCGGTGGAAGCCGGCGGCGGTGGGGCCCTTGATGGAGTTGGGTGCGCCGAGCCATGCGACGGGTTGCGCGGGCAGGACGACCGGCCGGGTGGCCAAGGCGGCCGCGAGGTCGGCGTTCTCCTCGATGCGGGCCGGGGCGCTGCCCTCGAAGACGACGGGGGAGCGCGCGGACCATGGCGAGGCGGCGTTGCGGACGGACAGGGCGGCGAGCAGGCGATCGCGTTCCTCGTCCGGCAGCCAGACGGCCTGGAACGGGCTGTTGGCTTCGACCGCGCCGGCCGCGTCGTTGTAGATGCCTTCGCCGGGGCGGGAAAGGAGGCGGGGCGCGGCGTTGTCATCGCCCATGATGAGGTAGGCGTCGGCCTCGTCGCATTGGAACGCGATGCGGACGGCCATCTGGCCGAGGGTGGCGCGAGCGAGGGCGTACGTGCCGCCGAGCGTCTGCGACGCGAGGATGACATGGACCCCGAAGGCGCGGCCTTGCCGCACGATGCGATCGAGGAGGACGGCGGCCCCCTGGGAGATGCGGTCCTCCTGGACGAAGAACTCCTGGAACTCGTCCACGACGAGGAGGCATCGCGGCATGGGCTCGCGTCCGTGGGCCGCGCGATAGCCTGCGACGTCCTGGACTCCGGCGGCGCGGAACAGCTCGCCGCGACGGCGCAGCTCCGCGTCGAGGCGCTCGAGGACGCTCAGCCCGAATTCCCGGTCGCTTTCGATGGCGACGACGCGGGCGTGGGGGAGCCGGGCGGTGGCATAGGCCTTGAACTCGACGCCCTTCTTGAAATCCACGAGGTAGAACTCGATCTCGGCCGGGCTGCACCACAGCGCGAGGTTGGTGACGATCACGTGGAGGAGGTTGGACTTGCCGGAGCCCGTCTTGCCGGAGATGAGCGCGTGCTGGCGTGTGCCGCGCCCGAGGGACAGGCATTGCAGCTTGGACGCGCCGGTGCGCCCGATGGGCACCCGGATCTCCTCCGAGGTGGTGGCCTTCCATGCGGAGGCGGCGTCGGGTATGACGACGTCGAAGGGGACCTCGACACGGTTGGCCTGGCGGCTCTGGCTGCCGATGCGACGGAGGAGCTCGGTGGCGAGCGCCGGGGGAGGGGGCATGTCCAGGCTGAGGCGCGCGCCCGGGCCCAGCGAGGGCAGGGTGTCGAAGGCCGCCGTCCCCCGGACGACGTGCACGCCGGCCGTGCGGAGGTCGTCGGCGGTGAAGCCGGCCGGGACCGGGTGGCGTCGGTCCCAATGAATCAGGGTGAGGATGCCGCAGCGGGCGCCGTTGGCGGCGATGTTGAGGAGGCGACGGGCGGCGGCGTCGCTGAAGTGGACGGGAAACCCGGCGACCACGAGGAGGTGATGGTGCTCGGCGGTGCTGCCGGCCATGGCGTTGTAATCGAGAAGGGAGGCGAACTCGTTTCGCAGGTACATCTGGATGACCTTCTCGAGGTGCGCCGTGATCTCGGCCAACCGCGCCTCGATCTCGGCGGCTTCCGTCCAGATTCGTTGGCCGGCGCTGCCTTGGGTCCCGTCGAAGTCGGCGAGATGCATCAAAGAAGAAAAGGCGCGGCCCAGGCCCACCGGGTCGAGGATCGTGAGCTTCAGCCGTCCCGGGGGCATCTGGCACAGCCATCGAAACGCGGCGTTGGCCAACGTTGCCTCGGCCTCCGCCGCGCCGGACTTCTCGGTCTCGACGACGAGCGCGCCCTCGGCCGGGTAGGCGATCCCGAACGGGAGCGTCATGCGCGCGGGTCCCGGGAAGGCGAGGCGCGGGTCCGCAGGCCATGCGGGGACCATGCGGGCGACGTCCACGTCCACGAAGCCGAGCCGGGGCGCCTGGGTCATGGATTGGGGTGGCTGCCAGGACTTCCATGCCACGTCCTCCCACGGGGGTTGCCCGGCGTCGCGAAGCCCGGCCCATTCGGCCAGGCGCCCCGCGACCTCGCCGAGGCGCCGGGTGGCCTCGGATTCCATCTCGGCCCACTGGGCAGCCAGCTCCGCCTCGACACGCGCGGATTCACGGGTGGCGGTGGACTCGGCGCCGGACGCGGCGTCGCCAACCGATGCCTCCAGATGGGCGGATTCCTGGCGATGACGTTCCACCATGCGGGCGCGAAGGGCGGCGTGGCAGCGGCGGTGGGTCTCGCGGACGCGCTCGGCCTTCCGGGCGATGCGTTCGACGGCGTCCTTGCGGGAACGTTCCACCTCGCGCTCGTGCTCGAACCAACGCGTCCGGATGTCCTCCAGCGTGGCGGTCCGGGCGGCGTCGGCCCCGGCCGTCGCGTCGCGATGGCGAACGGCGGCCTTCTCGGAGCAGCCGAGGAGGGCGTGGCGCGCCTGGGACAAGGCGTTGGCCGCGCGAGCCGCAAGGCTGCGCACAAGGCTCCACCCGGCCAGGCGCAGAAGAAGGAAGACGGCGAAGGCCGCCGCCGCCGCGCCCGTCGCAACGGGTCCCTCGACCGCGGGCCGACCCCACCTTGGGAACCCCCACACGGCGACGAGCGCGCAGGCCGCAGCGACGGTCCCCACGAACCACGGCCGGAGCCATCGGAAGACCACGGCAACCGGATGCCGCCGGGCCTCTCGTTCGAGGGCCGAGGCCGCTTCCGTGGCCTGGGCGGCGACGTCGAGCAGGGCGGATTCGTCGAGGTCCGCGTTGGGCGCCGGCTCGACCCCGCCCGCGAGCATGGAGAGGCGGAGGCCCCGCCATCCGGCGAAGGCCGAGGCCAACGCGGACTCGGTGGCATGGAAGGCATCCGTGGCCTGCCGATGCGCCTCGGTGGTAAGGGCGAAGGCCTCGTTGGCGGCGCCGATGGCGGCGGCGTGGTCGCGATCGGCGTCGAGGGTTCCCTTTTGGAAGCCGAAGACGGCGCGTCCGTCGTGTTGCTCGATGCGTTGGCTGGCCTTGCTTCGGCAGGCGTGCTGGGCCCGTTGGATGGCCTCGATGCGTTCCGCGTTGCGGCGGTCGCTGCGCTCGGCCTCGTCCCGATGCCGCGCGGCGAGGGAGTCGCGGGCCTGGCGGACGTCCTCGGAGGAACGGGTCCGGGCTTGGTCGGCGATGCGTGCGGCCTGGCTGCGGCGGCGCGCGGCCTCGCGTTGCCATTGCTGCTCGCGCGTGACGAGGTCGGCGGCGACGCGACGGGTCTCGGCGAGGGTGGCGGCGAGGGCCTCGGTGGTGGGCAAGCTATTCACATTCGTCCTTCACCTTGCGCATCAGGTCTTCGAGCCCGTCCATGGCGACCAGCGTTTTCTCCACCTCCGCCGTGAGGTCGGCCATGTAGCGCTCATGGAACTCGCGGGCCTTGTCGTCGGACCAACTGGACCGGGTTTCGGCCCAGGAGGACTGGAGTTGCTTGTGGAGCCCAGCGAGGCGCGCCTTGGTGGCGAGGATGCTCATGACGGTGGGGCTTCCATAGGTGGGGGCGCGGCCTCGGGCGCGGGTTCCAGCGGCGCCTCGGGCGCGAGGGCCGTGGCGGTGGGCGGGGCTGGATGGAAGCGGCCCGAGTAGGCCTCGAGCGCCGCGAGGGATTGGTCGAGCATGACGACGGCCTTGACCATGTCCACGGCGAGGACGGATTGGAGCCGTTCGACCTGCTTCAGGAGAGGGAGGCTGGTGTTTTGGAAGGTGCGCGCCCACCTGCGGACCTTGTCGAGCTTGGTGGCGGCCTCCTCGAGCGATTGCTGGGCGCGGCGCACCTGCATTTGGTGCCAGCCGCCCGGGCCGCGCTGGGACGCCAGGGCGTCCGTGAAGGCGGCGTCGCGGGCCTCGTCGAGGCGGCGCTGCCGGCGGTTGGCCTCGGCTTCCCAATGGCGCCGGCGATCCTGCTCGAGCCAGGACAATTGGCGTCCGACCTCGACCGAGCATTCCTCGACGGCGGCGCGGGCGCCGGAGATGAAGTTGAGGAGGCTGGCACGGAATCGCGCGATGTCGTCGAGGGACCGGACGTGGGCTTGCTCGGCCATGGGGGCTAGCGCTGCTTGAGGTATTCCTCGATGTGCTGGGCCTTGCGGAGGAGGAAGGGCGCCTGCTGCTGCGAGGCCTCGACGAACTTGCGCAGCGACTTGGTGACCTGCTGGAACTCCTCGGCGAACTTCTCGTGCTCCTGGTCGCGCCACGTGTCGCCGAGCGCCGTGAAGCGGGCCTGCAACGCGCCAAGGCGGGCGAGGAGGTCGGCGTTGAAGCGGTTCAATTCCTCCGCGAAGCGGCGGACCTTTTCGGGGTCGATGACGGCGTGTGACATGGCCAATGCGTCTGCGGGTGGCAGGAAACGTGCCGAGCGTAGGGATGCTCCGCTCAATCGCGCGAGCCAAACCTCCTCCACAGACGGTGGCGCGACGGCCGTATGGACTACTGGGCCTTGCTCGCGAGGTACTGGACCAGCAAGAAGATCGCGAAGCCGATCCCAGAGAACTTGAGCAAGCGCACGCCCAGGGCCTTGCCTTCCCGGGTGTTGCAGCCCGCGAGGAACAGCAACCCCACCACCAGCCCAGGGCACGCGCAGATCAAGAGGTGCACCCAGACCATCCACGGCGCGTAGCTGGCCGCCTGCCGGTCGAACCAGTTCTCCTCGGGCGGCAGCGGGGGCGGCTCCTCGATGAACGGGGGATTCTCGTCTTGCATGGTTGTCAGATGGGATGGGCCGTCACGCGGCCATCGCGCTCACGCTCTTTCCTCGCCTAAAGCCCCTTGGTTTCCCAGCCCTTTCTATAGCCACGCCGGACAAACGCGTTGGCCTCCTTGACGTTGGTGAATCGCAGCTTGGACGCGTTCCACTCGAGCGTCGTGTCCCGGAATCGCGTCGCCACGGAACCCAGCAGGATGCATTCGGTCAGGGGCCCGGAATAGTCGAAGGGCGTGGACGTCTTACCCACGCCGCGCACGGCGTCGATGAACTCGTGCCAGTGATTGGCCGATCCCACTTCCGGCCAGTTGGACTGGCCGAGCTTTCCAGCGCCCAACAGCACCGGCCGCGCCACGTGCGGGATCACCATGACGCCGTCGGTGCCGATCAGGATCGAGCCTTGGTCCGGCAACGGGGTCTTGCCGAGGAGGGACAAGACGTGGGCGGGCGGGCGCTTGGTGCCGTCGTACCACGTGACGGGAATCTTTCCGGGCACGGTCTGGCGGGTGGCGGGGAAGACGTACTCGATGACGGCGTCGGTGGCCCACGAATGGGCGTTGGGCGCGGGCCCCCTGGACGTGACGGACAGGGGCGCGGTCAATTCCAGCGCGCCGAAGACGGGGTCGAAGATGTGGCAGCCCATGTCGCCGAAGGTGCCGGTGCCGAAGTCGAGGCGACGGCGCCAGTTGCCGGGGTGGTACCAGCCCTGCCCGATGAAGGGCCTGTCGGCGCAAACGCCGAGCCAAAGGTTCCAGTCGAGCCCGGCCGGGACGGGGTCGGTGCGCTGGGGCATGGCGCCATTGTCGCCCCATTGCTTGGAGGACCAGGTGTGGACCTCGCGGACCTTGCCGATGGAGCCGTCATGGACGAGCCGGGTGGCGAGCCGGTACTCGTTGGAGGAATGGATCTGGATGCCCATCTGGGTCACCAGCTTCTTGCGACGCGCGACGGCGGCGAGCTGGCGTGACTCGTAGATGTCGTGGGTGAGGGGCTTTTGCCCGTAAACGTGGACGCCTCGTTGCAGCGCGGCCATGCCCTGCGGCGCGTGCATGTGGTCGGGCGTGGAGACGTTGACGGAGTCGATCTTCTCCTTGTCGAGCAGCTCGCGGTAGTCGGCATAGACACGGGCCTCGGGGAACTTCTTGCGAAACTCGCCCGTGCGGGAGGCATCGACGTCGGCGACGGCCACCATGCGGACGGACTTGTGGCTGGCGATCTCGTTGAGGTCGGCCCAGGCCATGCCGCCGGCGCCGAAGCTCGCGTGGAGGACCTGGCTGGAGGGAGGCCGGGCAATGAGGTCCCGGGTAATGAAGGGCGCGGCGAACGTGGCGGCGACGGCGGAACGCAGGAAGGCCCGACGCGTCGTGACAGGATGACGGGGTGACATGGAGGGAGGTTGCCGGGTCGGACGCCGGCGGTTCAAGCGTCGAGGCGCCGGGATTGAGGGCTCGCGCACGGCGTGCCCGGGAGGGTAGGCTCCGCCCATGTTGTTGAAGGCGAGCGAGCTGGAGTCCTTGGTGCGGGTCGCCTGCGGCTCGCCGCATGCCTTGCTGGGACTCCATCCCCTCGGGGATGGCTCCGGCGTGGTGGGACGCGCGATGCTGCCCGGGGCAGTGACGGTGGACATGGTTCCCGTCCACGACCGGTCCGCGCCGGTGATCCCGCTGAGGAGGATTGGCGAGACGGACGTCTTCGAGGGCCTGAGCCGCGAGGTGCGCCGGGTGCACGCCTACGACCTCCGCGTGACTTGGTCGGGAGGCGGCGTGACGCAGGGGCGGGATCCTTACTCGTTCTGGCCCACGCTGGGGGAGACGGACCTGCACTTGTTCAACGAGGGCAACCACCGGCGCCTGCATGACGTGCTCGGAGCGCACCCACGCGTCCTGGACGGCGTCGCCGGGACGGCGTTTGCCGTCTGGGCCCCGAATGCCCGACGGGTGTCCGTGGTGGGTAACTTCAACGAGTGGGACGGGCGACGGCACGCCATGCGCATGCTCGGGGCGTCGGGCGTCTGGGAGATTTTCGTGCCCGGGGTCGGGCCGGGCGCCTTGTACCAGTTCGAGTTGGTCGAACGGGACGGCGCGGTGCGGGTGAAGACCGACCCGATGGGCTTCCAGTTCGAGCTGCCACCGAAGCATGCGGCGGTGGTGTGCGACGCGCGGGCGTCGTCGTGGGGGGACGAGGCCTGGATGCGACGCCGACGCGACGCGAACGCATTGAAGTCGGCCATGAGCATCTACGAGGTGCACCTGGGTTCGTGGCGCAAGAAGGGACGTCATGAATCACCCGGCTACCGCGAGGTGGCGGGGCCGTTGGTGGACTACGTGCGACGCATGGGGTTCACGCACGTCGAGTTCCTCCCGTTGGCGGAGCACGCGTATTACCCGAGCTGGGGCTACCAAGTGACCGGGTTTTATGCGCCCACCTCCCGCTACGGGACGCCGTCGGACTTGCAGCATCTCGTGGAGACGTTGCACGACGCGGGCATCGGGGTGCTGGTGGACTGGGTGCCGGCGCACTTCCCGAGGGATGACTGGGCGTTGGCCCTGTACGACGGAACGGCCTTGTACGAGCACGAGGACCCCAGGCAGGGGGCGCACCAGGACTGGGGGACGTTGATCTTCAACTACGACCGCCATGAGGTGAGGAACTTCCTCGCGGCCAACGCCCTCTACTGGTGCGACCGCTTCCACGTGGACGGGCTCCGGGTCGATGCCGTCGCGTCCATGCTGTACCTCGATTACTCCCGGAAGGCGGGGGAATGGATCCCCAACAAGTACGGTGGGCGCGAGAACCTCGGCGCGGTGGAGTTCCTCCGGCACGTGAACCACCTCGTCCACACCGAGCACCCCGGCGTCGTGACCGTCGCCGAGGAAAGCACGGCGTGGCCCATGGTCTCTCGGCCACCTTGGCTGGGCGGCCTCGGGTTCAGCCTCAAGTGGAACATGGGCTGGATGCACGACACCCTCGGCTACTTCCGGCGCGACCCCATCCACCGGCGGTACCACCAGAACGACCTGACGTTCGCGATGCTGTACCACCACCAGGAGAACTTCGTGCTGCCGCTCTCCCACGACGAGGTCGTGCACGGCAAGGGTTCCCTGCGCCGGAAGATGCCGGGCGACGACTGGCAGGGCTTCGCCAACCTGCGCGCCGTGCTGGCCTACCAATGGATGTTCCCGGGCAAGAAGCTGTTGTTCATGGGCGGCGAGATCGGGCAGACGTCCGAATGGGACGAAAACGGCGAGGTCTCATGGGGCTTGCTCGCCGAGGGCCCCTACCACGCCGGACTCCAGCGCCTCGTCGCCGACCTCAACGCCCTCTACCGACGCGAGCCCGCCTTGCATGTCGGCGACTACAGCCCGGAGGGCTTCCGCTGGATTGATTGCGCCGACCACGCCAACTCGGTCCTCGTTTTTTCCAGGCACGACCCCGACGCGCATCGCCACGCGCTCGTCGTGATGAACCTCACGCCCAACCCGCACCATGGCTATAGGGTCGGGTTGCCCTTGCCGGGGCGATGGAAGGAAGTGTTGAACAGCGACGCGGCCGTCTATGGCGGTTCCAACGTCGGCAATCCCCTCGGCGTGGAGTCCGAGTCGGTCCCCGCCCAAGGACAGCCCCAGTCGGCCTTGTTCACCTTGCCACCCTTGTCGGTCTCGGTCTTCTGCCCGGCCTGACCCGCAACTCTTCAGGACGCAGCACCTGAAGGGCGGTTGCATTGGGTCCCGTGACCCGGCGCGCGAAGGAAGTCATTGCTCGCCGACGCGCTGGGCGCATGCGCCCTACAGCGCGGGGCGGGGGATTCGGACTCGTCGGAGCGTTTGAGCCAGGACGGGTCCGATGTCGTGCGCGTGCCGCGTCGTGCCGGTTTAGCCGGAACGATGCAGTTGGGAGGGAAGTGATTGCGCTGCAGATTCTTTCGCAAGACGAGGAGTGAGCGAGGCGCGGGCCAGTACCAGGCCCGTAACGAGCGAAGGACGAAGCTCTTGCGAAAGAAGATCCAGCCAGCACGACCGATCCAACTGCATCGTTCCGGTTTAGGCGGCCGTGACCAGCGACGGGAGGTCGGGGTCCAGGAGCGCCTCGCGCTTGTCGATCCAGCGGCGGAGCTTGGCCATGGCGCCGTTTTGGATTTGGCGGATGCGCTCGCGGGTGACCCCGAAGTGCTGGCCGACCTCCTCGAGCGTCTTCTCGCTGCCGCCGTCGAGCCCGAAGCGGTAACGGAGGATGGTTTGCTCGCGTTCGTCGAGACGGTCCACGAACTCGCGGATCATCGCATGCGATTGGTCCTGTTGCAGGGCGGCGTCGGCCGTGGACATGGCCTCATCCCGGACGCGCTCCGCGAAGCTGGTGTCGTCGTCCTCGCCAATCGGGGCGTCCAGGGACGCCGGGCGCTGCGCTGCTTCGAGAAGCTCGGTGACGCGCTTGCGCTTCATCCCGAGCACCTCGGCCACCTCGGCATCTGTTGGCTCCCGGCCCAGTTCCTCATGCAATTGCATGGCCGTGCGGCGGATCTTGGCGATGCGATCCACCAAGTGGACGGGGACGCGGATGGTGCGGCCTTGGTTGGCGATGGCGCGCTTGATGGCCTGCTTGATCCACCACGCCGCATAGGTGGACAGCTTGGCGCCCTTCGCCGGGTCGAACCGTTGCACGGCCCGCATCAGCCCGACGTTGCCCTCGTTGATCATGTCCAGCAGCGGCAAGCCCATGCCCTCGTAGTCATGGGCGATCTTCACAACCAAGCGCAGGTTGGCCCGGATCATGTGGTCGCGGGCGGCGGCGTCGCCCTTGTGGATGCGCGCCGCCAACTCGATTTCCTGCTGCGGCGTCAGCAAGGCCACCTCGCCGATCTCCCGCAGGTACATGCGAAGCGCGAAGTCGCCGGTGAGGCCCGCCCCCACGGACGACGGCGCCGGCGGGGGCGCATCGACGGCCTCGCGTGGAACTTCCACCAAGGGCAGGGTGGCCGGAGTCGCCTTGGCGGGACGCGCGACCGTCTTGCTCCGTGCCCGGGGCTTTGGAGTGTGGGCGGATGCTTCCACTGGAGGCGGGGCTTCCACGGTTGGGCGGGCACGAGGGCGTGGAATGGGCCGGAACCGAAACGCCTTGGGTCCGGTCGGCGTGGGCCGGGGTGACAGACGGGAGAGCGCTTTCATTGACATGGACGATTGGCAAGCAGTCCGTTTGCCAAGCGTTCCACACGTCCCATACAAAAAGTGCTCAAGTATTCCACACGGTTGCCTGCGGCTTCGGCATGGTTCTTGAAACCGGACAAATTTAGGCTGGTTTGAACGCTGTTTCACCCTCAGTCCTTCCCCAACCCCTCGGGCTCGCCCCCTCCGCCGACGGTTCTCGTGGGCCTTTCCGGCCTCCACGGCACCCATGATCCCGAGGTCCCTGGTGCCGTCGCTGTGTCATCAGAATGCCGAAATGACTCACCTTGGTGACGCAATGGCTTGGTTGTGCGCCAAGTGGGAGACGCGCGAACGCGCATGCGTTTGAATCGCGCGCATCACAAGGCGGGACCGTCCCCATGGCCTTCGGTCCGCGGATCTCCCCTTTCGAGAACAACTCAGCCGGGACGATCCAAATGAATCGTCCCGGCTCAGCCTCCAGACGGCCGTTGGGCATGGGATCGCCCCGGCCCGCATCGTCACGGCGAGCTCGGCAGGGCCAAGTCCATGCCGACGGGGCAATGATCCGATCCCAAAACCTCGGGAAGGATGAACGCGCGGCGCAACTGGGGGCGAAGGACCTTGGACGCGAGGAAGTAATCGATGCGCCAACCCACGTTCCTCTCGCGGGCGCGGTTCATGGGACTCCACCACGTGTAATGACCCGGGCCGGGCTCGACCTCGCGGAAGGTGTCGAAGAGGCCCGTTGAGAGGAGGCGGTCGAAGCCAGCGCGTTCCTCCGGGGTGAAGCCGTGGTTGCGCACGTTGGCCTTGGGGTGGGTCAGGTCGATTTCCGCGTGGGCCACGTTCATGTCGCCGCAGACCACGACCGGCTTTTGATGCTGCAACGAGGCGACGTGGGCGGCGAAGTCGGCGTCCCAGCGTTGCCGGTAGGCGAGGCGGGTGAGTTCCCGCTGGGAATTGGGCACGTACACGTTCACGAGGAAGAAGTGGGGGAACTCGGCTGTCAGGACGCGTCCCTCGCGGTCGTGGTCGGGGTGGCCGATGCCCCGGCGGACGGACTGCGGTTCATGGCGGGTGAAGATGCAGGTTCCTGAGTAGCCCTTTTTCTCGGCCGAGTTCCAGTAGGTGCGGTAGGTGGCTGGCCAGAGCATTTCCACGTCGTCCGGGGCGGCCTTGGTTTCCTGGATGCACAAGATGTCGGGCGCCTCGGCATCGAGGAAGGCGAGGAAGTTCTTCCGGAGCACGGCCCGGAGCCCGTTGACGTTCCATGACAGCAGCTTCACTGGCGGCGGATGTTGTCCTCCCATGGGGACGGAGGGCAGGCCAAACTGCGGGGATGTTGGCCCGGACGATGCCGGCGTCAGGCCAGCGAGGCACCGCGCCGCCTGGCGGGGTGGGGGGCGACTCCACCCTTGCCGGGGTGAAAGGTTTTCATTGTCATCCGGCGAGGCATGAAACGTCATCGATGGCTCGGTTACTCGGTGCTGCTGGGCGGCGTTGCCATGTGGCTGTCGGTGGTCCTGAACGAACCACCCACGCACTCAAACCCCGTCTCGCCATCCCCCTTCGCCACCCTTTCCAAGCCGTCCGACCCACGGCACCCGGCCGAGTCGGCACGAATCGGCTCCGACCGGGTCCCGGCCCGCAATGCCTTCGCGGGGACCGCGTCCAGGCCATCGAATGCATCAGTCGTTGGGGACCGTCTTGCCCCGTCCATGCTGGCGGCGATTCACGCGTTGGAGGCGGACAAGGCCCTGCGAACGCCCGTCCAGCGCAAGATCGACTCGCAACTCCTCTTCGCGGACAAGATGCATCGAGGCGTGCCGGTCGCCGACGGGATCGAGGCGTTGCAAGTCAGCGTGGAGGAGGATCCCCGGGGGCGGGTGAAGGTGGACATGAAGGGCCACGTCACGCCCGGCCTGTTGCGGGCCATCGGGGCGTCGCAAGGTGAGGTGCTCGATGCCCATGAGGGCTATGACGCCATCCGTGCGTGGGTGGCATGGGGAGCCCTGGAGGCCTTGGCGGCGCGGCCGGACGTGGCGTTCATCCAGCCTGCTGCACGGGCCATGACCCACGTGGGAAGCGTCACGTCCCAAGGCGTCGTCACGCATCGGGCCGACGTGGCAGCGTCCCAGTTCAAGGCGACGGGGAAGGGGGTGAAGGTGGGCGTCCTTTCGGACAGCATTGATGCCCTTGCGTACGCCCAGTCCAAGGGCGACCTCGGGCCCGTCATCGTCCTGACCAATCGATTCGGCAGGGTCCAGGATGGCCTTCCTGGTTCCGGGGAGGGCACCGCCATGCTGGAGGTCATCCATGACATGGCCCCGGACGCCCAACTGTTCTTCGCCTCGGGGCTGAATGGGGAGGCATCCTTCGCGCAAAACATCCGCGACCTGCGGTTCAGGCTGGGATGCGACGTCATCGTGGATGACTTGGAGTACTTCCGGGAGTCTCCCTTCCAGGACGGCATCATCGCGCAAGCGGTCGAGGCCGTGGTGGCCGATGGCGCCGTGTACCTGTCCGCCGCCGGCAATGCAGGCAACCAGTCGCACGGGACCTCGGGTACATGGGAGGGCGACTTCGTGGACTCGGGCGAGTCCACGGCATCGGGCGGCCGCGTCCACCGTTTCCCTTCGGGTTTGTTCAACAGCGTCGTGCCCGGCGGCTCGCTCGAACGCGTGGACTTGTTCTGGTCCGATCCCCTTGGGGGTTCGTCCAACGACTACGACGTGTACGTCTTCGACGAGTCGAACGCGTTGGTGGCCTCGGCCAACAACTTCCAGACCGGCAACCAAGACCCCTATGAATCCATCGCCAGGGTGTCTCCCGGCCAGCGCATCGTCGTCGTCCGTCAATCGGGTGCGGCCCGGTTCCTCCACCTTGAGACGGGGCGTGGAAGGCTCTTTGACTTCACGGACGGTCGCATCCGCGGGCACGCGGCCGCCGAGGGGGCGTTGGCGGTCGCGGCCGTGGACGTCGCCAACGTGGGGGCCGCCAGCCCCTTTGTTTCGGGCGCCAAGTGCCCGGTCCAACCCACGAGCTCTGATGGCCCGCGTCGGATGTTTTACCGGGCGGACGGCACGCCCCTCACGCCGGGCCAACCCTCGGGCCAGGGAGGCGCGGTACGTCAAAAGCCCGACATCGCGGCGGCGGATGGCGTACGGACGACGTTCCCCGAGGGCACGAGCCTGAACCCGTTCTTCGGCACGTCTTCCGCCGCATCCCACGCCGCCGGGATGGCCGCGTTGATCAAGTCCATCAACCCGGGCCTGGCACCCGTCGAGGTTCGGTCCGTCCTGGTTTCGTCGGCCCTCGACAACGCGGCGACCGGCATCGACCGGGACTCGGGGCACGGGATCATCATGGCCGACGCGGCGGCTCGCGTCGCAGGCGCGCCGGTGAAGTCCCTGATCGCTCGCTTTGACCCGCCCAGCGGCGTGGTGGGCCAACGGATTCAAGTCCAGGGAACCAAGCTCGGGTCCGTCACCCAGGTATTGTTCAACGGGACGCCGGCGGCTTTCTCCATTTCGTCCCAAGGCGCCCTGCTTGCCGTGGTTCCCCTCGGCGCCACTTCGGGCCCCATCGCCATTGTCACGCCCTCGGGACGTGCGGAAACCACCGAGGCATTCCGTGTCGTCGAGCAGCCCGTCCTTTGGTCCGCGACGCCCTCGATGGGGGCTTCGGGCATGGCGGTTCGCCTGCGAGGAGCGTACCTGGAGGGAGCCACCAACGTTCGATTCAGTGCCTCGGATGCGGCCTTCACCCAGCCCTCGGCCGACGAATTGATCGCCATCGTCCCTGCCAATGCAGCCTCGGGGAGGATCACCGTCACGACGCCCCGGGGCTCCGCCACCAACGCCGAGCTTTTTTCCATCGTCACCCGTCCCGTGATCGCCGGCTTCTCTCCCAACGCGGGTGTTCCCGGCACCCGGGTGGTCGTCACGGGAGCCAACCTGGGCACGTTGACGGGCGCCCAGTTCAACCAACGGGACGCGAACTTTGTCGTGGAGAGCCCCAACCAGGTCGCGATGACGGTCCCCCAAGGAGCGTCGTCCGGCCGCATCACGCTCACGTCCCCGCAGGGCAAGGCCGAGTCCACCTTCGACTTCGTCGTCCTATCCATGCCCGTGATCACCGGCGTGTCCCCGGCGTCGGGCGCGGTCGGCGACCCCATTCGGATTAGCGGTTCCAACCTCCTTTCTGTCACGACCCTGGCCTTCAACGGCAAGGCGGCGGAATTCTTTCCCGTCGCCGAGGACACGCTCGTCGGCGTGGTTCCCATCGACGCCTTGACCGGCCCGCTCGCCATCACCAGTCCGGCGGGCTCCACCACGTCTGCGGTTCCCTTCACGATCGTCATGCCCCCGCCGAACGATGCGTGGGCCGCGGCGGAGGTGCTCGTCGGACCCTCGGGCTCCGCGACGGGGTCGAATGTCGGCGCGACGAAGGAGCCCGGGGAGCCCGCGCATGCCGCCAACACGGGAGGACGCTCCGTGTGGTACCAGTGGACGGCGCCGTCGGACGGCGTCTGGAGGGTGGACACGTTGGGCAGCGGCTTCGACACCCTCCTGGGCGTCTATGTGGGCTCCGGCCCCGCGACGTGGTCCCAGGTCGCCTCCAACGACAACGCCTCGGCCGACACTTCGAGCAGCAGCGTGCTATTCCCGGCCACGGGGGGAGTCACCTACCGTTTTGCCATCGATGGCTTCAACCCGGGCGACGGATCCGCCTTCAACGCCTCGTCCGGGGCCATCACGTTGAACTGGTCCGTCGAGGCGCTGGTGCCGCAGGTCACGACGTTGTCGAGCTACCGCGCAAGGGCGGGCGAAGCCGTGACCCTGACCGGCCTGAACTTGGATCGGGATCCCGCTGTCGCCTTCAACGGGGTCCCCGCCGTCGTTCGGGAGGCCTCCGCCCGTCGCATCGAGGTCGTGGTGCCGGAAGGCCTTGTGAACGGTCCCGTCACGGTCACCACGGCGGGGGGAACCGCGACGGCTCCCATGCCCTTCAGGCTCGCAAGGCCCCCGGCCAACGACTCCTTTGCCCAGGCGCAGGCCTTGGAGGGCCCCGAAGGATCCATCGACGTCAACACCCGGGATGCCTCCATGGAATCCGGGGAACCCCTTCACGCGGTTGCCGCAGGCGGGCGATCCGTCTGGTTTCGATGGATCGCCCCGGGTTCCGGCCTGTTTCGCTTCGACACGGAGGACGGCACGTTTGACACCGTCCTCGCGGCCTATTCCGGGACCTCCCTCGCGTCGCTCACGCCCGTCGCCTCCAATGATGATGCCGGCGCGCTCCTCACCAGCCGCATCGTGTTCCAGGCCGAGGCCGGCGTTTCCTACTTCATCGCCGTCGATGGGGACGCCGGGGCATTTGGCACCGCCACCCTGACGTGGGCGGAGGTTGGCGAAAAACCCATCATCGCGGACTTCAGCCCGTTGGATGGGGGCGCCCAAAGCTGGGTGACCGTCACGGGCGCCAACTTCACCAACGTCGCCTCCGTCCAAGTCGGCCCCGTAAACGTCACCGAATACGCGGTCGATTCCCTCCAGCAAATCCGCCTCCGTATCCCCGCCTTGGCGACCAACGGCGTGATTTCCATCACGACCGCCGCCGGCGTTGCCCGAGGCCCGGGCGCCCTGCGCGTCACCGACGCGCCCGGCAACGACCGCTTCGATGCCCGGCAGGCCATCGTTGGCACGCGCGTCGTGTTGCCCTTCGCCAACCGGAAGGCTGGGTTGGAGGTCGGCGAGCCTCTTCACGCCTCGGTGGCGGGCGGCAAGTCCCTGTGGTTCGAGTGGAAGGTGCCCACGCAAGGCACGTGGGTCATCGACACGGCGGGTTCTTCCTTTGACACCACCCTGGCCGTTTATTCGGGCACCCACCTCGCCAACCTGACCGTCGTCGCCGCCAACGATGACTTTGGAACCAATCGATTCAGCCGCGTCGAGTTCCAGGCCAATGCCAACGCCGTGCTCGTTGTCGCCGTGGATGGCGTGAACGGCGCGTCGGGCGACGGCTTCCTTCGCATCCTTCCACGCATCCGCGAGGTGGTGGCATTCGAGACGGGCTTTGAGATCGCGCAGGGGTTTGACCCAGCCCGGCCGCTGGGTGGCCAGCAAGGCTGGACCGCCACCAACCCGTCAGGAAACGGCCTCACGACCAACCTCTTCCCGGGATCCTCCCAAGGGGCGTACGTGGGCCTGCAGGGCAGCGGCTGCGAGGTCCGAGTGCCGTTGTCCATCGTCACGGATGCAACGAGGCCGGTCCTTCGCTTCGACCTCGACCTCGCCGTCCATGACTCCACCAACGCGATGTACGACAACTTCCGCCTCCGCTTCTACAACCGCGCGGGCCAGCGGATCTTCGTCATCAACCTCAACAATCGCGACCACACCCTTTACCACGTCGATGGCTCGGACTTGTTCCCAACCTGGCCGTGGCCGGTGACCTTCAACAACGCCCAGCCCTATCGGTTGAGCGTCGTCATGAACGTGGCGTCGAATCGTTGGTCCGCCTTCCTCGACGGGCAACGGGTCGTCTCGGAGGCGCTCATCACCGAGTCGGGCCGAAAGCTGGACGTGGCAGCCCTGGGCGTCGCATGGGTCCCCGCGAATCCCGTCCGGCCGGGCAACAACTTCTTGGCCTTCGACAACCTCAAGGTCGCCGTGTCGCCCCCCGGCGCCCCCTCGGTCCCCGCCCTGGCCCCGGCCCCGGCCACCACGGCGGGCCTCCCCCCAGTCTTCGCCGTCGTGGCCGATGGCATGCCTCCCTTCCAATACCAATGGCTTCGCAATGGCGTGGCCATCCCGGGCGCTGACGAACCCGTCCTGAGGCTGGGGCCCGCGTCGCTCGCCGATTCCGGCACCTACTCGGTTCGCATCACCAACGTCCAAGGCACCGTCACCAGCGCGGGCGTGCCGCTGGCCGTCTTCCCCTTGGAATTCTCCCTCGAGCCCTCGGGCAACCTCCGCGTGAAGTGCGCCCCCAACCAGCGCGTCCGCATCGAGGTTTCCCCCGACTTGGTCGATTGGACCCCCTGGATCACCCAGGCTGCGAATGCGGACGGCATCCTGCGCGCTCCGATGAACGTCGAGGCCGACTTCCAAGGCTTCTACCGAGTCATTCTGGAGTAGCGCGGGCGCGGGTGAAGGCCCCCGTTCCGACCGGCCCGAAGTGGCTGTGGCAGCGGGGCAGCGGCATCCGGCCGCCCATTGCGACCCGGCCAGAGCCGAGGCGGCTCTGCGACCGGTCCCGCCAAGCCGTAGGCCGCGCGCACTCACGCGGCGGAATCGTGGCAGAGCCGTCTCGGCTCTGGCTGGATCACGTCCAGGCCAGCGGCAGGATGCCGCTGCGCCTGCCCCAGAGACGTTCGGAGTGCGCCGCGTGAGGGCACGCGGCCTACAGCGTGGGCCAAGCCCTTGGCTCCACCCGAGGGTTTTGACTGGTCTCCACATCCCCATACCCACTGCCGTTTTTAGGCTCACTGCCGTTTCAGCATCCTTGCGTGGCGGATGCGGGGACGACGCATGCGTATGCAGCATCGTGAGCATGAATCAAATGAAGGCGACGGGGGGCGGGCAGGACGATGTCTCGAAAACATTTTGAATTCGTCCTCGCCAAGTTTGAACAACATCGCCACAACCGGTGCCGCGCCCCCGGTCTTAAAATGAATGCCCCTGCGGACATCTCCCTTGCCTGCATGCCCGAGTTGGCGGGATTTCGTCATGGTGGATTTCGATATCCTCGGGGATTCCAAGGGTACGCCACCTCGATGCGCATCATCCTGGGGATGTTGATGGCTTGGGGTGGATGGGGGTTCCGGGTGATGTCGGCCCCGTTCACCTATCAAGGACGCCTGACGGACGGCGCCGCCCCGGCCAATGGCTCCTATGACCTTCGGTTTCGCGTCTTCGGCGCCCTCGGCGGGGGAACCCAGGTCGGCCCCGACGTCGCCGTGTCGCCCGTGAGCGTGACCAATGGCTTGTTCACGGTTTCACTGGAGTTCGGCAACGGCGTCTTCACTGGGGCGGATCGCTGGCTTGAGATTGCGGCACGCACGGCGGGCGACACGAACGCGCACGTGGTGCTGGCACCCCGGCAACCCATCACGGCGGTTCCATACGCCATGTTTTCCTTTGCGGGCACGGGGGACGCCGGGGCGTTGACGTCAGGGATGCTCCCGGATGCACGGTTGAGCACAAATATCGCGCGGTCGGCGGACGTGCTGGCGGTGCGCAATGACTTGGGCGCGCGCGTCGTGGCCACGAACGACGCGGTCCAAGCCCAGCTCGCCGCCCTGACGGCCCGCTTGAACCAGCTCTCCAACACGGTGAACGGACTGCTGGCCCTCAACACGTCGGGCCCTTCCTCCAGTTCCGTGTTTGCCTCGCGAAACGGATCCGACGGCGCCATGGCGACCCTGGGATTGAGCCGGTTTGCCAGGTTGGAAGGCGGGGGTTGGAGGAATGGCGCCACGGATGGGGCCCCGGTGGCGCGGTCCGAGCATGTCACGGCATGGACGGGCAGCCGGCTGCTCGTGTGGGGCGGCAG
>CAIRNV010000159.1 GCA_903880005.1 uncultured Verrucomicrobiota bacterium | reverse complement strand
CTGGATGGAGAGGGTGGCCCCGTTGGCACCCGGGATGGGCTGGCCGCCCCGCAACCATTGCAGGCGCAGCGGCGACGGGCTGCGCACGTCGGCCGTGAGGTTCGTGGACTCGCCGGGCTTGACGTCGATGGGCTGGGGCATCGAGGCGAAGAACGGGGCGCGGGTGAGGGCGTAGGTGCCGTTGTGGCCGGGGGCCAGCCTGGAGACGCCAACAAGGCCGGGCATCCACTCGGTCCATGGCGCGTTGGTGGTCCATGGCCGTTGCCAGACCCGGCCGGACGGATCAAGGGCCAGGAACCGGTCGTCGTCGCCGCCCATGTCGATGGCGGGGACGTTGCCGGGCAGCGGCGGCACGTCGCGCGTGCCGTCCTGGCTGAACCACGCCACGCGGCCGTTGGACCGCAGGATCGCGCCCGCCGCCGAGCCTGCCCAGATGGCGACGGCGTCGAGGGAGTCGCTCACGTTGGCCGCCCACGAGTATTGCGGGCTCCATCGAATCACGGAGCCGTCCTCGTGAAGGGCCATCACCGTCGAGCCTTGGATGGAGACGGCGCTCGCCGGGCGCAGCACCGTGGGATAGGCGGAGCCTTGGATGGGCCATTGACGCAGCGAACCGTCGGGCTGGAGCGCGATGCTGAAGAAGTCGCCCGAGGCAAGCTCGACGGCATCGTTGACCCCGGTCGGGGGGAACGCCTGGCCGTAATTCTCGCCCTCGTTCCAGATCCAGCCGCGAAGCGTCCCGGAGGCCTCGCGGGCCAGCGCGTGGACCAAGCCGGGGTACAACGATTCGACCGGGGCGAGGTCGGCGGGCGGCGCGATCGCGGAGAGCAACTGCGGCGACGCAGCCCATGTCCACGTACGGCCGGCCGCGTCCAACGCCATGGCAAAGGTCCCAAACCGGAGACTGCGAGTCATCCGCGCGTCCACCACGGCGTCGAAGGCCGTTGGGAAGGGAATGGAATCCCCGTAGGAATGGATCGCGACGTGGGGTTGGGTGAGGGGTGCGGGCCGGGTCCGGACATGGACATGGGCCACGCGCGACGTGGCCACGCCGAAGGCGTTGGAAGCGACGAGTTGGTAGTTGCCCGCGAGGGCGACGGAGGCGGGGCCGAGTTCGAGTTGAAGGGCGTTGGCACCGGCGAGCGGTTGGCCGTCCTTCCACCATGCGAGCGAGGTGGGCGCGGGCGTCACGATCTCGGCGGCGAGGCGGACGGGACGTCCGGGAAGCACGGCGACGTGAAGGGGTTCGGAAGACACCAGGACGGCGCCGGTGGAGAGGAACGCGACGGACGAGGTGGCGGTGCCGACCTCGTTGGAGGCCACGAGTTGATAGAATCCGTCGTGGGAGGCATTGGCGGCGGGGATTTCGAGCGTGGCGTTGGTCTGGCCGGCGAGGGGCAGGCCTCGGAAAAGCCACTGGTACCCGATCGGCTCGATGCCACGCGCACGGCCCACGAGGCGGGCCGTGTTGCCGGCGGCGACGGCGACGTGGGCGGGCTGGATGTGGAAGGAGGGCGGCGCGGGGTTGAGCATGAACTCCACAGGGAGGCTGGAGTTGGTCCCGAACTCGTTGCGCGCGATGACGGTGTAGAAGCCCGTCTGGATATTCTGCGGGTTGGGAAGCTCAAGGGTGGCGTTGGTGGCGCCGGGGATGGGCTCGTTGTTCTGGAACCACTGCACCGACCATGGCTCCGACCCGATGACCGTTCGCTCCAGGACGACGGGGGTTCCCGCCGCGATACGGATGCTCGTGTAGGGCGCGATGGGAACGGGTGCACGGGTCAGGCCGAGGCTGGCGCCACCGGCGGCGGCAATGGAATCAAACCGGACGTTCGCGGGCGCGGGCGTGGCGGCGGCGGTGTCGCGGCCGCCCCAGACATGGACGGAGCCGTTGGCCCGGAGCGCGAGGGAATGGAGGTGCCCCACCGCGACCATCGTGACGTCGTTGAGGAAGGTGCCGATGGGGGCGACTTGCCCGTGGCTGTTGTTGCCCCATGCGATCACGCGTCCATCGGCACGAAGCCCGACGCAGTGGCCGAAGGTCCCGGCGGCGATCATCACGGCGTTGGTGACGGCGGCCGGTGCGGGGAGGTTGTTGGCGAAGTTGGCCCCCCATCCAAAGGGGCGCCCGGCATCGTCGATGAAGAACGTGTATTGCTGGCCAGCCGCCAATCCCTTGACGGCGGCCGGCAGGGGCCGCGAGGGAGGGTTGAGCGCGCCGAGGTGATTGGCCCCCCAAAGGAACAATTGCTTGCTGGACGTCCATGCCACGCCGTGGTCCGAGCCCGCCGCGATCGCGATGGCGTTGGTGAGCATGGCCGGGGGATTGAGGAACGAGGACGCGGCAACGTGGCCGCCGCCTCCCCAGGCGGCCACCGTGCCGTCGGACTTGCGCGCGAGGAACAGGTATTCGCCGGCCGAAACCTCCACGACGTTGGACAGGCCAGCCGGCGGTTGCGGCGTGCCGGGCCATGCCAGGATCGTCCCGTCCGATCGAAGCCCCACGAGCCCGAGTCCCGAGCCATGGAGGGAGACGAGGTTCGTGGCGGAAGGCGGCGTGTCCCCGTTGAAGTAACCGCCCCATCCGAGGGGTGTTCCAACCGCCGCGCG
>CAIRNV010000158.1 GCA_903880005.1 uncultured Verrucomicrobiota bacterium | reverse complement strand
GTTGGCGGCCCGCGAGCGGACGTTGGCGGCGTCGCTGCCGTGGGAGTCGCGGACGGCGGTCGCGTGGTGGGAGGGGGATGGCGTGGACGAGGACTTGCTGGTGCGAGGCAAGCCGACGCGTGCGGCGGGGCCCGTGGAGCGTGCGGTGCCGGCGGTGTTCGGGAAGGTGTCGCTTGGGGACGCGGGGCGCAGCGGCCGAATGGAACTTGTGGGCTGGTTGACGGACCCAGGGCATCCGTTGGTGGCGCGCGTGGCGGTGAACCGCGCATGGCAGCACGTGTTCGGCGCGGGCATCGTGGGCACGCCGGACAACTTCGGCGAGCTGGGGGAACCGCCTTCGCACCCGGAGTTGCTGGATCATTTGGCGTGGCAATTCGTGAGCGTGGACCGCTGGTCGATGAAGTCGTTGGTGCGGCGGCTGGTGCTCACGGATGCGTTCGCGCGGTCGTCGCGCAACCCGGACCCGAGGGCGGAGGAGAAGGATCCCCGGAACCGTTGGCTGCACCGGATGCCGGTGAGGCGGCTGGAGGCCGAGGCGATCCGCGACGCGCTGCTGGCGGTTTCGGGGCGCATCCAGCATGGGGCGCCGGCGCGCTCGGTGATGGTGCATCTCCCGGACTACGTGGATGGCAGGGCCCGGCCCGCGAGCGGCCCGTTGGACGGGGACGGCAGGCGGAGCGTGTACCTTTCGATCCGGAGGAACTTCCTGCCGCAGCTCCTGGTGGCGTTCGACTACCCGACGCCGTTCAGCACGGTGGGGCGACGGAACAGCAGCAACGTGCCGGCGCAATCCCTGGCGATGATGAACGACCCGTTCGTGCACGACCAAGCGCTGCAATGGTCGAGGCGCATGCTGAGCGAGCAGCCGGGGTTGGACGACGCGGGCCGCGTGGCGTGGTTGTACGAGCACGCGTTGTCCCGCCCGCCGCGGGATGACGAGCAACGGGCGTGCCGGGAGTCGTTGGCGGACTTGAGGTCGGTGGGTGGCGGCCGGCCTGAGTCGGAGGTTTGGCCGGACATCGCGCACGCGCTCCTCACCACGGCCGAGTTCATTCACATCCGATGAATCCCATGCATCGACTTCCCTGCCCGACGTTGTCGCGTCGCGCGTTGCTCCGGGGCGCCGCGACGGGCTTCGGGATGCTGGCGGCGCACGCGTTGATGGGGGCGGGTTCCGCGACCGTGTCGCCCTCGCCCTCGCATGCCCGCGCGCGGGCCCGCAACGTGATCTTCCTGTACATGGAGGGCGGGGTCTCGCAGGTGGACTCGTTCGACTACAAGCCGTTGCTGGAGCGCCACCACGGGAAGAACCCGCGCGAGGTGATGGGCAAGCTGGAGAAGACGCAGTTCGAGAACATCGGGACGGTGTTCAAGTCCCCTTGGGCGTTCCGTCGGCGGGGGCAATCGGGTCTTTGGATCAGCGACTTGTTCCCGCACATCGCCCAGTGCGCGGACGAGCTGTGCGTGGTGCGGTCGATGACGTCGGCCTTCCCCGAGCACACGAGCGCCAACTACTTCCTGCACTCGGGCCTTGGGTTGCAGGGGCGGCCCAGCATGGGCGCGTGGGTGGCGTACGGGTTGGGGTCCGAGAACCAGGACATGCCCGGGTACGTGGTGCTGAACGGCGGGCAGATTCCCTCGGGCGGGATGGATTGCTTTGGCAACGGTTTCCTGCCGGCCACGAGCCAGGCCTCGGTGTTGCATGCGCAGGGCGGGACGCCCTTGGCCAACATCGCGCCGCGCGAGGCCGTGCCGGGGTTGCAGGACGCCAAGCGTCGGCTGGCCTCCCGGCTGGATCGGCTGGCGATGGCGGCCGATGGCAGCGACGCCGCGTTGGAGGGGGCGCTGGCAAACGCCGAGCTGGCGTCGCGCATGCAGGCGTCGGTTCCCGAACTGCTGGAGCTGAAGGGGGAGGGGGAGGCCACGCGGCGGATGTACGGGCTGGATTCCTCAAACCCGCACGCGCGGACCTACGCGCGCCAATGCCTGCTCGCCCGCCGCCTCGTCGAGCGCGGGGTCCGGTTCGTGGAGCTGACGATCCCGATGGTCGATGGCTACCAACGCTGGGACGCCCACGGCAACATCGCGCACAACCACGGCATGAATGCCCGGGCCATCGACCAAGCCACCGCCGCCCTGCTTCGCGACCTGCGCCAGCGCGGCCTCCTCGACGAGACGCTCGTGGTGTGGGCCGGCGAGTTTGGCCGGACGCCGTTCGCCCAGGGATCGGACGGGCGCGACCACAACGAGCATGGGTTCTCCGTCTGGATGGCCGGGGGCGGGGTTCGTCCTGGGTTCGCCTACGGGGCGACGGACGACTGGGGTTATCGCGCGGTGGAGAACCGCCTGGAGATGCACGACCTTCACGCGACGATCCTCCACTTGCTGGGCATCGACCACACGCGCCTGACGTATCGTTTCGGCGGACGCGACATCCGGCTCACGGACGTGCACGGCAACGTCATCCATCCCATGCTGGCGACCGCGTGAGCGGAGGGAGAGCCGGATCACCGGCGGTTGGCCGGTCCCGGAGCGTTATGTGTCCTGCTGGCAACGCCCCACGGCCTCGTGCCCTCACGCGGCGGCAAGGATGCCGCACGTCCGAGCGTCGGGCAGCGGCATCCTGCCGCTGGAGGTGATCCAGCCAGAGCCGAGACGGCTCTGCCACGTTTCCGCCGGGTGAGGTCTCGGATGGATCCCAAAGGGCTTCTTTGCCTGGATGGGACGGCCATTTCCTGTCCTTGAAGCCCCCTTCAACTGCCGGTTTTAGCCGGAACGATTCAGTTGGGAGGGAAGTGATTGCGAAGCAGATGCTTGCGCAAGCCGAGGAGTGAGCGAGGCGCGGGCCGGTACGCGGCCCGTAACGAGCGAACGACGAAGGATTTGCGCAAGCAGATCGAGCAAGCACGACCGATCCAACTGAATCGTTCCGGTTTAGTTCGAGGAGGCCGGAGACCAACTCGGACGTCCCGGAGATCGTTTCCCATGCTCCCGAGGGTTCCCCGGGGAAGCC
>CAIRNV010000157.1 GCA_903880005.1 uncultured Verrucomicrobiota bacterium | reverse complement strand
TCGCCAGCCCCGTCACCGCCGTCGCCTTCACCGTCACCCCAAGCCATTGCCCCGCCACCGCCTCGTTCGCGTCCACCACCGCGTCCCCGTTGTTCGCGTTCCACACCAGCGTGATCCGGTCCGTCCCGCCCACGCCCGCCCGAAGATGTCCACCATCACCCCGTTGATTCCTCGGCCGTACGACGTGTAGTTCGCGAAGGACGCGCGGGCCCCGGCACGCAGCGCCGACTTGTCCGTCGCCACCTCCGCGTCGTCCTGCGTCCTCGTCACCGTGTAGTTCGGGTTGACACCAAGGCTCACCGTCACCGGGTAGCTCCCCACGACCGAGTTCGTCGCCGCCGTCGTCGTCGCCAGCGTGTACAGCGGCATCGGCACCCCCGGACGGCCCCCCTGTCATCACCGCCGTCAGGCGCGGGTTCACGCTCCCGTACACCCTCGTTGCCGCCTGCGCCGCCATCCCCACCAACACGCCAACCCCGTCGCCGTCCACCCTCCCACCTCCGCGGGCTCCGGCACCGCCGTCCATCCCTCCAACGTCAGGCTCCATCCCTCCAGTCGCATCTCCCCTCCCGCCGCCATGTCCGCCACGCTCAAGACCCAGCTCCCGTCCCCCGTCATCCCGTTCATCACCCCCAAGGTCCACGGCCGCGCCGCATCCAGTGCCTGCACTCGCCCGTCCGGCTCGATCTCCCCCGTCAACAAACCCGACCCAATCTCCCACGCGTGCACGTCCCCCCGCGCCGCCCCATCCACAAACGTCACGTTCCACCCGTTGTACCCGTACCCCACCAACGACCCCGGCTCCCCGCCCAGCCCCAGCCCCACCCGGTTCAGCAACACGCTCGTCCGCGTCAGGTCCTTCGTCACCATCACCACCATTTCCGACGCAAATCCATCCGGCGCCCCCGCCAGGTGCAAGCCCACCTTCACCTGCGTCAGCACCTCGATCCCCGTCCCGCTCACGATCCCGGTGAACGTCCGGGGCGGGTTCTCCACGTCCCCGAGCGTCTCGCCGACCGGGAAGATCCGCACCCGTTCCACCATCACCTGCCCCAGCACCCCGGGCATCCATCCAACGGCCACCGCGCAACCGCCCATCCAACCCGCCCTCGCCCAAACCCCGCGCCGCATGCGTCGTCTTCCACTCATGATCTTCATCCCCTTTGCCTCGTCACGGAGCCGCCACCGCGCGGTACAGCCTCAGAGCCTCCCCGGGGCCTTGGTCCACGTACCGAAACAACCCCAACGCACCACTCGTCGCCGCCTCCATGTCCGCCAACGGCTGGAAATCCCTCCACACGAGGGGCTCCGTAGCCTCCAGCGCGTACTGCACCCGGTAACGTCGGCCCGGCACGCCGATCCCGGTGAAGATCCGGTCCGCGCCCTCCGCCTCCAACCGCACGGCGTTCGGTCGCGTTGTCACCACTCCTCGCGCCGTTTCCAGCACCGTCACGAACCCACGCGACACATTGCCCGCCGAGTCCCTGACCTCGTACTCGAAGCTCCCATGGCCCACGTCACCGCTTGCCGCGACATACACGGCAAAGTTCCCCACCACCATCACGGTCGAGCCCGTCGGCTGCGCCCATCCTGCCTGGACCCATTCCAACGCGTCGCCGTCGGCGTCCGTGTCGTTGCCCAACAACGTGGCCAAGGACACCTTCGCCACCCGTTCCCCCTGCCATCGTTCCAACGAATCCCCGCCCGGCACCGGCGGACGATTCCACGTCGCCACCTGCACCTCATGCCCGGCCTGCAATCGCAACCCGATGCCCGCCTCCACCCCCTCGCTGTCCGCCACCACCTGCCCGGCCGTGCCCGACAACATCCTGGACCCATCCCCCGCATCGGCCGCACCGCTGGTGATCAAGTCCCCCGTCAAGGACAGCTCGCCCGCCTGCGCGAACGACGACGCCGCCCCCAACAGGCCCAGCCCGACGAACAGCCCAAGGCCGCCCCATCGCCACCCATGTTCGCAAGGCCTCATGCCCCGTTCAAAACACCTTCACGCGGAAGAACCGACGATCCTCCGGGGCCGTCCCCGGACCGACGCGCACGCGCAACGGCTTCACGTCGTCGGCCAGGTACCGATCCCGTTCCGGAGCGCCCGCTGCATCGCCCGCGAGGGAGAACGTCACCGCCTTCCAACCCGCCATGTCCGCCGACGCCTCCACCGTGTAGGTGCGCCCGCGCAGCCCCAGGAACTCCAGCTCCGAGCGTCCGTCGCGCACGCCCTTGGCCTGCAACACAAAACCGTCGGCCGGGTCGAACGCATACGTCCCGGCGAGGTACTCGTTGAGGTTGCTGATGCCGTCGCCGTCGTCGTCGCCGTTGGGCCGGATGGCTCCGAGGCCGCCGGGCTTGCCGGTGGCCGCCAGCAACGTGCGCTCCCATGCGTCGGGGATGCCGTCGCCGTCGGCGTCCTCACCCAGGGTGAGGTCCACGCGGGCGGTCTTGCCGGGCTCGGCGACGAGTCCGTTGACGCCGCTCATCTCGATGGGGAGGTACGTGACGTTGCCGACGCGGACCTTCAGTCGGAAGGCGACGGCCGGGAACATGGCGGAGGGCTTGTACCGCGCGCCCGTCACGCCGCTGTCCATGGGGGCGAGGATTTCGTAATTGCCGTCCACGTCGGTGGTGGTGCGGATGGCGGCGGTGACGGCGGCTCCGCCAGGGGTCTCCAGGACGACGCTGGCCTTGGGAAGGTTCAAGGGGTTGCCCTGCTCGTCGCGCACGACCCCGTGCAACGTCTGGTGGGGCGCGGGCGGGAAGGCCTGGAGGGACGCCGCGAAGGCCAAGGCGCAGCCGGCGGCCCCCAGGGCCAGCACGATGTCCCATGCCCAATGCGGGCGCCGCGCGAATGAGATGTCTGCTTTCATACGATGTGTGGTTGGTCCAAGCGCCATCGGCCGCCTAGTTGCCCGAGTAGGAATAGGTCACGAAGTGGAGCTTGATGTCCTTCACCGTCTGGCGGAACCGGTCCAGGCCCTCCTTCGGGTTGGCCAGCAGCTTGTTTCCAGGAATCACCAGCTTCCATTGGCTGTTCCAGACGGAACGTCCGATCAGGCGACTGTTTGTGAACTGGGACCGCTGAAGGTTGCCATTCGCGGTGTAGATCAGCGGTGAAAACACCGTCGAGGACGGCACCGGGCGGAAGGCTTGGTGCTTCCGGATGCTGAACATCGGCTCGCTCAACGAATCCGCTGATTGATACAGCTGCTTCGTGGCGTACTGCGATCCGCCAATCTTGAAGGGCATCGGAATGGCCAAATCCTCAACAGTCCAACTCCGAACCTCGCTTCGGTCACCCAAGGGAGGACTCCTCATCGAATCCACACCCACCGGAATGAGGTACACCCAGGGCGTGGCCGCCATGGCCATCGGGTCCAGAAACCAGGAACCGGGGTCCGTTGGTGAGGTACCACCGCCCGTACCCGTTGTGGTCCCGGCATTCGCCGACGGCCAGGCCATGCCCCGATATCCCTCCAGGGAAACACCCACACTGTGGATCTTCGTTGCAAAGGCGGACGGACTGAAGTTGCTGTCGCCCGCAGCCAATGGCTGGCCGAAGACGTTCTCACCATCGGTCACTGTGGTGGAGAAGGTGAAGATCAATCCCGGCACCGGCAGGCCGCTGCCGTTGTCGATTTGCATGCACAGGCGCCGCACGTCCGTGTCCTGCAACACATCCGCCCGATACGCCTGGCTCAGGACATCCCGCCAGTTGGACTCGCCGTCAGCGCCCGGCAGGATTCGATAATTCTCCGTGCGCAACGAGACGGTCGTGCCATAGGCATCCGGATTGTTGAATCCCAACCGGCCTCGAAGAACCTCCCAATCGGCTGAGGTGGACCCCATTTTTAGGACCACCTGCTAAGTTATGGTTTTGGGGGTCTGGAGAGCGAAGAAACGATCAGACCCATGAAGACGAAGGCGAAGCGAAAAAGGCACAGTGCGGCGTTCAAGGCGACGGTGGCCATGGAG
>CAIRNV010000156.1 GCA_903880005.1 uncultured Verrucomicrobiota bacterium | reverse complement strand
TGCCGCCGCGTGAGGGCACGCGGCCTACAACATGGGCCGAGCCTTTGGCTCCACCGGGGGGGTGGCTGAACCTCACCCCAACTGCCGTTTTCAGGATCACGGGTTCAGCGGATGGGAAGGCTGGGTTTTTGAATCACGCGAAGACGCGAAGAGAGCCCGCGGGATCCACCCTCTGGCAGCGCCGCGCGAGGCGGGAGCCCCTCACTCAAAAACTGCTTACGCGAGGATTTGGGCGGGTCGTCAGGGCTTGTCTTGCCGCGTTGGCGCGGCCTCGTCATCCCTCACGGCGACGTAGGACTTGGGCAGGACCCATAGCAGCCGCTCGGTGATGATGCGGCAGTCCGGGAACAACGACTCGAACTCGCGACGCGACAGGAGCCGCGTGTGATTGAGGATGTCGCGCGTGGTGTCCGAGTTGGGGCCGTGGATCCACGCGGCGGGCGCGAGGTACTTCCGGGCGAGGTAGCCCAGTCGGCCCGGGATCCAATGAAGGCCGATGGCGAGCAGATGCGGCTCGAAGGGGCATTCGCGGGCGGGCGTCTGGAGCCAGACCTTGCGGCCCACGCGACGCACCTCGCGGGCGAAGGCCGCCTGCTTGTCGAAGCCCCCCACGTGCTCGATGACGGAGTTCGAGAAGGCCACGTCGAAGGACCGGTCGGCGAAGGGCAACGCGCAACCGTCCCCCTTGCATTGCCGCACGTTGGCCTCGCCCGACTCGGACCCGTCGCCCGCGTCCACGGGGTTCACGCACAGGATGCTGCCGAAGCCGGAGGCGCGCCCCTGCCAGTTCCACCAGTAGCCGCCCACGTCCAGCATCGAGCAGCCGGGCCCCGGCCGAATCGCGGCCAGGAACCACTGGAACCGACGCACGCGCCAGCGCTTGAAGACCAGCTTGTAGAAGTCGTGAATCATGCCGCGCCTTGGGACCGACGCGCCCGCGTCGCCTCCACGATGACAATCCCCTTCGTTGGAAATCCCCGGGGTTGCTACCAGCCCGACCCCTCCGCGGCAATGGCGTTCAAGGATGCCCTGATCCGCGCATAAGCCGTTTTGGAATGCCCGGTTCTCACCTCACGCGGCCCCGCCCGAGTTCGGACCCTGCCGGCACTCTTCGCGTCTTGGCGTCTTCGCGTGATTCAAAAAGCAACGCCTCCCACGCGATGATTCCATGGTGCGTGCAGCAGGGATCTGCTCACGCAAAGACGCGAAGACGCGAAGAATGCGGTCACAGGGATGTGAGGTGGATCCGCCCGCAGAGACGCAGAGCCGCAGAGGATCAGAGCCCATGCCTCCGCGTCTCAGCGTCTCCGCGGGCGATTATCTCCCAAGCCAAGTCCCACAGCGGCCAATGCCATGGGAGGCAACCGAGGGGCATCGCCCGGTGCATGAGGCATCGGGACCTCCATGCAATCGGTTGCAGTTTCGACGCGTTGCCCGCGCCCGCGGTCGCTCCACACTCGGAGGCAAGCAAGGGAGATGGAACCACCCCGCCCATCCCGTTTATCCGAACCATTTGTTTCTTCACATCACTCCAGCGGCGGTCCCTGTCCGATGCGGAAGCAAAAATGGTTCCTCGACGATTCCGGTAAGTGGCGGCCGGGATCCGCCGCGTGAGGGCACGCAGCCACACTATCGAGGTGCGCCCCCGACCCGTCCGATGGACGGTGGCCGCC
>CAIRNV010000155.1 GCA_903880005.1 uncultured Verrucomicrobiota bacterium | reverse complement strand
TCGGTCGTGCTTGCTCGATCTGCTTGCGCAAATCCTTCGTCGTTCGCTCGTTACGGGCCTCGTGCCGGCCCGCGCCTCGCTCACTCCTCGGCTTGCGCAAGCATCTGCTTCGCAATCACTTCCCTCCCAACTGAATCGTCCCGGCTTAGGAGGGGATTCATGACCGTTGTGGAATGTTTGGATGTGGCGCCATTGCCCCTTGGCATTCCCGTCATCCCGGAGTCGTCGCCGGGTCGATTCGTTGAACCTTAGCATCTTGGATTTGGTTTGGCATCCAGTGGTGTCGTCGCTGCCCTCGTCGGCGCCGGGTTTACAAAGGACGTGCGCCCTGGTTGGCCCGCGACAACGTCAAGCACGCGGCCACGATCATGGCCACGATAAGACCCTTCCTTTTCGTGTATTTCGTGGTTCCAAGCCTTCGTGGCCTTGGACCACCCAGCATGGCCTCCCGGGGCCACCTCCGGCAGGGGTTCGTGAATTGTGTCACATGTTTCGATGCGACCCCATTGCCGCCCGACTTTTCGCGTCCCACGTCGTTGCTCGCTCCTCACAGACCGCTGCGGGTCTGCTCGTCACTCGCGCCTCGTTGGACACGAAAATCCCTCGCGGCGAAACACCAGCCATTTGTGAGACACGACACTAGCCCGGCCCAAGACGGCTCCTCCACGTTTCCGCCGGGCAAGGGCACCCCGCCCGCCCCGCGCGCCCCGATCAACGCGGCAGCGTCTCCTCCAGGTCCGCCACCGTGTAGGCCAGGATCGCCAGCGCCGCCGCGCAGCGGTTCAACGCGTCCGGGTCCACCTTGTCCGGCGTGTCGGCGTCCGTGTGGTGAAACCAGAAGTACTTCTCGCCCGCCACGCGCAGCGACGCCACCGGCACCCCCTCCTCCAGCAACGGCCCCGTGTCCGCGTCCGCCCCGCCCTTCGTCACCTTGCCCATCCCGAGGCGCGCCGACGCGAGCCCACCAATGGCGTCCATCACGGTCCGTGCGGCGTCGCTCCCGGTGAAGCCATACCCGATGGGGTTGAACGCCCCGTTGTCGCTCTCGACCGCGAGGACATGCCGCGCGGCCTCGTGCTTGTGGGCGTCGCGGTAGGCCTTCCCGCCCACGATGCCGTTCTCCTCGTCGGTCCACAGCACGCAGCGGATGGTCCGGCGCGGGCGGAGCCCCAGCTCGCGCAGGATCCTCAGCGCCTCCCACGCCGCGACGCAGCCACCGCCGTCGTCCAGCGCCCCGCGTCCCACGTCCCACGAGTCCACGTGCCCGCCGACCACGATGACCTCCTCGGGCGACGTGGTGCCCCGGATCTCGCCCAGGACGTTGCGGGAACGCGCGGGCGGCAGGTTGGTGGCCTCCATGCGGAGGCGCAGCACCGGGGCCACGCCGCGCTTCTGCCACCGATGCAAACGTTCGGCGTCCTCGGAGGCGATCGCCGCGTGCGGGATGGGTCGGACGCCGGGCTCGTATCGCATGCCGCCCGTGTGGGGTGTGCGAAGGGAGAAGCTGCCGACGGACCGGACCAGCGACGCGACGGCCCCGGCGCGGGACGCCGCGCTCGCTCCCGCCCAGCGGAACCGGACGGTTTCGCCGTAGCTGGTGAAGGGGGCGTTGAAGACCACGACCTTGCCCTGGGCCTCGGAGGCGCGCCGTTCGAGTTCCTCGAAGCTGGCGACGACCAAGGCCGGGGCCGTGATGCCCTCGGGCGGCGTTCCCACGGAGCCGCCCAGCCCCAGCATGGGCAGGGCCTCGGCATGCGGCACGGTCATCTCGACGGATTCGCGCCCGCGCACCCAATGCGTCACGTCCACCGGCTCCCCCCGCACGGCGTCGAGCCCGTCGCGCTTCATCTCGGCCAGGATCCAGTCGATGGCCGACTCAAGGTTGGTCGTGCCGGCATAACGAGGCCCGAAGCGATCGCACAGCTCCGCAAGCCGTTCCCATGCACGGTGCGAGTTCGTGGCGCGGGCGACGATTTGGTCGGCTGCGGCGGCGAAGCGTTCGGGCAGGGACAGCGCGGCGGGCTTGGCCGGGGAGGCGTCGTCGCCGCCAAGGGCGCGCCAGCGGAGGTCCCGCAGCTCGCCCGTCGTGCTCCACGTGGCGATGCCCAGCGGCGCGCTCATCTCGATCTCGCCCGGCCGCAGCGCGATCTTCTTCCCCGCCGTGGCCACATGCGCGACGCGCTCGTCGTCAATCCACGCCGAGAGATGCGTGGAGGTGACGGCCACGCGGACCTTGTACCAGCGCCCGTTCTCGAACTTCTTGTACTGCGTGGTCTCGTTCTGGGACGCGTCCATCCCGTCGATGGAGGAGATGCCCACGACGGCCCCGCCCCAGCCCCCGACGACCAGCGTGGCGTGGGAATCCTTCACGGGGAACGTGAGCCCGCAGAAGAAGTCGCCACCCGTGACGCGCCGGGCCTCCAGGGCGATCTCGTAATCCATCGTGGCCGGGGGCTTCGACCGGTGGATGCCCGTGAGGATGCCTTGGTTGAGGACGATGGCCCCGTTCGCCACCTCCACGTCGCCATGGCCGGCAAAGCCGGTGACCTCCCAGCCCGACAACGTCTTGCCATCGAACAACGGCTGCCATGACGCCCCGAGCGATGCCATCCCCGCCGCGAGCCATCCCAGGAACCCCGCCACCGCCGCCCAGACACGACACGACCCCCTCCGCGTGTTGCTCATGGCCGCGATCCTGCACGCATCCACGACCGCGGACACGGCGAAAACACAACACGCCACGCCACCCCCTGATCCACGCGTAAGCAGTTCTTGAGTGCCCAGTTCTCGCTTCACGCGGCCCTGCCGGAGCGTGGACCCAGCGAGATCGCTTCGTGGCTTCGTGGCTTCGTGGCTTCGTGGCTTCGTGTGATCAAATAAAACAGCGTCTCGTTCGGCGATCCCGCGGGTGAGGAAGCTGGGAATGTCTCACACGAAGACACGAAGACACGAAGACGGCAGTCGCGTGGGTGCTCAAGACGGCGTTCATCCCATCCGCTACGACGGCGTGTTGGCACGCAGCCGGCCGTGATTCGCAGGGTTGTAGATCGAGAGGGTTCCTCCTGCTGACACGGGATTGGGGGTCTCCCGGTGCAGGGGGGATGATCCGCCCGCAGAGGCGCAGAGGCGCAGAGGATGAGAGCCCATGCCTCCGCGTCTCCGCGTCTCCGCGCGCGATTCTCCTCCAAGCCGATTCCGACAGCGGCCGAGGCCATGGGGAGCCACCGAGGGGCGTCTCCCGGTGCATGAGGTGGATCCGCCCGCAGAGGCGCAGAGACGCAGAGGATTGGAGCCCATGCCTCCGCGTCTCCGCGTCTCCGCGGGCGATTCTCCTCCAAGCCGATTCCGACAGCGGCCGATGCCATGGACAGTAACTGAGGGGCGTCTCCCGGTGCATGAGGTGGATCCGCCCGCAGAGACGCAGAGATGCAGAGGATGAGAGCCCATGCCTCCGCGTCTCCGCGTCTCCGCGGGCGATTCTCCTCTAAGCCGATTCCCAAAGCGGCCGATGCCATGGACAGTAACTGAGGGGCGTCTCCCGGTGCATGAGGTGGATCCGCCCGCAGAGGCGCAGAGGCGCAGAGTTCTTGCTCCGATCTCCGCGTCTCCGCGGGCGATTCTCCTCCAAGCCGATTCCCAAAGCGGCCGATGCCATGGACAGCAACCGAGGGGCGTCTCCCGGTGCATAAGGTGGATCCTCCCGCAGAGACGCAGAGGATGAGAGCCCATGCCTCCGCGTCTCCGCGTCTCCGCGGGCGATTCCCCCCCAAGCCGATTCCGACAGCGGCCGAGGCCACGGGCGGCAACCGAGGAGCGTGGACCCAGCAGGAACTCTTCGCGGCTTCGTGGCTTCGTGTGATCAAAAAAAACAGCGTCTCGTTCGGCGATCCCGCGGGTGAGGAAGCTGGGAATGCCTCACACGAAGAAGGCAGTCGCGTGGGTGCTCAAGACGGCGTTCATTCCATCCGCTACGCCGGCGTGTTGGTACGCAGCCTGCCGCCGCCCGCCGCTCATCGCACGCGATAGGTCTCGATGCGAAAGGGCCCGAGCGCGCGGTCGGTGGGCCGCGACGGCAGGGGATCCTCGACGGCGGTGCAGCGCACGAGCTTGGGCCGGGGGATCCATGGGCTCGCGACCTCGGCTTGACCGTGGCGACCGCCGACCTCGACGAGCCGGATGACGGTGCCCTTCCCGTCCTCGGCATGCTTCCACGTGACCAACGACGCGTGGTCGGGGCCCGCTTGCAGGAAGGAGGCGGATGCGGGCGAAAGCGAGCCGTCGCCCTTCGCCGGGCCGAGGCGGTCGTTGCGTCCGATCTCCGCGACCTCCAGCGGCGTCAGGGCCTCGGCGCCGAGCCGGTGCGCCTGCACGGGGTCCCAGGTGGCGGACGGGCGCAGCAGGTAGCGGAAGGTGAACCGGCCGCCTTGCTCCGCGCGATAGCCCTCGGGGGTGTAATTGGCCATGACGTAGGAGAAGACCGTCCCCCGCCGCTCGCCGAACTCGCGAGGCCAACGACCGCGTGCGATGTCGCCCAACGTCACCAACGGGGCGTCCACGGGACACCAGAGCATGGCCCGGCCGCCTTGCTCGATCCCCAGCCATTCCTGGATGCAAAACCATTCGCGGCACGCCCCGGGCAACAAGTCGCGCGCGGGATCCACAAACCCGTTTTGGGTCGCATAGCGGAAACGCGGCGACGGCAGGTGGAACGGGAAGGCGAAGTACGCGGCCTCCTTGGAACGCACGGCGACCTTCTCCACGTGGTTGTGCAACTCGACGACGGGGCTGTCGTCCCGCAGGACCAGCACGGTCTCGATGCGAGGGTGGTGGACGTTGGTCGATGCCATGCGTGCCACCCAACCCCATGGATGCCGCGTGACGCCCGTGATTCGCCCGCCCGAGGCGCCATGCACCGTCAACGCGGGCTCCGGAGCCACGGTGCTGTACTGCACCAACCGGTTCGGGAGCGTGTCGGCCCCGGTGACGTACAGGTGTTGGTTGAGGGCCCATGGGCTGGAGGGGTCCACCCATTCCACGCCGGTCGCGCGCTCGACCCAGCTCCGGATGCCGCCGGTTTCAGGCGACAGCTCGATGCGATGGTGCGGGGTTTCCATCACGAGCTGCCGGGTGGGCTCGGGCGGCGTCGGTGGCCGGCTGGAGGGTCGCAGCGCGTAGCAGCGGTAGCCCACGGATGGCACGTCCTGGGCGAGGAACCGAACCCGTTGGAACGCGTTCCCCGTGGCAACGAACTCGTGCGGCGGCACCTCGCCCGACGAGAGGTCCACGGGCATCCAACCCTTCGCGACGTCCGCCTCCACCCAGCCGTCCCGCGCCCAATTCAGGCTGTTGAACACCACCAACGTCCGGCTCGGGTTCGGGATCTCCGCCGTGATCGCCCCCAGCGCGCGCGCAAGCAAATGGTCGGCCGCCCTCGCCGCATCCGTCGTCCGCGCATCGCGCAGCTCCCCCTGCCGAAGGCTCTGGAGGCTGTCGGGGTCGCTCACGCTCACATCCGCGTGCCAGGTGTGCTCGTCCGTGGACAGCACCGACTCCCAAAGGCGGGCGGTCAGGGTCGGGTCGGGCTCGAACCCGGGAACGACCAGGGACGCCGCCGTGGACAAGACCTCGGCCGACCGCGCGCGCCTCATGGTGGCCCGCGCGAGGGCCGTGATGCGCGCATGGGCCGCCAGGCCGTCCTCCCAGTACGGCCCGCCGTCGCCTTGGACCAGGCGCGGCGCCCGCGCGGCGTCCCGCGTGATGCGCTCCATCGCCGTCGCGAACGTCGAGTACTCGAAGCGCGGGAACGCATGACGCCGGTTCCATCGTTCCGCGAACGACGCATGCCCGGGGTCCAGGGCGACGTTCTCAACCTGCGTGCCATAGAGGAGGACGGCGTCCGACGGGTACCCGGGTTGACTATAGGCCTGGAGGAAGCGGGGCAGGGATTCCTCGCCGGACTCCACCCGTGGAGGGGATCCCAGCAGGCTGGAGCCTTGATGGTAGTGGCGCGAGTACCAGGTCCAGACCCCTTGCCCATCCGGGCCTTGCCAGACGAACGGCGAGGCCTCGTCCAACCGGTTCTCCAACAGGAACGGCGCGCGATAGGCGTCGCTGGCGGCGACGAAAAACCGGACGTTCGCCGCGTTCAACACGGACGCCCACGACCACGAATGCGAGGGCACGTCCGTGCTCAACGCGACGCCAAAGGGCAGGCCATGCTCGCGGCTCAGGCGCCGTGCCGGGTAAAGGGAACGCACGAGGTTCTCCAGCGACGCAAACCCGGTGAAGTGGCTCGCATAGACGGCCGGCACCTCGAGGGTCCCCTTTCGGATGGCGCGCAGCACCGCGCCGTCCTCCCTCGGCCCCCGTCCCCGCAGGTATTCCTGCAACACCCACGCCCCGTCGGTCGAATAGCGAAACCCGGGCGTCGAGCGGCTCAGTTGGAGGGCCTGGTCCAGCGCGCGACTTTGAAGCTCCGACACCTTCGCCGGATGGTCCGTGTAGCCGATGTCGAGGTGTTGGTTGGGGACGAGCAGCAGCGTCCAGCGCCGCGCCGGCTGGAGGTTGAAGACGAAGGTCCGCGAGACGGACGACCCCACCACCCCGACCTCCGCGCCCGTGCCCGGCTTGAACATGGGCACCGGCACCCGCCATCGGACCTCCCCATGCACGCGTCCCGACGGCATGGGCGCCTCCCAACGAAACGAGCCGACCCTCAACTCGACCCGTCCGTCCGCCGGCCAGCGCTCCATCGACACCGTCAGGTCCACCTCCTCCGCGAGCCCCTGGGACGTTCGTGTGTAGAAGACGGTGGGCTCCAGCCGCACGCCGATGGCGGGCGTGGCGGGCGCGTCGGCCCGGGATGGATCCACCGTCTCCAGCGTCAACGCGTCATAGACGACTCCGGAGACCCCCGGCCACGTGAAGCCCGACGGCTGGCCGTCGTCCCGCTCGCCCGAGACATCCAAGGCCGTCAACACGATCCGATTGGTCCCAGCCTTGAGTCGATCGCGCGGGATCCCAACGCGCACGACGGCCCGCGAGTAATGCGGCAGGTAAAAGGCGGCGGGATCCCCGGCCGTCCGCGTGAGACGCGGCTCCTGATGGTACAAGCCCTTGTGGCCGTTCACGTCCGCCTCGATGCAGGGCAGCCGGACGCTGTAGGCCAGCAGGTTCAACGTCAGGCAGGCCCCCGACTCGGGGGGCGCGGGCAACTCGAAGACGAGGGTGAACGGATGCCTTCGGTGCCCGGCCACCCCGTTGGCGTCGCCGGGCTGGAACGCAAACCAGCGTTGCGCCGGATCGTCCACGCCCACGCGAAACACCGGGTCCTGCGACGGGTCCGAGTATTGGATCCGCGCCCGGCCCGTCGCCGGGTCGCGCCAGTGAGCGAGGTCTGCGGACGACTCGTCCGGCCGGCCCACCTGCCAGAGGATGTCCGCCCGCGCCAGAACCAGGCTCATCGCCAGCCCGAACGCCCAAGCCCAGGATGGAAGCCACGACGAACCCCAACCCGCTTGTCCACGCGCCTTCATGGGAACCAGCCCCAGTAACCGGGCAACGCCATGCCACGGTCAAGGCCTCCCATGGAACTCAAGGCCAAGAATCCATGGTTACCCCCCCGCGCATGTGCAGGCGCGGGCGTGTGCGAGGCCCGTGACGAGCGAATGACGAAGGATTTGCGCAAGCAGATCGAGCAAGCACGACCAATCCCATTGCATCGTTTCGGCTAGGCATCGGCACCCCCAACATCAAGTGGACAGAATCGATTCCAGCGCCTGTCTCCACACCTAAATATTCAATGTTTAGATGTGACCCCATTGCCCCCCC
>CAIRNV010000154.1 GCA_903880005.1 uncultured Verrucomicrobiota bacterium | reverse complement strand
CGCGGACCTTGCGCAGCCCCACGCTGTAGCCGAGCTTGCGCATGTGGCTGACGATCTTGCGGTGGCCCTGGGTCGGGAGTGACAGCGAGAGCGCGATCACGCGGCGACGGACCTCCGAGGCCGGGGCGCCCGGCCTCGGACGGTACCGCATGGCGTTGCGGTTCACGTCCAACGTCCGGCAGACCATCCTCTCCGACGCCCTGGGGAGGCGGCGCGCGACGCGGCCCGATGGCCCCGAGGCAGCCGCCGCCAGCGTCCTCACGGACGCCGGCGTCAGCTGCTCGGCCACCTCGCCGGCGAGCTGCCTCACCTCCCCAGGGCTCAGCGTTTTTTTTCGAGCGCCATCTGGAGGATGCGGATCTGCACGGCCTGCTCGGCCACGACCCGTGCCATGTGCTCGATGGTCTTCTCCTGCTCCCGCATCTTGGCCGCGTCAGGCGGCGCCAGCAGGTGCAGCTGGTCCCTCCAGCGCTTGAGCGTCGAGGGGGTGATGTTCATCTCCTTGCAGATCTCGGTGGCCGACCGGCCTCCGTCGTGCTGCTGGACGGCCCGGATACGGGCCTCCTTCGGGTGGTGTTTTTGTGCCATCTTGGGGGTGTTGTGGTGTTTTTGGGTTTGGTTGTAAACACCCCCCGAAAATTGCACTCAGCTGGACCAAAAAAGCGGGACTACCCCAAAGATCTCAGCACCCACCTCATGGAACAGATAATCGGCGTCAAAGACCTCATAAGGCTTGAACACCTTGAAATAGGGCATGGCCGGAATTCCCTGCAGCAGGAAGTGCTTCAGCCTGGTCGGGGTTTTCCGCAGGTGCTCCTTCACCGTGTTGATTGGCAACGCATCATCAGGAGGCCCCTCGGCGATCATCGACAGGGTCGTCAGGGTCGCGGGGTCCAAAGCCGTCAGGTCTGCGACAAATTGCTCGACCAAGACCGTCAGCTTGGTCTTGTCGTTGAGGATACTTGCCGAGCCGGGGTTTCTCGGAGGTGGCATGGAGGGTCAAACTAGCCGCTCGGGCTCCCGATAAAAGTCCAAAGAGCCCATAAGCATTTCATAATAGAGAATCCCATGGACGGGGGTGCGGGTTGTCCCGGAGCATGCGACTTGGTCAATTGCCCGTGTCACAGAACCAGCAGAATCGGGTCGGCCTATGGCTTTAATCCGGTTGGAATAGGGCCGCCTAGCCCTCCAGGACGGCCCAGGAGCCCCTTTCGGGGCGCCATAGCCACCACCCCCGCCCCCTGCCCTTGCCAGGGCCGGCGCGGGTGGCCATAGAGGGGGCATGGTCGCGACGTTGCCATTGGTGACCTTCCTCAAGGCGAGCGGGGTCGGGGTCGATGAGACGGACCTGAAGGTCCATCTGGCCTGCTCGAATGGGTCGGAGGACCCCATCGACAGCTTCTACGAGGGGAAATTCAAGGAATACCAGGAGTACCAGACCCGGCGGAACTTCGAGTGCGCCCAGGTGATCGGCCTGATTGACATCGGGAACAGCGACTGGCTGTTTGCCGGCGTCTACAGGATCAATGGTACCGCCAAGCCCAACCCCGCCAACCCGGAGCATTTCCACTACGATACCGAGCTCCTGCCCGGACAGGACCACCTCATCGGGCGCCTCAAGGTCCGGCATGAGCGCACCCGGGCTTCCTACGTCTGGCACAAAGGGGACGTCACCCTGCCAATCATCGAGATCTTGCGCGAGAGGCAGGTCATGGGGGACTTCCCCGGGTTCAACCGGGTGCGCCTATCCCACCGCGAGCTACGCTCCATCATGGGACAACGCACCCCCTCCTGGAAGGCGGCCCTGTGCTCCATCAGCGGCATCTACCTCATCACCGACACCTCATCGGGAGAGCTGTACGTGGGCAAGGCCTCCGGCGAGCAAGGCATCTGGGGGCGCTGGGCGGCCTATGCGGACAACGGCCACGGGGGTAATGTGGAGCTCAAGGCCCTGCTGAAATCCAAAGGGCCTGCTCATATGTCCAACTTTCAATACTCCGTCCTCGAGATCGCCGACACCCATGCCTCGGAGCAGGACATCCTAGACCGCGAGTCGCACTGGATGAAGGTCCTAGGCTCCCGCGCCCACGGGCTGAACGGCTGATACAGACGCGCCGCAACAATGAAATATAAGCTGCGCCTTAAGGCGAAGACCTAACCCGATTCACCCACGGACCCAGCGACTCCGGCTTAGCGCCAGGGGAGCAGGCAAAGAAGTGGAGTTGGCCGGCGAAGATCCAGAAGATGGCATCCTAGCGGTAGAGGCGGCCGACGCGGAGGCTTCTTCTAGGGGATTTTGGAGACCCAACCAGGTTCGGGGTGCACGAGATCAGGGG
>CAIRNV010000153.1 GCA_903880005.1 uncultured Verrucomicrobiota bacterium | reverse complement strand
TATACGGAGGGTCGCGGCATTCCCAAGGATGATGCCGAGGCTGTGAAGTGGTTCCGCAAGGCGGCCAAGCAATCTCATTCGGGCGCGGAATACCGGCTGGCCATGGCATGCCTCCTTGAAGCGGGGACAAGCCGGAGCATGGGTGAGGGGCTCAAATGGATGCGCAAGTCGGCGGAACGAGGAAACGTGGAGGCACAGTATTCGTTGGGAAGCATCCTGGCCGCGGGCCTGGCCGACCGTCCACGGAACCCCGCCGATGGAGCGAAGTGGCTTCGCAAGGCCGCCGACCAAGGGCATGCCGTGGCGCAACTTGAACTGGGACAACTGCATCGAAATGGCCTTGGCGTCGCCCAGGACGACGTCGCGGCCTTCCAGTGGTTCCGCAAGGCTGCGGAGCAAGGGCAGGCCCAGGCCCAGTATTGGCTGGCCGTCATGCTGAGGAACGGGCGCGGCGTCGCGACGAGCGAGGTCGAGGCCGTTCAGTGGTACCGGAAGTCTGCGGAGCAGGGGTATGGCGATGCCCAAGTCATGCTTGGGGTGATGTACCGGGATGGCTCGGGTGTTCCCAAGGACGAGGCGACCGCCGCCGCATGGTGTCGCAAGGCCGCCGAGAAGGGCAACGCCGTGGGGCAGTATCTCCTGGGTGTTGCGTTGCTGGAGGGATCCGGGGTCGCCAAGGATGAATCCGAAGGCTTCCGATGGCACTTGGCCTCGGCCAAGCGGGGTCATGTGAACGCCCAATCCAGCCTTGGCTTCCTTTACTTGAAGGGCATGGGTGTGGCCAAGGATTCATTGGCGTCGTCGGCGTGGTTTGATCGGGCGGCCAAGCAGGGGGACGTGGAGGCTCAATACATGCTGGGCATGGCTTACCGTGACGGCATCGGGGTTACCCGAAACCACTTGGTCGCCTATCAGTGGCTCCTGCTCGCTGGAGCCAAGCGGGAGGAATACCGCAAGGCGGTGAATGAGGTTGAGGGGTTGCTGACGTCCGAGCAACGGGCAGCCGGGCAGGCCTTCGCCCGTTCATTCAAGCCTAAGCCGTAACGATTCAGTTGGATCGGTCGTGCTTGCTCGATCTGCTTGCGCAACTCCTTCGTCGTTCGCTCGTTACGGGCCTGGAACTGGCCCGCGCCTCGCTCGCTCCTCGGCTTGCGCAAGCATCTGCTTCGCAATCACTTCCCTCCCAACTGAGTCGTAACGCCTAAGCGATGGTGAGGCCAAACGCGGGATTTTGGGATGGGATCACCCCACGCCTACGGCGAAGAACAACGCTTGGCTCATCCTGTGGACCGCGTGCCCTCACGCATTAGCAATGATGCCGCACCTCCAGAGCGTCTCTGGGGCAGAGTGGCAGCGGCATCGGAGCGGCATCCTGCCGTTGTCATGCTGGGCAAGCGGCTGGAAGCCGCTTCCACTTTCACTCGGCCTTCATGGAAGGTGGCAGCGGCATCCTGCCGCTGGACGTGATCCAGCCAGAGCCGAGACGGCTCTGCCACGTTTCCGCCGGGTGAGGGCACCCGGCCTACTCGCTTCCCGTTGGACACGAAGATCCCTCGGGGCGAAGCACCCGCCCTTTGTGAGACACGGCACTAGTGCATCTCGACGGTGCAGGAGCCGAGGCCGGTCCGGAGGTAGTTGAACTGGACGTTGGGATGGTCCGCGAGGAGGGACATGGGGACGGCGGCATCGACGATGCGATGGGAGATCATGTAGGCGGTGAGCCGTTGCCCGAGGGGGTTGTCGTGGTTGCCGGCGTGCCAGATGGAGACCTTGTCGGCCTTCCAGGTCTCGACGGGCCCGACGGTGATGGCGGCGGTGGGGACCATGGAGATGTTGCCGCCGCCGCTGGTGCGGGCGTTCTGGGCGATGGTGAGCGGGTGGAGGTCCACGACGCGGGTGGCAAGGGCCCGGTATTCGGCGGGGGACGGGGGCTCGTGCCGGTGCTTGCCGCGCCGGGGCAGGGGGTCGTTGAAGGCCCAGTGCTTCACGTCCCCCTGGCCGCCTTGCATGACGGCGCACCGGACGCCGGCGTCCCACGTCGCCTTGTAGGCGCGCGTGTCGGCCTTGGGGAAATGCAGGTGGGCGTCGGGCATCCGAAGCCGACGGTCGATGCGGTCGAAGCAGAGCTCGCGGTCGGCCCGCTCGAAGCTCAAGGGATGGGTGACCGGGACCTCGCGGCCCGTGGAGGCGTCGAACCACTCGTCCATGCCCCAGAAATGGGCATGGCGAACGTCGAGGCCCAGGCTGTTGACGAGGCGCGCGACCAACGGGAGTTGCTCGGTGGGGCCGATGGGCCCGCAGATGCCGACGGGATTGTCCGGCGTGCTGCGCCTCCAGGCGTCGATGTATTCGAGGGCCTCGGCGAGGTAGAAGTCCTCCCGGGTGTCATGGAGGACGACCTTGAACCCTGGGCGGGAAAGGCGGGCCAGGTCGCGGGCGTTGAGCCGGGCGGCGGCGTCGATCAACTCGGGCTCGAGGGTGGTGTAGTCCCACCAGTCGGGGGCGATGGCGGAGAGACGGCGTGGCATGGGGCGAGGGTTTCCATTCGGGTCGTTGGGTTCAAGCTTGGGGACGGAGCAGGGCGCTGGATTTCGGGATGAATTCCCGCTCCCCAGCGGGGCGGGAAGCGGCGAGCATTGCCGGCATGCCGGTTGACCGATTGGAGTTGGAGGCGCACGAGGCGGCCTGGCTGGCGCCGTATGCGCAGCGGAGCGGGGAGACGCGGGGCCGCATGCACGTGGAGGATCCACCGGCATGGCGGACGCAGTTCCAGCGCGACCGCGACCGCGTGATCCACAGCCGGGCGTTTCGTCGGCTGGAGTACAAGACGCAGGTCTTCCTCAACGGCACGGGGGACCACCTGCGGACGCGCCTGACGCACACGATGGAGGTGGCGGCGATCTCGCGGAACATCGCCCGCGCCCTGCGCTTGAACGAGGACTTGGCGGAGACGATCGCCCTGGCCCATGACCTGGGCCACTCGCCCTTCGGGCACCGAGGGGAGCAAGCCTTGGACCGCCTCATGCGCGGGCATGGGGGGTTTGACCACAATCGGCAAAGCATGCGGATCGTGGACGAGATGGAGCAGAAGTACCCCTTGTTTCGCGGGCTGAACCTGAGCTGGGAGGTGCGCGAGGGGTTGGCCAAGCACCAGACGGGCTTCGACACGCCCCCCGGCGGCAAGTCGTTCCACCACCATCAGCCGTCCTTGGAGGCGCAGATTGCGAACCTTGCGGACGAGATCACCTACTACAGCCACGACTTGGACGACGGCTTGGACTCCGGACTCCTGGACGAGTCTCGCCTCCTGCGTGAGGTGGACGTATGGAAGGATGCCGCCGCCTCGGTCCATCGGAAGTTCGGCAACCTGCCGGACGAGTCCCGCCGCTACTACACCATCCGCGAGATCATTGACGGACAGGTGGTGGATGTCGTGGAGACGACCGAGAGTTGCTTGCGGAAGGCGGGCGTGGGGAGCGTGGACGCGGTCCGGGCGGCGCCCCGGCCCCTGGTCCGTTACAGCCCCCTTCGGAGGCGGATGAACCTCGAGTTGCGGAAGTTCCTGTACCGGAACTTGTACTACCACCCCGCCGTGGCCGAGCCCAACAACCGCGCGACGCGCATGCTAGGGGAGTTGTTTCATCGTTACGTGGCGTGCCCCGCCGAGATGGGCGTGGGCTCCACCCGGCGCGTGGACGAGGTGGGGCTGCACCGCGCGGTGTGCGATGCCATCGCCAGCATGACGGACCGGTATTGCATCCAGGAGCATCACCGCCTGTTTGGGTTGTACGTGGGGCCGTTCCGCCCCGCCTAGACCCCGTGGACCTTTGCGGGGTTGCCGCGCCTCGGCGACCGTCGGACCGACATGCCTTCCAACCCAGAAAGCCCGGTTTCGGCGCACGCGCTTGGCCTGCCGGTCACGCAGGTGCGTGGCGTGGGGCCCGAGCGTGCCGCGTTGCTGGGCCGGCTCGGGATCGTGACCGTGGAGGACTTGCTGTGGCATCGGCCGAGGCGCCTGGAGGATCGCCGGGCCTTGCTGCCCATCAGCCGACTGGCCTTGGGCGAACCCGCGACGGTCTGCGGCACCATCATGGCATCGGGCGTGAAATGGTTCCGGCAACGGACGCGGTCGGTGTTTGAGTTCGTGCTCGACGATGGGACGGGCCGGCTGCACTGCCGTTGGTGGAACCTTCCCATGCTGGAGCGCGTGTTCCGTCCCGGCGACGTCGTGTTGGTGTTTGGCAAGCCCAACAGCCTCCGGCCCCGGCAAATGGACCGGCCGGAGACGGAGCGATTCGAGGGTGAGGACGACCCCACGGTGCATCTGCGGCGGATCGTCCCCGTGCACGGCGCGACCGAGGGCCTGACGCCGCGCACGATGAGGACGTTGGTGTGGAATGCGCTGGAGCAGTTCGGCCCGGCGCTGGAACCGGATGGATGGGATGGAAACAAGCCCGGCGCCCACCCGGACGGGCAGCCATGGCCCGAGCGGCGGAAGGCGCTTCGGGACCTGCACTTCCCGGGGGAGATGGCGGATGCGGAGCGGGCGCGCGAGCGGTTTGCGGCGGAGGAGTTCCTGCGATTGCAACGGGAGATCCGGCGTCGCCGCGAGAGCCTGGCGCGCGCGTTCGCCGCGCCGCGCTGCCCCGGCGACAACCGCCTCATGCGGCCCTTCCTGGCGCGCCTTGGGTTTGCCCTGACGGACGCGCAATCCCGCGTGCTGCGCGACATCCGCAAGGACGTGGGCGGGGTGGTGCCCATGCGACGGCTGCTCCAGGGCGACGTGGGGTCCGGGAAGACGGTGGTGGCGGCGTGCGCGGCGGTGATGGCGTTGGAGGCGGGGCATGACGTGGTGGTGATGGCCCCGACGGAGATCCTCGCGCGTCAGTTGGGGGCGGCGTTCCATCGGTGGCTGGGCCCGTTCGGGGTGGGCGTGGGTCTTCATGCGGGCGGCCGATGCGATGCTTCGGGGGGCGATGGCCCGCGGGTGACGGTGGGCACGCACGCGTTGCTGGAGGCGGACGTGGACCTTGGGAAGCCGGGTCTGCTGGTGATCGACGAGCAACACAAGTTCGGCGTGTCCCAGCGCGAATCCCTGCTGCGCAAGGCCGGCCACACGCACTTGCTGGTGATGACGGCGACGCCCATCCCCAGGACCCTGGGCCTGACGTTGTACGGCGACCTCGACATCAGCGTGCTCGATGCCATGCCGGCCGGCCGGCAACCCGTGCGCACCCATGTGCGCGACGCGTCCGCCTTGCCCAAGGTCTGGGAGTTCGTGCGGGGCGAGCTGGCCGCCGGTCGCCAGGCCTACGTCGTGTGCCCGCGCGTCGAGGAATCCGGGGACGACGACGTCCGCGCCGTGCTGAAGGAGTTCGACGCCGTGAAGGCCGCCATGGAGCCCTGGGCCTGCGCGCTCGTGCACGGGCGCATGGCGTCGGCCGAGCGGGACGCCGCGATGGAGGCGTTTCGCTCGGGCGCGGCCCCGTTGCTGGTGGCGACGCAGGTGATCGAGGTGGGCGTGGATGTGTCGGCGGCCTCGGTCATCGTGGTGATGAGCGCGGAGCGGTTCGGCCTGGCGCAGCTTCACCAGCTTCGCGGGCGCGTGGGGCGCGGGCTTGCTGCGTCGCATTGCATCCTGGTGGCGGATGCCAAGACCGACGCGGCGCAGGCCAGGCTCGATGTCATGGCGCGGACGCGCGACGGGTTTGAGATCGCCGAGGAGGACTTTCGATTGCGGGGCCCGGGCGAGCTGCTGGGGCATGCCCAGAGCGGGATGCCATCGTTTCGTTTCGGGGACCTCGGGCGGGACTTGGCGCTGATGCGCTGGGCGCGGGACCAAGCCCGGTCGGGTGGGTAGCGAGCGGGCTGATGCCCGGGTCGGGTGCGCGTCGTGCGGTGGTGCCCGCGCACTTCGGCGATTGCCCCGGCGTCGTCCGGTGGTACCGATGGGCGCGTGCGAGGTGTTGAAGGACCGGGTGTTTCGACGGGCTGCATCGAGGTGCGTGGCGCGCGGGTTCACAACCTGCGGAACCTGTCCGTGGACATACCGCGGGATCGCTTCGTGGTGGTGACGGGCGTGAGCGGCAGCGGGAAGAGCACGCTGGCGTTCGACATTGTGTTTGCCGAGGGACAACGCCGCTTTTTGGACTCGATGAGCACCTACGCCCGCCAGTTCGTCGAGCAGATGGCCCGGCCGGACGTGGACCGGGTGTCCGGGCTGCCGCCGACGGTCAGCATCGAGCAATCCACCACGCGCGGGGGTGGCAAGAGCACGGTGGGGACGGTGACGGAGGTGCACCCGTTCCTGCGCCTGCTCTACGCGCGCTCGGGCGTCCAGTATTGCCCGGACTGCCAGGTGGTCGTGACGCCGCAGACGGCGGAGGAGGTCGTGGCGGCGGTGCAGGCGGAGGCCCGGCGGGGCAAGGCCCTCCGGGTGCTGGCGTCCTTGGTGCGGCGACGAAAAGGCGTTCACGCCGATCTCCTGGCATGGGCCGCGAAGATGGAGATCGAGGAGGTGCTGGTGGACGGGGAGTTGCTGAGCCCCCTCCAGTGCCGTCTCGACCGGTTCACGGAGCATGACATCGACGCGGTGATAGGACAGGTCGGCGGGCCCAAGGGGTTTCAGGAGGCGAAGCACATCCGGCTTCTGGTGTCGGTGGCGCTCAAGATGGGCCGCGGCACGATCTCGCTGCGGGACGCCGCGGGCCGCATGACGGTGCATTCGACGGAGCGGTCGTGCCGGTCGTGCCGACGCAGCTTTGGCGGGCTGGACCCGAAGGACTTCAGCTACAACTCCAGCCAGGGCTGGTGCCCGCGTTGCCGGGGCTTTGGCGAGTTGTTCCACCTGCCCGACGTGGAGCGCGGGGCCAACGCGGACGCGGTCGAGGAGAGTTGGTGGCGTTGGTCCGAGGGCCAGCGTGAGACCTGCCCGGAGTGCCTGGGCGGGCGGTTGCGACCCGAGCCCCGGGCGGTGCGGCTTCAAATGGCGTTGGAAGGCGGCGCGGGGCCCTGCGGGCCGCTGGGCGAGCGGCCGACGATCGACGACTTCTCGACGGCGACGGTGGAGCAGGCCTTGGCATGGGCGGAGCGGGTGCGGCCGGAGGGCCGGGATGCCGAGGTGGCGCGCGACATCCTGCCGGAGGTTCGGGAGCGGTTGCGGTTCCTGCGCGAGGTGGGCCTGGGCTACCTGCAACTGGGGCGGGCGATCACGACGCTTTCGGGGGGCGAGGCGCAGCGCATCCGGTTGGCGGCCCAGTTGGGGTCCAACCTGTCCGGCGTCCTGTACGTGCTGGACGAGCCGACGATCGGCCTGCACAGCCGGGACAACGACCAGTTGCTGGACGCCCTCGTGCAATTGCGCGACCGGGGCAACTCGCTCCTGGTGGTCGAGCACGACGAGGAGACGATGCGAAGGGCGGACCACGTGATCGACCTCGGCCCGGGGGCCGGGGTTCAGGGCGGGCGTGTGGTCGCGACGGGGACGTTGGCGGAATTGATGGAGCGGCCGGAATCGGTGACGGGCGCGTGCCTTCGGGAGCAGCCCATGCACCCGGCCCGGGGGACGCGGAGGCCGGTGGATCCGCGGTCGAAGGAGGGTTGGCTGACGTTGCACCGGGCGCGACGTCACAACCTGAAGGACGTCACCGCGCGGTTTCCGCTGGGACGCCTGGTCGTGGTCACCGGGGTTTCGGGCTCGGGCAAGAGCACCTTGGTGAAGGAATGCCTCGTGCCGGCGCTGCGGACGGCGCTCGAGGAGGGCGCGAAGGCCAAGGGCGCGGGCAAGGCGTCGGGACAGGGCAAGGCTGCCATGCGGTTGACCGGCCACGACGGCCTTTCGTCGTTGCATGAGGTGGACCAGTCGCCCATCGGCCGCACGCCGCGCTCCACGCCGGCGACGTACGTGGGCTTCTTTGATCGCATCCGGGAGCTGTTTGCGCAGGCGCCCGAGGCGCGCATGCGCGGGTATGGCCCGGGCAGGTTCAGCTTCAACGCCAAGGAGGGCCGCTGCCCGCAGTGCGAGGGCACCGGGCTCATTGGGATCGAGATGAGCTTCCTGCCGACCGCCCACGTGCGATGCGAGGTGTGTGGTGGAAGGCGGTTCAACCCGGAGACGTTGGACGTGCGTTGGAATGGCAAGTCCATCGCCGACGTGCTGGACCTTTCGGTGGCCGAGGCGCTCGGTTACTTCGCGGCGCACCCGCGCTTGCTGCGGCCGTTGGAGGCGCTCCGGGACACGGGCCTGGACTACCTGCGACTGGGCCAGACCAGCCCCACGCTGAGCGGTGGCGAGGCGCAGCGCATCAAGCTGGTGACCCACCTGTTGACCGGCCTCAAGCCGGGGCCCGAGGCCGATGCTGGAAGGTTCCGGGGCGCCACGCGCCGCGACGTCTTCGTCCTGGAGGAACCCACCATCGGATTGCACCTCCTGGACGTGCGCCGGTTGGTGGAGGTCTTGCAACGATTGGTGGACGCCGGGCACACGGTCATCGTGATCGAGCACAACCTCGACCTGATTGCCGAGGCCGACTGGGTGATCGACCTCGGGCCGGAAGGCGGCGGGGGCGGGGGACAGATCATGGCGGAAGGCACGCCCGAGACGGTGTCGCGCGTCGATGCATCCCACACGGGGCGTTACCTGAGGAAGTTCCTGCGCGGGCCGGCCCGAGGCCGGTAACGAGCGAACGACGAAGGATTTGCGGGAGCAGATCGAGTAAGCACGACCGATCCAACTGAATCGTTACGGCTAAGCCGGGCCCGCGTCACTTCTTGTCTTGATTCGCCGTCAGGTCGCCGGCCGATGGGTTCGATTCGACGCCACCCGAAGGCACCTCCATGCGGGCGATCCACAGGACGGCGTTGAGCAGCACGCGGCGTTGGTTGGGGTCGGACCAGTTCTTGTGGGTGTGCCCGCCCGTGAAGCCAAACCCGCGTCCCCCGTTCTCGCGCTCGTGCACCCACATCATGGTCTCGCGTCGGCCCTTGGCCGCCTGGATGTGCTCGTAGGGGCCCGGGGGATACACGTACGGGCCACCGCGGACCTTGTCGGATGGCGTGGCGACCAAGATGGGCGTGACGCCCTTCTCGCCGGGCACCCAGCGCATGTTGAAATACCATTCGTCGTGGGTGGCGAACGGCTTCACGCCGCGCGTCACCGGGTGCTCGGGAAGCTCGGCGAACTCGGGCTTCCACATCGGGTTCACGCTGAACAGGTGCTCGTAGTAACCGCCCACCCAACGATGCATGGCCTCGCCGGGATCGCCCTTGGGGACCTCCACCCCGAAGTGAACAAAGCCCAGTCCCACGCCCTTCTTCGCCAACGCGTCGAACCACTTCGACCGCTGCCCTTGGATGGCCGGATGCCCGCCGCCGCCGTCGGCATAGATCACCACCGCGTCCACGCCCCCGAACGGCGCGGGATCATCCACGACCAAGTCACCCACGACGCGGGTCGGCCAGCCATTGGAGGCCACCTGCACCTGGATGCCCGGCACCTCCGCGAGGCACTTCTCAAACAACAACATCCCCGCCCGGAACTCGTGCATGCCGGGCGGATGGCTGGGACGCCCCGCCACCAACAACACCTTCTTGTCCGCGCCTTGGACCCCCAACGCCAAGACCATCGATGCGATCGCTCCCAACCAATGCTTCGTGGAAATCATGCGTGCATCCTTTCCAACAAGTCCCGCTGCGGGAAACCAAAAAGCCGTGTCGCACGCCCCGTGCGCGGGCGGCAGGGTGGCAGTGGCATCGTGCGGATGTTCGTGGCAAGGCCAGAGCCGGGACGGCTCTGCCACTTTGTCCCCCCATGCTGTACGCCGCGTGCCCTCACGCGGCGGCCAGGATGCCGCACCCTGCGAGGAACCCGAAGTTCACCCTAAGCCGGGACGACTCAGTTGGAACGGCCGTGCTTGCTCGATCTGCTTGCGCAAATCCTTCGTCGTTCGCTCGTTACGGGCTTGGCACTGGCCCGCGCCTCGCTCACTCCTCGGCTTGCGCAAGCATCTGCTTCGCAATCACTTCCCTCCCAACTGAATCGTCCCGGCTAAGAAACCCCTTGCGCGTGGCATGGTGGATGTTTTGCGGGCTTGGCGACCGGCGATGCCCTCGGGCAACCTCTCCACGATGTTCCACTTGATCTCGCATCGTGTCCGGATCGCCCTTCGCGCGGTCTTCATGGGTGGCCTGTCCTTCGTTGGAGCCGAGGCCGCCGTCCGACTCCACCCGATCTTCACCGATCACGCCGTCCTGCAGCACGGCAAGCCCGTTCCGGTCTGGGGTTGGGCCGATCCCGGCGAGACGGTGACCGTTCGTTTTGGCGGGCAGTCGGTGACTGTTGAGGCGGATGCGAAGGGCAAGTGGCTTGCGAAGTTGAGCCCCTTGAAGGCCACCGCCGCACCGCGGGCTCTTGAAGCCTCGGGAACCACCAGCGTTCGCATCGAGGACGTCGTGGTGGGAGAGGTGTGGGTGTGCTCGGGGCAGTCGAACATGGAGTGGCCGATGACGGCGAGCCGCGACCCACAGGCGGACATCCAGGCCAGCACGCAGCCCTTGCTGCGCCTCTACACCGTGCGCAAGGCCACGTCTTCGCTGCCCCTCGACACCTTCGTGGATTCCAAGGGGCACGAGTGGACCACCGCCGCGCCCGACTCCGTCAAGGGCTTCTCCGCCGTGGCTTATTATTTCGGGCGCGATCTCCAGAAGGCCCTCGGCATTCCCGTGGGGCTCATCCACACGTCATGGGGAGGAAGCCCCGCCGAGGCATGGACCAGCGGCGACACCCTTCGGTCGAATCCCACCTTCGCCCGGGACATCCTCGAGGGATCCGTCAACACCTTGCGCAATCGCAAGGCCGCCATGGCCAAGTGGGAGCTGGATCGCAACGCCGCCGTCGCCGCCGGCAAGAACCCGCCCGGCAAGCCGTTCGCGGGTTGGATGCCCAGCGACCTGTACAACGCCATGATCGTCCCGCTTCTCCCCTACGGCATTTCCGGGGCCATCTGGTACCAAGGCGAGTCCAACGCCGGCCGCGCATGGCAATACCGGTCCCTCTTCGCCGACATGATCCGCGACTGGCGCCGCGCCTTCGGCCAGGGCGACTTCCCCTTCCTCGCCGTCCAGCTCGCGCCATGGGACAAGAACCGCAGGCGCTCCATCGAGGAGATCACCCGCGAGCCCGGCGAAAGCGACTGGGCCGAGCTCCGCGAGGCGCAGGTCCACGTTTCCAAGGTCCTTCCCAAGGTCGGCGTCGCCGTCATCACCGACGTCGGTGACAAGGACGACATCCATCCGAACCAAAAGCAGCCCGTCGGCGCGCGCCTCGCCGGCCTCGCTCTCCGCATCGGCCATGGCAAGGACGTCGCCGCGACCGGCCCGGTCGTGCATTCCCATCACGCATCCAAGGGGGCCATCGTCCTGAACTTTGACGCCGTGGGCGCCGGCCTCCGTTCTTCAGGGGGAGCCCTCGCCGGCTTCGCCGTCGCCGGTGAGGATCGCAAGTGGCACTGGGCCAAGGCCGACATCCGGGCCAGGAACCAAGTCGTGGTCGCCTCCCCCAACGTGCCCAAGCCCGTCGCCGTTCGATTCGGTTGGTCGGACTACCCCGTGGTCAACTTGACCGACAGCCACGGCCTGCCCGCATCCCCGTTCCGCACCGACTCTTGGCCCGCCATCACGGACCGGCGCTAGACCGTCGGGCCTCGGTCCTCCTTCAACAGGGGGAACGAGCGCCCGATCCAACCGGCGCGTCCGGGCACATCGCCCGGGACGCCGGACCGCACCACCGGGTGTCGGGGTCGCGCTACGCGTGGCCCGGACGTCCGGTGTTTCCTTTCCAGTCCTCGGGCCGGTTCCAGTTCACCAACAACGCCCGGTCCTCCGCTTCCAAGTCCCACGCTCGCATCCAGCCCTCCTCAAGGCCTTGCATCGCCAGTCGGCGGGGCGACGGGCGGTCGAATGTTTCCAACCCCGCGGCGGCTTCGAGGGCGGATGGCAGCGGATACAACGCGCACAGGGGCTCGATCCCTCCCGCCGTCACCGGCACGCGGCCCACGCCGGGGACCGCGCCGTCCACGAGCCGTCGAAGGAATGCCCCCGTCAGGGCGGGCAAGTCCACGGCCAAGACCAGCAAGGCCTCCGACCCCGAGGCGCGCAACGCGGCCAGGAGCCCAGGCCATGGACCCTGTCCCGGCGCGGCATCGCGGAGGAGGCCAAGGCCCGGGATGTCGGGCGCGCATGACAGCCCGTGGACGCCACAGGAAACCCACAAGCGATCGGCGCCCGCCTCGCGCGCCCGTCGCAATTGAAGCTCCAGCAAGGGAACGCCCTCGACATGCAGGCCGGCCTTGTCGCGTCCCATCCGCTGCGACGCCCCTCCCGCAAGCACCACGGCGTCCCAGGCCTGAAATCCAAACTTGCGCGGTTGCTGCATGACGGCATGATGGGCCGAACATTTAATTAGGAACATCATGAAGAAGCATCTCATCCTCTCCGTCGTCGCCGCCCTAGGTTTCGCCGGCGTCGCCATGGCCAAGGACGTCACCTTGTCCGGCGAAGGCAAGTGCGCCAAGTGCGCCCTCAAGGCTGCCGACAAGTGCCAGAACGTCCTCGAGGTCACCGAGGGCGGCACGAAGACCACCTACTACCTCAAGGGCGAGGCCTCCGACAAGTTCCACAAGGAGATCTGCGGCGCCACCAAGTCCGTTGAGGCCTCCGGCTCCGTCTCCGACAAGGACGGCAAGAAGTGGCTCACCGTCACCTCCATCAAGGCCAAGTAAAACGGATGGCGCCCTCCGCGCCTCCGGCCAAGATCAGCCCGGCCCTTCGGCCGGGCCTTTTTGTTCACGAATCCGGAATGATTCCACTCCGACGGACGCGATGGCGCCGCACCAGCTGCCGCAAGCCGGGGAGTGAGCGAGGCGTCCCGCATGCGCGGGATGACCGAGCATGCGGCTAAGCCGTACCGATTCATTTGGGAGGGAAGGGATTGCGAAGCAGATGCTTGTGCAAGCCGAGGAGTGAGCGAGGCGCGGGCCGGTTCGAGGCCCGTAACGAGCGAACGACGAGGGAGTTGCGCAAGCAGATCGAGCAAGCACGACCGATCCAACTGAATCGTTACGGCCAGGCCCGTTCGGACGATGACCCCGCCAGCAAGACCGACCCACCGAAGCCCGAACGTCCCTTGTGAGTAGCCCGTCGAGATACGAGGAAGCCGGGGCGCGCCGGCGACGCTTGCTGGCCGAATTGGAGGCCCTCCGCGATCCGCAGGAACGGCTCCAGTGGGCGGTTGAGCGCGCCCGCCTCCGTCCGCCCTTGCCCGATTCCCTCAAGACCGAGGCGTGCCGCGTCGCCGGTTGCCAGGTCCGAGTGTGGTGGATCGCCGAGCGAAAGGGCGACCAATGGCATCTGGCCGCCGACTCCGACGCCGTCACGCTCAAGGCGCTCCTTGGACTCCTCGCGGATTGCTATGACGGCGAATCATCCTCGGGGATTGCATCGAACCCGCCCGACTTCCTGGAACGGCTCGGCTTGCTGCGTCAACTCGCGGAGAATCGCCGGGCCACCGTGTTGCGCGTCGCACACGGCCTGGTGGCCCGTGCGACGTCTGACCTCGCCGGAACGGTGCCATGGGGAGGGCAGTGATGGCGGCGCAGGTTCTTCCGCAAGACAGGAAGCGGGCGAGGCGTCCTGCCGGTGCAGGGTAATGACCTGAAGGCCGCTTGCCCTCACGCGGCAGTCTGAAGGCCGAGCTTCGGTGCGCCGGGTCCCCCGACCCGGCGCACCGCGGGTTGGCGCACTTGACGTCGCGTGATGGGACGTAGCCTTCACCGGGGGAACGGCAGACGACGTCACGCAACAAGGCATCCAGAGCCGCCGGCACCGCGATTACCCTTGCTGCGGCCGTGGGGCTGGCACCGGCGCGGGAAGCGGCGTCGCCTTTACCCGGCTCCCCTTCAATCGGACCAAGGACCGGGCGCTTCGATAGGATTCCAGCAGGCTGGGATCCGAGACGCGGAATTGCTCCATCAAGCCGTCCATTTGCTCGTCGAGGAGGGTGTCTGCGGACTCGAACTCTTGGGCGAGTTGGGTGGTCAGGGTGGTTCCTTGGACGGTGGCCGCGCGGGGCCGGCTGATGCTTGCCGCATAGGCCTCGATGTCGGCGTCCAGTTGGCGGACCTTCTCGGCCGTGACACCAAATGGCCCCAAGGCGGCCTGATGTTCGACCGCGAGGGCGTGGATGTTGCGTGCGATGCCCGTGGCGGCGACGTCGCGCCCGCGCATCATGTGCGTGGCAGGGACGTTGGCCATCGCGGCCAGTTCGTGATTGCGGACCTTGAGGGCATACGCCCGGATCGCGAGGGCGAGGGTGGATGCCGTTTCGGCCATGGCCTTGCGATGGGTCAGCTTGCTCGTGGACAAGCCGGTGTTGTTGATGTCGCGGACCTGGGCGATTCGCTGGATGTTGGCCACATGCCGGCTGAATTCGGCGTGGGCCTCGCTCATGGCGGGCATCGAACGGATGGTTGGGAGGTGAGGCTCGCACGCCGCAAGGACGGCGAGGTACATGGCAAGTTTGTTTTCCTGTTTGGAGTTCACAAGCCGAGCGTGGCAGGCGGTCGCTCGTGCGCAAGGGGGCCTGCCCTTTCAGCATGCCGGGAGTCCTCGCCGCGCCCTCCGGGTGAAGGTGGACGGTGCGCCGGAGGGCTTGCGCGACGTTCCGATGGTCTTGCGCGACGTTCCGATGGTCTTGCGCGACGTTCCGATGGCCTTGCGCGACGTTCCGATGGCCTTGCGCGACGTTCCGATGGCCTTGCGCGACGTTCCGATGGCCTTGCGCGACGTTCCGATGGCATTG
>CAIRNV010000152.1 GCA_903880005.1 uncultured Verrucomicrobiota bacterium | reverse complement strand
GGAGGGGAGGCAGGGGTGCAACCGAGCCCATTGGGCGCCCTGAATTTAGCCATGAGCCCATGCGCGTCGGGTAACACCCTTTTGGCGCAACGAATTACGGCGTCGGGTAACAGTTACTTCTGGCGCACGGCGCCACCCTTCCCCCGGCCGGAGCGATGCAATGGGTTCGGTCGTGCTTGCTGGATCTCGTTCCGCAAGGGCTTCGTCCTCCGCTCATTACGGGGCTCGTACCGGCCCGAACCTCGCTCACTCCCCGGCTTGCGGAAGCATCTGCTTCGCAATCCCTTCCCTCCCACCTGAATCGTTCCAGCTACGGCGATGTCACCTTGAGCCGGACGAAGTAGGTGGCGTCGGGCGGCAATGGGACGATGGCGGGCTCGTCGGTGGCGAGGCGGCGAGGTCGATTGGCCGGGTGATCCACCGGGGACCATGGCCCGGACCAAGCGGGAGCGGTTTCGACGGAATACTCCTGGTGCGCCTTTCGGGTGAACCGGGCCTCGACCCGGCCCATGGGCAGTCGTGCCACCACCAAGCGAAGCCGGTCGGATGGATCGACCGGGTTCGTGCCCGTGGCGTACTCGAATTCGTTGGGATCGCCATCGCCGTCTGCGTCCGCCTGGGGCCCGGCCTGCTCGGGCGCGACGTCCGGCATGGCTCGCCGGACCCAGTCGGCATAGGCCACTCGGTTGCTCAAGCCGCTGATCCACGATTCCAGCAACGAGATGGCCTGGGTATTGAGGACGAAGGTGCCCAGCGGGGGCATGTGCAACGGCCCAGGCTCGCTGACGCGTCGGAAGAGGACGGAGGCCGAGGGCGAGCCGGGCTCGATGATGTTGGTGGCGAACACTTCGTAGAGGGTGCCGCTCGCATGGATGGCCTGAATTTGAAGCATCCCGGCCTCGGCGAGCGGCACCTGGGCCAAGGCCGTCCAAGGCGAACGATTCCCACTGCCTTGCTGGTGGCAGGAGCCGCAATTGACCTCGAGGAAGGAACGAACGCGATGCTCCAGCGAGACCGACTCATCATCCAGAGACGGGTGCGCGCGCAGGAGGTTGGGGCGGACGTCGGGTTCGCTCCCGAAGAAGCCACGGCGGGCGAGGACCTCCAGTTGGTTGGTCCCGCAAGATCCCAGTCGATTGAGTTGAGCTGAATTGAAGGAAAGCGCCGGGCCGGCGATCTCCGAATGACACGTCCGACACTCGGTCCGGGCCGGGTAACGCCAGCGTTGCACCCGGTTGCCGGCCGCCGTTTCCACCGGGACATCCTCTTCCAAGCCCTCCTCAGGAACCAAGAAGGCCTCGTCTTGCGCGGCATTCCATCGATAGGTGACCCCATACACGTCCTGGTCCGTCCTGACGAGGACCCGGGTCTCCAATCGACGCATGCGGCCCGGGTCGATGTCGCTCGCGGGAAGGTCGAAATGCTTGATCCACGCGGTCCCGGGCGGCGCCTTCCACGGGCGATCCGGATGAAACCGCACCAAGCCCTCCCCCGGGGGCAGCACAAACCAACGGCGCTTGACGGCATGATCGGACCAGAAGGGCTGGTTCACGTCGTAGGCGGTCAACTCGGGCCTCGGCTTGAGCAACGCCACGGACTCAAAGAACCCCGTGCCGGACAAGGTGGAAGGAACGGTCGCGACCCGTGCCTCACGCTCGAGCACGAACAATCCTTCCCCGGCGAGCAACATGGCGCCGTCGGATGGATCTTGCGCCGCCGTGGCGATGGAGGGTTGGAAGCCGAGGATCTCCGGGGGCGCATGACGGCCGTCCGCCAGTCGCCGCGTCGCGTAGATCGGGCCGGACCAGTCGGCATAGAGGTAACAGTCCTGCAAGTACGGGTTCCTCGGGTCGTCGTGGAACCAGCCCGCGGTGATGGCCGTGCGGCCCTCGCTGTGCTCGTACTCAAGGATGGGATCGACGAGGCCGGATTTCGGGTAGTCGTACGGCCACGGCTGCGAGCCTTCCTTCCATGGCCATCCATGGTGTCCGCCGGGGACGACCACGTTGATTTCCTCGCGTTGGCCCACGCCGACATCGTTGGCGTACAGCTCACGGGTTCCGGGCCGGAACGACATGCGCCATGGGTTACGGAACCCCACGGCCCAGAACTCCGTCCGCAGGGATTCCAGGGGCATCGGCAGATTCAAGTCCGTGTCGCCTATCACGTAGTTGGTGCGGCCGATGAAGGGGTTGTCCGGGGGGACGAGGTACGTGCCAACATGGACGGCGGGGTGGACGTTGGGGGGCAGTCCACCCTCGCGTTGATCCGGGTCGATGCGGAGGATGGCGGAGAAGAAATTGCGGTCCCAACGTCCGGCGTTGTCCCAGTTGAACCCGTAGCCCTCGTCGCCCAGCGAGACGTAGAGGTACCCGTCTGGCCCGAACCTCGTGTCGCCCGCAAAATGGAAGTCGCCCCGGTGGGGTTGGCTGATGAGCGGCAACTCCGAGTCCGGGATGGCCCGCAATGGATCTTGGGGATCCGCCTCGAAGCGAGACAGGCGAGTCACCGCGTCGGGGACGCCGGGCAGCCGCGTCACGTAAAAGACGAAGAACTGGCGGTTGGTCGCGTACCCGGGGTGAAACGCGAACGAGCACAGGCCCGACTCGGGGCCCAAGGCGACCTTGGACGTCAGGTCCAGGAAGACGCCGGATGCCCCGGAGGCGCGATGCAGGTGTCGAATGCGCCCGGGTTGGTCCGCGTACATCACGCGACCGGAGCCGTCGGGCGGCGCCGCGATGCTGGTGATGATGCCCTCGCGCTCGGCCTGGATGGGTCGAACCCGCCACGTGCCCAAGGGCGCTTGCATGGGCATCGCATGCTGGAGACGTGGGGGAATGTCCCCAAGACCCCCCATCCCACATGCCACACCCAAGACGACGCCTGCGCACCTAGCGAACCGAGCGCTCCAATGGAATTCCCCTGCCCTGACGGCTTTTGTTGCTGTCATGTCCCGCCCCCACGGCCCTCCACCGGCGACGCATCAACGGCATCCGACGGACAGCCTTGTCGCGATGCAAAGCGATCTTCGTGCCGAAACCGCCCGTAAGTCGTCCGCGCATTCATGGGGGGTTGACCGGGTGCGCCGGGGGATCGTTCAGGAGCTTGGATGCAACGAATTCCGAACGGAAGGAGCGGGTGTGTTGACGCGTGGCCGCCTGCTTGGCCGGGACGATGCAGTTGGATCGGTCGTGCTTGCTCGATCTGCTTGCGCAAATCCTTCGTCGTTCGCTCGTTACGGGCATCTTACTGGCCCGCGCCGCGTCGTCACCGCCCTCCGGACGGAGTCGCCCCGGAAGGCGGACGGTACTCGATTCGTACCAGCTGCGTGTCGCGGTTGCCGGTCCATGCCGTGCCGTTTTCCAGCACGTACAGGCATCCATCGGGGCCTAATTCCAGGTCGGTGGGGCGCATGAACGTCATGCCCGCGCAAAAGCGGTCCATCCACGGCGTGCCGTCGGGCCGGCGCGCAAGCCGTTCGTCGGCGTCGAGATGCACGGCAAGGATCCAGTTGCGCGACCATTCATGGATGAAGAGGACGTGGTCGAGTTCCTTGGGCAGGCCGTGGGCGGCCTGGGCGGCGGGGTTGAAGCGATGGACCGGGCCGGCGCAAGCAGTCCGGCCGCCGGTGCCGACGGCGGGGAACCGCGTGGAGGCGCCGTAGGGATACCAAACGAAGGCCCCTTGGGCGGGGGGCAGGAGGGCCGGCCCGGTGTTGTAGCGCGACTCGTTCATGGGCCGGTCTGGCTCCCATGCGGGCCCGTTGGTTCGGGTGGCAAAGTCATGGCGCCGGTAGGGCCGGTTGTCCCCGATGAACAAGGGCCAGCCAAAGTTGCCCGCCGCACGGGCTTGGTTGATCTCGTCGAAACCCGCCGGGCCTCGTTGCTCGTTGGGACCGCCGGCATCGGGTCCGACCTCGCCCCAATAGAGGAAGCCGGTGACGCGATCGACGGCGATGCGCCATGGGTTGCGGTTGCCCATGACGTAGATCTCCGGGCGGGTCTTGGGCGTGCCAGGGGGGAAGAGGTTGCCCTTGGGAATCGTGACCGAGCCATCGGGCTCGGGATGCACCCGCAGGATCTTGCCTCGGAGGTCATTGGCATTGGCGGCAGATTTGAGGGCGTTCCAAGGACCGCGCCCGTCCCTCTCGTCGGAGGGCGAATAGCCATCGGACTCGCCGGGGTGGGTGTTGTCGCCGGTGGCTACGTAGAGGTGGCCTTGGGCGTCAAAGGCCAACGAGCCGGCGGAATGGCAGCACTGCTCGCGTTGGGTGGGGATGCGCAGGAGTTCCTTGCGGGAGGCCATGTCGAGCACGTCCCCGTTCAAGGTGAAGCGCGAGACGATGTTGTCGCCCATCTTGCCCACCCCTTCCACAACGCGCGTCGCGGGGTCGGAATGGAACAAGTACACCCATCCATTGGAGTCAAAGCGGGGGTCGAGCGCGATGCCCAGCAAGCCGTCCTCCAGCTCATGAAAGACCTCGATTCGGCCCGCGACGACCGGGTCGCCCCCGGTGGGCTTGATCACCTTCACGACCCCGGCTCGCTCGACCAACAGCACCCGTCCGTCCGGGGCGACCGCGATCTCCATGGGATCCACCAGCACGTCGTCCACCTTGCCGTCCCCATCCACGTCGCGGTCGGCGACCAGGACGACCTTGCGATAGGGGCCATCCGCCTGCGGGCCCGAGGGCGTGGGCTGGGGCTTGTCGGCCGGGAGGACGACGTGGGACAGGACGAGGACCGACGCCAGCAGGCTGGCACGCGACAACCAGGACATGCCGCCATTGGAGGGAATGGGTTGGGGACAATGCGAGCGGGTTCTCTGGGGCACGCCCCATTTCGTCCGTCGAGGGCCGAAATTCCGTCTGGACTTCCCGTTTGATGCGTGTTGGCTAAACCCGTTAGGTGACCACGTACACAGCCAAGCTAAAGGAGGAGGAAGGGCGGCGCTTGGAGGCGGTCGTCCAAGGGGGCACGTTCCAATCCCGGCAAGTCCCCCACGCCCGTTTTTGCGCGGTGAAGCCCGACCTCAGCGTGACCTATTACGAATCCGGGAAGGTGGTCATCCAAGGGAAGGGCACGAAGGAGTTCGTCGAGTTTGTGATGGAGCCGCTGGTCCTGCTCTCCGTGCGCGAGGGTTACGAGGACTTCCTGGACCCGGCACGGTTGGACCCTCGCCTGGGCGTGGACGAGTCCGGCAAGGGGGATTTCTTCGGGCCCATGTGCGTGGCGGGGGTGTACGTGAACGCGGAGGTCTTGGCGGCGTGGAAGGGGGTGGGCATCCGCGACTCCAAGAACATCACCAGCGACGCCCAGGTGGGGCGCTTGGCCAAGGTCATCCGCGAGACGCGCGGATGCGTTTGGAATGTCGTCGCCATTGGCAACGAGGCCTACAACCGGATGCACGCCGCCAACGGCTCCGTGAATCGAATCCTCGCGTGGGGCCACGCGCGGGTCATCGAGAACCTCCTGGGCCAGGCCCATCGCATGTCCCCACCCCCGGTGCGGGCCGTGAGCGACCAATTCGCCGCGTCCAAGGACACGTTGGAAAAAGCCCTCATGAAGGCCGGTCGATCCCTCGAACTCGTGCAACGTCACAAGGCCGAGGAGGACATCGCCGTCGCCGCCGCGTCCATCCTGGCCCGGGACGAATACGTGACGCGCCTGCGCTCGCTCGGGGAACAACACGGCATGGAGCTTCCCAAGGGCGCATCCGAACGCGTGGAGCAGGTCGCCCGTGACTTCGTGGCCCGGCACGGGGCGGACGCCTTGCCCAAGGTCGCGAAGATGCACTTTCGCACGTCCTACCGCGTCCTCGGGTTGCCCGAGCCTCCCCGTGAGGAGTGGCGCCCAAGCAAGCGGTCCGGCGACGGGGCTTAGCCGGGACGATTCAGTTGGGATGGAAGTGATTGCGCCGCAGATGCTTGCGCAAGACGATACGTGATCGGGGCTCCCCGCGTTTCGTTTAAGCCCAGGTGCGCCGTCGCAACTCCCGGCTTCAACCGGGCGCAAGCATGGATAGTGTTCGCCCATGACGCGCCATTGCCATCGTTGCGGGACCGAGTGGGCGCCACGGGATCAACCCGGCCGGGGCGAGGCCTGCGGTCATTGCCGGGCCGACCTCCGTGTCTGCCGCAATTGCTCCCATTTCGACCTCCGGTCGGCCCACGGATGTCGCGAGCGCCGTGCCGAGCCCGTCGAGGACAAGGAGTCCGGCAATTTCTGCGAATGGTTCGAGATGGCCCGGCGACCGTGGTCCGGCGGGCCGTCGGAGGACCCGAGGGCCGGCATCGCCCGGGCCGCCCTCCGTGACCTCCTGGGATAGGATCGTCATGCGCGTGAACATCCTGGCATGGGCCATCTCCCTGATGGCGTCCACATGGGCGGTTCCAGCCCTTTGCGGCGCACCGCCGGACCTGCCGTCGATGCTGGGAGCCCTGCGCGCCCAACCGGGCGACCCGGCCCGGGCGGCGCGACTCGCCTCGGCCTTGGCCCACCATGACTGGATGTTCCCCGGCGTGGTGCCGGAGGGAACGCGTTGGTTGACGGGCGCCGTGCGAGGCACGCCGTCGATGCCTGCCGTTCGTTCTCCGGACGGACGACGCGAGGTGCGTTTCGAGGGTGCCTTGCTACGGCTGGTTTCGAGTCCGGACGGTTCCCCCATGGCAGAGGCGACGGCGGGAGGGGTGGTGATGTCGGCGCAGTGGCATCCGTCGGGGGCGGTGTTGGCCTTGGCTTGGGCCGGGGGCATCGAGATTCGGGATGGAAGGACGTTGAAGGCCGTCCCGGCGCGCTGGGCCGGTGCAACAGGCCCGGCCTTGGCGTTCTCACCGGACGGCGTGGGGCTGGCGACGGGTTCGTCGAGCGGGGGGGCGTTGTTGTGGGATTGGGCCGCGGGTCGCTTGCTGGCCGCAGGTTGCCCCGGAATGGGGCGACTGGAGTCGCTGGAGTTTGACGACACGGGGTCGTGGTTGCGGGCGAGGACATCGGACGGCGAGGCCGCGTTGGACGCACGACCCGGCATGGCGGTGGAGGGTTGGCGAGGCGGCGCGTCACCTGTGGTGGCGTCAGCCTTGGTCCTGGGCGGCACGCGGTGGCTCACGGTCGATGAATCCGGCACCGTGGACCTGGCGCCGTGGCAAGGCGGATCCCAGGGCAGGCGCCTGCTGTTGGCCAGCGTCCCGAGGGCGATGGCCTTGGATGAAGCCGGCGGATGGGCTGCAACAGCCTTGGCCCCGTCCAAGGCCCGGCTTTGGAGCCTGCAATCCGGATGGCCCGTGGGGGCATGGCTGACGCACCAGGATGTCTCGGATGTGGTGGTGGCCAAGGGGGGCTCGTGGTTGTGGACGGCGTCGCCGAGTTCGATCCGCGCCCATCAACCCGTCCCCGGGCAATCCTCCGTCGTCGTTTCCAACGAACCCGTCCATGCGTTCCAGGGCGCGAGGTCAGGTTCGTGGATCGTGGCACTTGTAGGCGCATCCAACGCCCTCACCGCGCGCGTTTGGGACGGGGAGAAGCCCGGCGTGGAAGTGGCCCGGGTGCCCGCCGTCGCACCGGGGCCCGTTGACATCGAGTCTTCCGGCCCGTGGCTGTTGCTGGGCGCGCCCGACGTTGGCATTCGACAACTCTTGGCACGAACACCGGACGCCCCCGTGGATCGCCCGCCGGTCGGTGCGGGGCAAGCCTGGGAGGAGGCCCGGTACGTCCACGACGGTCGCCGGATCATCGCGCGCGGCGGCAACGTTGTGCACGTGTGGAACGCCATCGACGGGACATCCGTTGGGGAGGCCAAGGTTCCAGCGGGTGCGCGCTTGGCGGACATCCAGGTTTCCCCGGACGCCCGCTGGCTTCGCATCGAGCAGGCGTCCGGGCTGGTCTCGTTGGCATGGATGGCGACCGGCGAGGAGGTGGCATCGTGGCAAGGCGTGGTCCGGCGCGGGCGGAGGCCGGCGTTGCCCGGCGAGGCCTTCACGCCGGAGGGGGGCCGTGTCCTGGTTCCCGACGAGCAGGGCGGGGTCCGGTTGATTCCCCTGCCGCCTTCGGGCGCTGCCCCGGCCTGGCTGGAGGACGTGGCGCGGCTTGCTTGGGGAACGCGTCGGGGGAACGCGTCTTCCGCCGTGGAGGGTCTCCGCGCGCGGTTGGCGATGGCCGACCCACGAGATGCGTGGACGGCGTGGGGACAGTGGTGGGTCGCCGGGCGGGGCAACCGGGCGACCTCGCCGTTGGGAGGGCTTTCGGCGGCCGCCTTGGCGTCCCGGGTGGCGGAGTGTCCGGGGCCCGTGGCCGCCCTGGAGGCATGGAGGCTGGCATCGGGCGACCGGACGCGACGGCTGGCCTTGGCGGCACAGATGCAGACCAACCAGTCGTGGAGCCGACCTTACCGGGCCGAGCAAGGCCAATGGCTCGGTCGCTAAGCCGGGACGAGCGAACGACGAAGGATTTGCGCAAGCAGATCGAGCAAGCACGACCGATCCAACTGAATCGTTCCGGCTAAGCCGGGACGATGCAGTTGGGAGGGAAGTGATTGCGCCGCAGATTCTTTCGCAAGACGAGGAGTGAGCGAGGCGCGGGCCAGTT
>CAIRNV010000151.1 GCA_903880005.1 uncultured Verrucomicrobiota bacterium | reverse complement strand
AGGTCCGGAAGGTGGTGAGGGCGGCCGACGCGCGTGCTGCGGGGCGGGTCGTGGGGCAACGACGATCCCGAGAACCTGCGGTGTGCGACGCGCAACGACAACGACCCGAGGAACTCGAACGACAACATCGGGTTTCGGGTGGTGTGCGTGCGTGTGTCGGCGTCTGGAGGGCGACCCCCGTCCATGGGACGGGTCGGCGCGATGCCGTGCGGGAACAGGTCCTGCAAGGCCAGGGCCAAGAGGTCACCCAACCGTCCTGACCACGCCCCGCGGAGGCGGGGACAAGACGCGGTGCCGGGCCGTGGCCGGTAGGCAGGAGGGCCGTCGGGGTCCGAGTGCTGGAAGTCACGGCCCGGCTAACGCGTTCGGTGGGCGGTGCCGGAGGAGTCGGCGCGTGAGCGTGTTTGCCTGAGCCATCCGCCGGTCATGCGTCCGGCCTCTTCGAGGCGGCCGGACACGTGGAGGAGTTGTTGCTGGCTGATCCAGCGTTGGTCATGGACGATGCGCCAGAGGACGCGGAGAAGGTCGAGGTGGATGTTGATGTCCTCGAGGTGCGCGGCCTTGCCATGGGGTGGTGCCCACCGGGCCTTGGTGACGAGCAGGAGGGCGTCGAGGGTGAGGTTGTCGATGCGCTGGCCGACGGTGAAGCGATGGGACTTGGGGATGTCGGCGGTGCGGTGGAAGGACCATGCGAGCAACTCGGAGAGGGCGGTGTGCAAGGGGGGCGGGATGTCCGGCTTCATGACGATTCGCGAGTCGTTGGCGGGGCTGAATCCCCGGCAACTGCGGCAGGCTTGCACGATGGAACGGGTGGCGTCGTGGGAGAACTTGTTCGCGGCGGCGGCGCTGGCGCGGCGTGGCAAGAGCCGGAGGCCGGACGTGGAACGTTGGTGGCAGGACCGGGAAGGGGAGTTGCGTCGGATCCGGGAGGAGTTGATGGGCGGGACATGGCAACCGGGCGGGTATCGGGTGTTCACGATCCGTGAGCCCAAGGTGAGGGAGATCGCGGCGGCGCCGTTCCGGGATCGGGTGGTGCATCATGCGTTGTGTCGTTGGATGGGGCCTGTTTTGGAACGTCGCTTCATCGCGCGGAGCTTTTCATGCCAGGTCGGGAAGGGAACGACGGCCGCGCGCGAGGCATGTCGCGCGTTGGTGAACCGGCACACGCATGTGTTGAAGTGCGACGTGCGGAAGTTTTACCCGAGCCTCGACCACGGGGTGTTGATGGAGAAGCTGGACCGATGGATCGCCTGCCCGGGGGTACGTGAGTTGGTCCGGCGCATCGTGGGCAGCTTCGCCACAGGCTCGGGCATCCCGGTGCAGTGGTTCCCGGGCGACGACTTGCTGGCCGGGACGCGCCCGCGCGGTTTGCCGATCGGGAACCTGACGAGCCAGTTGTGGGGGAACTTCTACCTGGATGACATGGACCACGCCTTGGTGGAGGGGGAACGGCATGGCGCCTACGTGCGCTACACGGACGACTTCCTTTTGTTCGGGGATGATCGTCGGGAGTTGTGGCGGCTGCGGGGAAGGGTCGAGGAGGAGTTGGCCCGGGTTCGACTCAAGCTGGCCGTTCCGAAGTCACGGCTTTTGGCGACGCGGGAAGGGGTTCCGTTCTGTGGGTTCCTGTTCCGGCCGGGGCTCGCGCCGAGGGTGATCGGGGCGACGAAGCGTCGTTTTCACGGGCGGCTGCGGGGCTTGATTGGACAACGGAGGATTCGGGAGGCGTCGTCACTGGTGCGGGCCTGGTTTGCCTTCAGCATGGAGGGGAACAGCCTGGGATTGCGGCGGGGGCTTGGTCGGCCAGGGGCGCGGAGGGTCTGAAGGACTCCGGATGTGGGCACTCGGCCATAAGCGTTAACCTTGATCTGCTTCATCTCCCCGGCAGGGGAACCGAGCACCATGGACGGCCCGCGAGGACGCGAGTCCACGGACACGATCCGCGGGCACGAGAAGGGCCTCTTTTCGTGTATTTCGTGTATTTCGTGGTTCCAATCCTTCGCCGTGCTCAAGCACCTCGCATGGCTCCCATGTACCTGCCCGAGGCAGCACGCCACCACCGCGACCCT
>CAIRNV010000150.1 GCA_903880005.1 uncultured Verrucomicrobiota bacterium | reverse complement strand
CAGGGGACACGGACCCGGCGACGGGCGAGCTCGTGCCCGCCCCGAACAAGTCCCCGAGCATCTACAAGCTGGGCCCGCTTACGCTGGTTTCGCCCAGCTTGGCCGTGGGCGGGTTTGGGGTCACGTACGACACGGCGGCCAGAAAGATCAAGGTGTCGGCCAACATCACGATCGGCGTGACCGAGGCCACGCTTTCGGCCGGTGGCGTCACGGCGTCCATCAAGGATGGGCCGGACGCCGACACCGCGGGCATCGCCGGCAAGTTCACGATTGGCGCCTTCCTTGACCCAGCCAACGGGTTCGTGCCGGAGTGGGGCGGAGCGGACGGCTTCGAATTGAAGGCGGACCAGATTGGTGTTGCGGTCGGCTCCTTCCTGAAGATTGCGGGATCTGACATCCAATACTATGCCGAGCGCACCGCCTCCGGGAAGTCGGCGTACAATGTCAACGTGTTCGACATGGCCGATGTCGATGGCTGGGTCGCCCGGCTTAGGAACCCTTCCGGCGCCTTCGACACTTGGTTGTCCAGCACGCTGTCCAGTGAGACGCGGGGTCTTCTGAACGGATATGTTGCTGGCACCTCGCCGGGTTCGCCGTTGAAGGATGCCTTGGCACGCGACCTCAACAAGCTGATCGCCGGCTCGTCCATCTACGATGCCCAGCGCTTCGTGGGGATCACAATTTCCGGGGCATCCTCGGAGCTTCGGGCGAAGTCGCCCAAGGGCGCCGACCTCGCAAAGCTAAACCGATTGCTGCTGCAGGACGCCTTCGCGGGTCTTTTGTCCCCCAGAAGCGAGGTCCTGATGTACTTCGGGCAGATGGGAGCGGAAATTAACGTGGGTTCCATCCAGTTGGGCGGCAGTGCCAAGGACTTCTCCATCATGGCAGATGGCCGTTTCAAGGCGGGCTCGACGTTTGGCGTCACGCTTTCCGTGAGCGGGGACGAGGCCGAGTCCAAGATGAAGCTTCCATCATGGTTGCCTTTGAAGGATTTGGCCGTGGGACTGCAATGGAAGGACTTCACCAACGACCCTGGTAACTTCCTCATCACGCTGGACGCGCAGATTCGCGAGATCAAGGGGCTCAAGGGCCTGTCGTTCTCGGGCGGGGTCACCGGCATGAAGATCGACGTAAGCCTGCTGCGGGATGGCAAGTTCCCGGTGGTGGGGCTGGACTCGATGAACGTCGGTGTTTCCGGCAAGCTTGGCGGCGCGCAACTCGAGGCCTCGCTGGTGGGCGGCATCCTAAAGCTGGACCGGAACTTCAATGTGATTGCCTCCACGGACGCAACCACCGCGGTCGAGACCCGCATCTTTTACGCCGGCCTCCAAGGCGGTTTGAGCCTGCCGGGCTTGGGAGGCGTTGAGGCTCGCATGGGCTTCTGCGAATTCGGCCCGCTTTCGATTGCGATCCAATCCAGCGTACCCATCACGCTGGACCCCAGCACCGGGCTAACCATCACCAATCTCCGCGGCGGCATCGACTTTGGCGCGACTCTCGACGACCCGACCGTCTATGCGAAGAGCTCGGATGGGCAGTTGGTGATCGATCCCGCGACCGGCTCGGCGAAGGTGGACGTCAAGGCATCGGCCTACGGCTTGCGAAACCTCGCAATCAACCCGGCGGAGCAATCGGCCGCCGACTGGGAGGCGTCGATGCGGAAGCAGATCGCGACCATTGCAAAGAACGGGGGGACCGGGGAGCGCGGGTTCGAGGCCTTGGCGCAGAACATGGTCATTTCGGCGAGCGCGACGCTCTACACGACGTATGCCTCCACCTCCGTCTTCAGAACCGACGTGGATCTCAAGGTGGACATCACCGGCCGAATCCTGCTAGTCGGCACCGCGATCTTTGCGGATTCGCTGAAGGTTGGGGCGTATTTCTACGCCGACCTGACACAGGTGCGGAGTGGCAATGGCAAGTTCTTGTTCTTGTTCGACATGCCCGGTGGCAGCCTGCGGGACAATTTCGGCGTGAGCCTGTACGGCATGTTGGAATTTGGGCTGACTGACTCGGAGGGCAACCGGCTGACCCCGGCCATGTTGCAGCAGCTCTACATGGTGACGGGGTCCAAGACGCAGCAATTCCGGTCCGACGGAACCACGAAGACCTTCACTCTGACGCATGCCCGACTCGTTGGCTCGACTGCGTTGGTCAAGGTCAATGGAACATCCCTCGAAGGCAGCGCCTACGCCTTGAATGGCACGCAGCTTGAACTGTCCGCTGCCGTCTCCGAAGGCCAATCGGTCACGGTGGAATACCAATACCTTGCGCCCTACATCGACCCTGCCACTGGCGACGCGGGCGTGAACCCTGCCTCCCCAATACCGGTGCCCTCGGGCTTCCAAGTGGTGGTCGCGGGCGGCCTGAGGGCCGACATGGCGGGCGGCGCGGAGTTTGTTGAGGCGAACGGCCAGTTGGTCCTGACGTTCACGGACCAATTCTTCTCGGTTTCGCTCGCGGCGTCGCTGGAGGTTTCCGGTCTCGGTGTTGTTGGTGCCTCCGCAGGCCAGCTTACCATCCGGACCCAAGGTGGATTCCAAATGTATGGAGCCCTCCGGGTTCAGTCAGGGCAAGGCATTCCGGCTCTGGAGCAACATGGCATCCGCATCGAGGCTGGCATCGTCCTGACGATCAACACAACCGACCAAGATCGCACCATCGACCTCCGCTTGCCCGCGACGAAGGGACTTGCCGCCACGGAATCCCGAATCCTGCAACCGGGCGACTTCACAACGCTCTATCTTTCCAAGACACCGAAGGCCACGGGCGCCATTGAGGTGCGCAAGAACGGGGTTTTGCTGGCCGAGTCTACGGATGGCGTCACGGGGGGATATGTGCTCGATCGGTACAACGCCACGGTGCGCCTGCTCAAGGCGAATGCCAACGATCGATCCGCCATCACGGAACCGGACACCACCGTGGAGGTTAAGTACGATTCCGAGGACTACCTCGACGTCCACGTCAAGGTCGCGCGGAACAGCGTGTCGTTGGCGATCTCGGGACGTGCCTCCTTCAACGTGGCCAGCAAGGAAATCTTCCGGTTGGCCGGGGCAATGTCTGTTACGGTGGACTCCTCTGGCTTCTCCCTCTTGGCGGCCGCCGAGTTGACCATTGGGGATCGATCGAAGCCTGCGCTCAGGGGAAATGTCACGGCCGCCATCTTCGCCGGCAGCAGTGATGGCAAGATCGGGTTTGCGGCAATCCTTGCCGGCAACATTACCGCTGACATCCCGGGGCTGGAGCTCGGCGCGGAGGCACTCATCCAAACCAACACCTTCGGCGGGGATATTTCGCTTCGCATTCCGGAACTGAATCCCGCGTTCCCCCAAATTCGGAACGAAAAGGGTGAGGTAGTAGAGACCACGGCGAAATCCTTCGAGCCGATGCTGGACGCCCAGGGGTCGCCGAAGGTGGACGAGAATGGCCAAGTGCTCCAGACCACCGTGGAGAGCCGCGTCGTGACCATCTCGGGCCGGGCGCGATTGTCGGATGGCTCCGAGGAGCCGCCTGGCTTCTATCTGATTGTCCGTGGCCAAGCGAAGTTGGTCCTGCTGGGCAGCCTCGATGTCGAGGCCATGTTCGACTTCATGGTCACCACGGACCGCTTCCGGCTTGGGTTCCATGGTTATCTAAAGCTGGGCCCGCTTGGGCAGGTTCGGGTTGATACCTTGCTCGACATTACGTCGGACGGCTTCGTCGGCGTGTTCTACGGCGAGGCCAGCACGAACTTCGGGAAGAGCGTGGGGGTTGAGTTCGACGCCACGATCCGCATCGAGATCAATTCCACCGGCGCCGAGAAGAGCATCAGCATGTTGTCGGGCGAGCAGGTGACCGTGGCGCGCGGGTTCAAGGCGAGGATCGAGGGCACCATGCGGTTCCTTGGGCTGATCACGCTCGAGGTGGGGTTGGACATGTCCTACAGCACCACGACAGGGACCTTCCGGCTCGAGGGTTGGGCGATGCTGAACTTGGTCAACCTGTTCCAGGCCCGGTTGTTGGTTGGGATTGAGATCAGCGATGCGGGCGTCGCGATGATGGCGGACATGACCATCGACACGAGGATTGCCTCGGTTCTCAAGATCAAGGCGGCGGGCAAGTTCTTGGTCAACACGGGTCCGACGGCCGTGGTCCTGAATGGCGTAAGCATCCAGGCCAAGCGCGTG
>CAIRNV010000149.1 GCA_903880005.1 uncultured Verrucomicrobiota bacterium | reverse complement strand
CGTTGGTACAACTGGCAGCTCAGCTCGCCGTCGAGGACGTAGAACTGGAACAACGTGTGGCACGGCGGCAACGCCATGCCCGCGACCTCCGACGGATTCCACGCGCTCACCACGAGCCTTCGGCTGTCCGGCTTGCGGCGCAGCTCCTCCACCACCCAGGCGATCTGGTCCACCGGCTTGCCATCGGCCCCGCGCCAGTCGCGCCACTGCGCCCCATACACGCGCCCGAGGTCGCCGTTGGCGTCGGCCCATTCGTTCCAGATGGACACCCCGCGTTCCTGCAGCCAGCGCACGTTGGTGTCGCCCCTCAGGAACCACAGCAGCTCATGGATCACCGACTTGATGTGGACCTTCTTCGTGGTCACCAACGGGAAGCCCTCGGCCAGCCGATAGCGCGCCTGGGCGCCGAAGAGGCTGTACGTGCCGGTGCCGGTGCGGTCGGGCTTGAATCGCCCGTGCTCGAGCACCTGGCGAAGCAAGTCGTGGTAGGGGCGCATGACGCGGTGCGGGGGCCTGGGCCTAGACGGTGAAGTCGGCCGGGTCGATGGCGATGCGCCCGCCCTGGATGACGGCCTCGTTGGCGCGCAACGCCAGCACCGTGGACTCCAGGCCCGCCCTCCAGTCCGCCACGGGGCGCGTGCCGTCGTTGATGTTCTCCACGAAGCGCCCCAACGCGTACTGCAACGGCGCCTCCGTCTGGGACGCCGCCTCGGCCGGCTTCTTGCCCTGCGCCAGGATCTTCGTCGCATTCGCCACCAAGGCGATGCCCGAGTCATTCAGGAAGTCGTCCTTGCGCGCGTACACCTCCCATCCCAGCAACGGCGCGTCCGTCTCCTTGAACATCCATGCCTTGTTGTCCCGGATGAGCACCGCCGCGTCCGACCCCGCAAACACGTCGTGCTCGCCCTCGAAGGAGTTCGCGAGCGTCGCCGAGAACGTGTGGCGGTATCCGCCCGGGAACTCCGCCACGACGGTGATGGTGTCGGCCACGTCCCGGTCGTCGCCCCACTGCATCACGCCGCCGAGCCCATGGACGGCCACGGGGAGCTTGTCGTGGTACCAGCGGGCCAGGTCCAGGCTGTGGATGCCCACCTCGCCGGCGAGGCCGGGGGACGTCTGCCGGTAGAGGCGCCAGTTGAGGGCCTTCTCGCGGTCGCCGTTGGGGGACGAACGACGCCAGCTCTGCTTGCGGTTGGACTGGCCCCGGGACGTGGCGAGGCGGCCGGTCGCGCCGGTGCGGATGAACTTGAGCACATGATGGTGCTGCGGGTTCTCGCGCCACTGGAGCCCGGCCTGGAACACCTGCTTCGCCGGGAGCGCCTTGGCCGCCGCCGCGATGGCCTTGGCGTCCTCGACGGTATGGGCGAGGGGCGCCTCAAGATAGACATGCTTGCCCGCCTGCATCGCGGCCAACGCGATCTCCCGGTGCTGGTGCGTGGGCGTGGCGATGATCACGGCCTGCACATCCGCATGGGCAAGCACCTCGCGGTAATCCTGCACCTGCTTCGCCTGCGGCGCGGCCTCGGCGGCGCGGCGGAAGGCTTGCTTGTAGTGGTCGCACATGGCCACGACCGGCGCGTTGGGCAGCTTGGCCAGCGTGGCGAGGATGTCGCGGCCCTGGCTTCCCAATCCGATCACGGCGCACTTCACGGGCGGGCCCGGCGGCTTCTCCTTGTAGCCAGGATCCGCCTTCGGTGGGGGCAACACCTTGCCCTCGGCGGCGGCCTGGGCGGCGGCCGCCTTCTCGGCCTCCTGCGCCGTCAATGGAACCCCGCCCATCGCGGCAAAAAATGCCGCGACGGAACCTGCCTTGACGAAGCCACGCCGGTTCAGGTCCGGCCCTCCAGTCGATGCGTCGTTCATGGGAACTGCCGCCACGGTGCCCCAGCAAGACCTCGCGTGCCAACCCTCGTCTTCGCGCCCCCGGCCCGTGGCCAGCCCCCTTCTTCATCCGCCTTTGAGAGATTCCACGCCACGAGGGTCCAACCATCCAAGCGTATGAATTCGAGTTCCAACGATGCAGGGGGGGGAGGGCCGGAGGGCGACGACCGGATCGAGCGTTCGTGGAGGTTGTTTCTCATGACCTTGCCCTGGGGAGCGCGGGCCTTGGCTTGGCTGCTGCGACTCGTCCACCGGGATGCCTTCGCCGACGAGGTCCGCGTGTTTGACCGGCTCGTCATCGATCCCTGCCCCGAGGAGCTGGATTGGATTCGCGGGTACCTCGCCCATCCCCGTTATCGGAGGGCCTCGCTCGCCCGTCGGCTTGGCCTCCGCGGCCGTGTCTCCCTGCTGAACGCCTGGGCCCGGGAGTACGTGCGACCCGCATCCTCGCCCTCGCCCACGCCCACGGCGGCATAGGCGGGACGCCAAGGCGTGACGGAGGCGTCCCATAGTCGTGGGACAATGGGCGAACGACCTCTCCCCACGATCACGACGAAGGCGGCTCCACGCGCGTCACCACTCCGTGGACCACGCCCTTCGCCAGGCGCGTCGCCATCCGCTGCCCGGCCTTCAACCCCGCCGCCTCCCGCACCACCAACCCGGTCTCCGCATCCGTCGTGATGGAGTAACCCCGGTCCAGCACCGACTGCGGCGACAGCAACCGAAGCCGTCCCGCCAGACCGTCCAACCTCTCGGACGCACCCCGTCGTCCCAGCCCCGCCGCCATCGTCAGGCGCCGGCGCAGCTCCTCCATTCGTGCCCGTTCCCGGCCCAGGCGCTCCAGCGGGCGGGCCCCGCCCAGGCGCCGCGCCGCCGACGCCACCCGCAGACCGGCCTCGCGATGACCACGAACGACCGCCCGGCGCATGGATTCCAGCACGTCGTCCAGCCGTTGCCCCTGCGCCTCCAGCAGCCGTCGCGGATGCAACCGCGCCAGGCGATGCCCCAAGGCCAGGGCCTCGTCCGAACGGGATTCCCATTCGTTCCACGCCAACCGCGGCAGGCGCACCGCCATGTCCGCCACCTGCGCCCGCGCCGCCACGTACCCCGCCGTCAGCAATTCCGCCGCCGCACTGGGCGTCGCCGCCCGCATGTCCGCCACGAAGTCGGCGATGGTGAAGTCGATCTCATGCCCGACGGCGGAGACCACGGGGAGGGCGGACGCCGCGATGGCCCGCG
>CAIRNV010000148.1 GCA_903880005.1 uncultured Verrucomicrobiota bacterium | reverse complement strand
AGGTGGCGGAGCTGGGGAACCTGCATCGGGCCATGGGACGGGCCTTGGCGGGACGACGGCAAAGCGAGGAGGGGCGGAGGTTCGTGGAGGATCGGGAGGCGCAGCTCGGGCGGTTGGTGGAGGCGTTGGCGTCGGGGACATGGCGTCCCGGGGGGTATCGACGGTTCGTGGTGCGGGACCCGAAGGTGCGGGTGATCCATGCGGCGCCGTTTGGGGACCGGGTGGTGCACCATGCCGTGATGGCGGTGGCGGGCCCGTGGATGGAGAAGGGGGCACAGGACCGCAGCTTTGCGTGCCGGCTGGGGAAGGGGAACCGCGCGGCGGTGCGGTGGGCGGTGCGTTGCAGCGGCGCACGCCGCTGGTTCTTGAAGCTGGATGTGCGGAAGTACTTCGACTCGGTGGACCATGCCGTGCTCATGGGATTGCTCCGTCGGCGGTTCAAGGACGGGCGATTGCTGGAATGGTTTGCCCGGGTGGTGGGCTCCTATGAGACGACGCCAGGCAAGGGGTTGCCCATCGGGACGCTGACGAGCCAGTACCTGGCGAACTTCTACCTCGACGGGCTGGACCGTCGGATCGTGGAGGTCCTTGGGTGCCGTCATCATGCGCGGTTCATGGACGACCTGGTGTTGTGGGCGGATGACCCGGGCACGTTGCAGGGGTGGTTGGAGGACCTGCGCGCATGGCTGGGCCGCGAACGTGGACTGGAATGGAAGGGCACGCCCCGCCCGTTGCCGACGCGCGACGGGGTGCCGTTCCTTGGGTATCGCATCTTGCCGGGACGCGTGTTGCTGGGACGACGGGCGCGTCGGCGACTGCGGACGCGATTGTTGGAGGTGGAGGCGTTGCATCGCCGGGGTGAGATCGACACGGCCATGCTGCGACGTCGGGCGTCTTCGTTGTTCTCGTTCACAGACGCGGCGGATTGCCGGCCGTGGCGTGGACGCATGTTGGCGGCGCGTGGCGAGGGGGTGGACGCATGAGTCGGCTTGGGCAGGGACCGAAGGCGTGGATCCAGTCCCATACGAGACGGGTTGCCGCGCTTCGCGCCTGGATGGCTGCGCCCGAGGCTTTCGATTCCTCGGCGTTGTCGGCGCGTGAAACTGGATGCTGGGTGCGGCCCATGGTCCCCGGGAAGGCTTGGTGGCCGAATCCATCCCTCCGGCGGCAGGGCGCCCCAAAGGGGCAGCCTCAAGCCAGCCCGGGGCAACGCCCCGGGTTCACGACGCCCGACGACACAAGCCCTGAAGGGGCGTGCCATCCCCCGGAATGCGGATCGGAACGATGCCTTGGTTCGCCCTTTCAGGGCTTGGATGGGTCGGGGGGGGGCCAACCCGGGGCGTTGCCCCGGGCTGGCGTGGGCCGCGCCGTTGGCGCTCCCGGGTCATGCAAGGCGTCGCCTGTGCGAGTTCACAGAGAGGGTCCGTTGTTGGAGTTTCATGGCCCATCCGTTCGATGGAAGGCCCCGAAACCGTCGAGGAACCCGGTATGGCATCCGCCCGGCATTCCCCTTGTCCGGGGCGGGCACGCGGCGGCGCGACGGTGCGTTTCGATTGGGGGTGCCATGGAGAGTTTTCGGGGACCTAAATTGCCTCGCGCGTCGTGCGCGGCGGCTCCTGGAACAACCAGGCCAGGAGGTGCCGCTCCGCGTACCGGAACGACAGGCACCGCGACAACCGCAGGAACAACCTGGGTCTTCGCTTGCTCGCAGCTCGCCCGCCCGGCAGAAGCCCGGCGGCTGACCCGGTCCCCGTTATCCCGACGCCCCGCGCAGGGAGACAGCGGGCCCCCGGGGATGGGTAGGGACGCCAGAAGGCGTCGGCCGACAGTCCCCGGGGGCCTTTCGGGCACGTGGCAGAGCCGTCCCGGCTCTGGGGGGATGACAGCCAGCGGCAGGATGCCGCTGCCACTTTGTCGAAGGTGGCAGAGCCGTCCCGGCTCTGGAGGCATGACGGCCAGCGGCAAGATGCCTCTGCCACTGTGTCGGCTTACACCATGAAAAGCATACCGGAGCACGAAGGCGGCGGGCCCGCACGCGGCGGTGTGGAGGCCGACCATCCCGAGTTCGCGCCGCCGTGGGCGACGGTGTTCGGGGAGGATGACCACGGGATCTTCGCGCGATGCGAGGTGAAGGGGGTGCCCTTCGCATGGCGTTGGATTCCGCGGGGACGATTCACGATGGGGTCGCCCGCGAACGAGCCGGGACGGGACGACGACGAAGGCCCGCAGCATGACGTGAACATCACGCGGGGGTTTTGGCTGGGCGAAACGCCGGTCACGCAATGCCAATGGGAGGCGGTGATGGGAAGCAACCCGAGCCATTTCAAGGCCGGCCCCAGGGCGCTGGGCGGTCGATGGCATCCGGTCGAGAGCGTCACGTGGGACGAGTGCATGGGGATGGCGCGGGCGTTGTCGGACCTCGTGCCGGGTTTGCAGGCTACGTTGCCGACGGAGGCGCAGTGGGAATACGCCTGCCGCGCGGGCACCAACACGGCGTTGTACACCGGCGACATCACCATCAAGGGCGAGAACCATGCGCCGGAGCTGGACGCGATCGCGTGGTACGGCGGCAACAGCGGGCAGGCGCTGGAGGTGAATGACGGGTACGACGCATCGGATTGGCCCAAGCGTCAGTACCCGGACAAGCTGGGTGGGACGCATCGGGTGGGGTTGAAGGCGCCGAATGGATGGGGGCTGCGGGACATGATCGGGAACGTGTGGGAGTGGTGTCTGGACGGGCAGCGCGCGTACACGGAGGAGGCGCAGTGGGACCCGGGCACCCAAGACGATGCGCCCGAGGCAGAAGATGCCTCGCGCGTCGTGCGCGGCGGCTCCTGGAACTACCAGGCCTGGAGGTGCCGCTCCGCGTACCGGATCGGCTGGCCCCGCGACTTCCGCTGGGACGACCTGGGTCTTCGCTTGCTCGCAGGTCCCGGTAGCCAGTCCAGCTAGGCCAGTCAGGAGCCGGGGGCGGCGGAGCCGCCGGCCGCGGAGCGGCCCGGAGCCCCGGAGGGGCGGAGCCCGTGCGACGGTGCGGGCCGGGTCTTGATCCAGAAGTAAAGGGCGCTGGCGACGAGGCAGGCGGAGCCCATGGCGGACATGAACCAGGTGAACCCGACGAAGAACCCGAGCCGGGATTGGCCGTGGGCCATGAGGTCCTTGTAGAGCTGCACGCCCACGGAGCCGGTGTAGCCGATGGAGTCGGCCAGGTAGATGGCGAACACGGCCGTGCCCGCCACCGAGGTGGACGCCATCAGGCGGTCGAAGAGGACGGAGCCGTACGGGACGTAGGCGAGGTAGGAGCCTAGGCCGGTCAGGGTCATCCACCAGAACCCGCTGATGAGCCCGGCGCCGTGGAGGAGGGTGGAGCCGCCGAGGAGGAGGAGGCCGGCGGTCATGACGGCGAAGGCCGCCATGAGGCCGCGTCGGTTTTCCCTCACGAGGTTGAGCAGGGCGAGGACGCCCATGACGCCGAGCATGACGAGGGTTTCGGCGCGGCTGATGATGGTCTTGTTGCTGCCGTAGGCGTACCCGAGGCCGTCGAAGAGCTCGACCTGGTAGTTGTCGCGGTAGTCGCGGTAGGCGGTGAGGAAGAAGTAGGCGAGGCACACCAAGCCCAGGCCGGGCCCGAACTCGCGGAGGAACGCCGCGCGCTGCGACCGGCCCATGGGCTCGCGCTGGACGCGTTCGACGCGGTCGGCGGCCGACGGCGGCGGGAGTTGCTTGAGGAGCCAGACGGAGAGGGCGAACACGGGCAGGAAATGGAACCCTGCGACGGCGGGCATCCAAGACTCGCTGACCTTGCCCAGGGCGTGGGCGATGGCCGGGCCGACGGCGGGGAGGGCGGACCAGAGGTCGGCGATGGTGCCAGACATGAGGGCGCGCCCGAAGTCCTTGGTGATGCCGCTGGCGACGATGAAGGAGAGGCTGAGGCCCGCGAGGAGGATCTCGGAGGTGCGACGGCCTTCGAGGTAGCCCACGACGAGCCCCCATACCATGCCGAGGGGGAGGCCGTTGAGGAAGATGGCCGGGGCCTTCCATCCGCCGGGGAGGAGGGCGTACAGGACGAGGGCGGCCTGGGCGATGCCCACGAGGACGAGCAAGGCGACGCCGCGTCGGGCGGGGGTGAGCTCGGAGCAAAACTTGATGCCCAAATACTTGGACGCGCAGTAGCCGAGCACCTGGCTGATCACGAGGGCCGTCTTGAGCTCGAGCTTCAAGGCCATGGCCTTGCCCCACAGCATCCACTGCACATCGACGAACATCTCGCCGTCAAACCGTGCGGCCGCGAACGGCTTTCGGAAGGCGTACATGGCGAAGTACGTCGCGAACGCCGCCACCACGGCCACGCCCACGAAGACGGGGGAGGGGGCTCGCGCGAGCCATTGGCTCATGCGGCTGGGCGCCTGCTGCGGGGGATTGCCTGACACGCGCCCTAGGAACCCGAACCCGGGCACGGGTGCAAGCCTGGATGCACGCGCCCATCCACGCAGAACGCCGTTCCTTGGATGAAGCGGAGCCGCCCGCAGAGACGCGGAGGATCAGAGATCATGCCTCCGCGTCTCCGCGCGAGGTTTTCCCCTGGCCCAATCGCATGGCTCTAGGCCGCGTGCCCCCACGCGGCGGCAAGGATGTCCTGGGCTTGCCTCGAAAAAGTGGACAGTAAAAAGGATGGTTTTTGGCGTTTAAAAGTGGCCTCGAAGTCGGCAGGGGAGAGGTAGCCGATGGAGATGTGGAGACGGCGGGTGTCATAGAACCGGTCGATGGGCTCATCCTCAGGGTCATCGTCCGCAAGGCGGAGACCATCCGAAAGGACTTCGGCGTGATGGTCCCGGTTCCCCAGGACAATGAGCGGATGAACCACGCCATGATCAAGGCGGCCCTGCTCAAGCGCAGCAGCGCCCGGAACCGCGACGGCCAGCTCGATTTCGGCTTCGAGGAAGTCATGGGGAAAGACCTCGAAACCCTTGAAACGTTTTGGAAGGACGCCCTGGAGAAGACGAAGGCGAACCGCACCGTCTTCGCCCAACGGCGTCTGCGCCCCGAGGAGGTCCTTCCCGAATGGCGTCGCCAGCTCGACCTCATCGGCGACGAGGCCTCCATCGCCCGTTTCGTCCAAGCCGCCTGTCAGCGCCTGGACTCACCCCTGGAACCATCCCGCCAAGCGCGGCGATTCATTCTCCGAAACATGCCTCCCGCCCTCCGGGAGCGCCTCGACCTGGAGGAACTCGACCGCGAACGGATGATCGGCTTCCACTATCCACCCGCTCCCAAGGCCCATTTCATTCACCGCACCCACCCGTTGGTCGCCCTCCTGGCCGACCACCTCCTGGAAGGTGCCCTGCAAGGCACCTCCAACCTTGCCGCTCGGTGCGCCGTCACCGAGACCGCCGAGGTCTCCACGGTCACCACGCTCTTCCTGCTGCGCCTTCGTCATCAACTCACCGCATCGCGCCGTGGAGTCACCAAGACACTCATGGCCGAGGAAACAGTCCCGCTGGCATTGGAAGGTCGCTCCAACGCCCGCTGGATTCAGGACGCCCACATCAGCCGCCTCCTCGAGGTGAAACCCAGTGGTAACCTGCATCCCGCCACGGTCTCCGCCGAGATTGCAAAGGCCATCGCCCTCCTCAAGACCCACCGACAGACGCTGGAAGATCTCGCCCGTCAGCGGGCCGATACCCTTCTCCAGGACCATCGCCGCGTCCGTGAGGCAGCCCGGGACCATGGATCGTATTCCGTCACGCCGTCGCTCCCGGTCGATGTCATCGGGGTGTATGTCCTGCTGCCGAACTCGTTCTGAAACGAAGAGCCGTGGCATACCCCCCACCACCTTCCACCACCCCGTTCATCCCGGCGTCACCGGTTTCGTTCGAGGCCTTGACCCGACAAGCCCTCAACAACAGGCTCCAAGGGGTTATGCCCGGCATCCCGTCCAGTTCAGCCTCGAGCGCTACCTGCGAAACGTCCCTCACCAAGGTTCGCAGGGCTTCCGTTGCGTCCATTTCCCGTCAGCCGAAGGCATCTACCGAGCAGGCACTCAAGGGCTACGCCTACCTGAAGTCCCGATCCTCCCGCAGTCGGTCGCCCAACTCAGCCGCCTCGGCGTGATGGACAAGGCCGGCCGCGCCGCTCTTCGGCGCTTGGATTCAGGCTCAAAGGGTGGTGCTTCCCGGCGTCAAGTTGAAGTCCACCGAGGACATGGAAGCGTGGCTCAGGGACGTCCGAAGCCTCGTCGAGCGAAAGCTGCAAGATGTCCCGGTCTTCCTCTGAACGCCCGCTCACCCCGATGCGCGAATCCGAATCCATCGAGCACAAGAAGAGTCTCGCCGAACTCGGCGAGGATTTGGTTTCCATCGCGGCCATCCTCATCAAGCACGGCCGGGAAGGGCAATGGGGTCACATCCAAGCATTGAATATGTAGGTGCGGAGGCAGGATCTGTGGTAAAATCCGTCCATTTGACATTTGGGTGGCGGAGCCTGGGTTCCTCTCGGGCGTCGTCGGGGAACCCGCCGGCGCATGGGGAACGATCTCCGGGACGCCCGAATTCGTCTCCGGCGTACTCGAAATAAAGTCGGGCGTCCCCGAACAAAGGTCGGGCGTCCCCGAACAAGGGTCGGGCGTCCCCGAACAAGGGTCGGGCGTCCCCGAACAAGGGTCGGGCGTCCTCGGGCAAAGGTCGGACGTCCCCGGACAAAGTTGGGAGTCCTCGGACAAAGGTCGGACGTCCTCGGGGAACCCTCGGGACCATCGGGAGCGATCTCCGGGACGCCCGAATTTATCTCCGGCGTCCTCCAACTAATGTCGGGCGTCCTCCAACTAATGTCGGGCGTCCCCGGATAAGTCGGGCGTCCCCGAAAAAAGGTCGGGTGTCCTCGGGCAAGGGTTGGGCGTCTCCGCGGTGCAACGGGGTCATATTCAGACCCGTGACATGTGGGCTTGGGCGGGGACGATCCCGTGGGGAGGGACGTGATGGCGAAGCAGATGCTTGGGCAATCCGAGGAGTGAGCGAGGCGCGGGCCGGTACGAGGCCCGTAACGAGCGAACGACGAAGGATTTGCGCAAGCAGATCGAGCCAGCACGACCGACCCAACTGAATCGTTCCGGCTAAGCGCCCAGCCGGTCGGTCCCGTCCATGGCGCATGCCCAACGATTCCAAGACCCAGAGGAATCCGTGGGATGCGTGCTGTTCGTGGTTCTTGGATCTTCGTGAGCTTGGCTGCGGCTGTAGGCCGCGTGCGGTCGCGCGTCGGCAAGGATGCCGCATCACGGTGCGCCGGGTGAGGGCGCCCGGACTGCAAACCTGACGGGCCCATCCGAGACCAACGCTTGCCAGACTTGACTGGCGTTGGGGGTGTCGGGGTTTCATGAGGTGCAAGGAAGGCGGCCATCCAGGCTGCCTTGGAAAGGCTCCATTCGATTCTGGGCTTCATGGCATGGGACACGTTGGGTGCTCGGGCTGGTGGGCGCATGGCTCTGCGTCGATGCGGCCGACTTCTACGTTTCACCCAGCGGAAACGACTCCAATTCAGGGACGTCCCCGAAGGCACCCTGGAGGACCTTGCAGCGGGTGAACCGGCACGTCGCGGACCACCGCCTGTCGCCGGGAGATGGCCTGTTTCTCGAGGGCGGAGCGACCTTCGACGGGGGCCTTCGGGTCGAGCATGCGGGTGGCGGGACGCCGCAGTCACCGGTGCGAATCACGAGCTATGGACGCGGGCAGGCGACCCTTCGGCCAGGCTTGGAATCTGGTCTCCTCATACGGGAGACCGGTTGGATCACGGTTTCCCGGCTGAACTTCACGGGTGCTCCCGGAAACCTAGGGGACGGCATCCGGTGCGATCGGGACCGAGAAACCCCGGAGCGAGTGGCGGGCCTTGTCATCCAGGACTGCTCGGTCACGGGCTTCGGATGGCACGGAATCATGGTGGATGCCAGCCAGCGCTCGATGGGGTTTGAAGGCGTCACGATAGAGCGCTGCCTGACGTCCAGTAACCGTTATGCCGGCATCATGGTTTACGGCGGCAATCCAGCGGGCCGGAGGTCGCGGCCTCATGCAGGGGTTCGGATCGAGGATTGCGTGGCCGTTGGGAATCCCGGCGATCCCGATGAGCGGCAGCATCACTCGGGCAGCGGCATTTTCATGGATGGAGTGGATACCGCCGTCATCCGGGGCTGTGTCGCGGCGGGCAATGGGGCGGCGTGTCGCAATGAACGCGGGGGTCCGGTCGGCATCTGGGCTCATGCCTGCCGTCGGGTGACGATCGAGGGTTGCGAGTCCTACGGGAACCATTCCTGCCTCCGGGATGGTGGCGGGTTCGACCTGGACGGAGGATGCGAGGAGAGCTCGATGGTCCGTAACTTCTCGCATCACAACCACGGTCCGGGGTTCCTGGTGTACACCTATTCGGGCGCAGCTTACGCGGACCGTGACTGTCAGGTCCGAGAGAACATCTCGTGGAACGATGGTGCCCAAAGCACCGGCTACGCCGGAATCCAGCTGGGAGCGGAAGATGGCTGCGAGATCACCGGGCTGGTCGTGGAGCGAAACACCGTGATCGCACCGGTCGAGTCCGTGGCTGCCTTGCGTGTCATGGGACGTTCCATTCAGGCCTGCATCCGGGGCAATCTGGTCGTGGTTCCCGCGCACGGCACGTTGGTCTCCATCTCCGGTTTTGAGCATCGGGTTCGCTTTGAGGAAAACCGATATTGGAGGGCCGATGGGAAGCCCGTGTTCCTGGTGGACTTGCAATGGACCCTTCCCGCCTTGGACGCCTGGCACAACGCCACCGGACCCGATCACCGATTTGTTGCCGTGGGCGAGGTGTTCGCGGACCCGGGGCTTCGGCTCCCCAGGACGCCGGATTTCAGGTCGCTTCGGCGGCGGCCATCATGGCCTCGATTGTCCCACCGGTTTCTTTCCGAGTTTGGAGCCCCGGAGAAGCCCGGAATCTTTGGGCGTCGGCCATGAATTCCCGTGGGAGAAGTGGCGTGGGCGGCTCGCCTGCACGGGGACCTTGCGCCCCGAGTGCTCCGATTGGGTGGTTTCCTGCGGGACCCTCCGCGTTCAGGGGCTCACACGGCCAAAGCGACCGTAGATCGCCGGGAGGAGGAAGAGGTTCAACGCCGTGCTGGTCGCGAGCCCCCCAAGGATCACGATGGCCATCGGCCGTTCGATCTCGTTCCCGGGGACATCGCCCTTGAAGACCAGCGGGAGCAGGGCGAGGCCGGCGGTGGCCGCCGTCATCAGGATGGGAACCAGCCTTTCCTCGCTTCCCCTCAGGATCAGGGGCATGCCGAACGGCACCCCTTCCTCGACCTCGAGATGGCGGTAGTGGCTGACGAGCAGGATCCCGTTCCGGGCGGCGATGCCGAGGATGGTCACGAATCCGACCAGGGATCCCAACGACACGACGCCTCCCCCCATCCAGACCGCGACGACGCCGCCGATCAGGGCGAACGGCAACGTGAGGGCGGTCAACGCGGTGAGGCGGAGGCTTTGGAAGTCCGCGAACAGGAGCACGAGGATGCCCGCAAGGCTGGCGAGGGAGAGCCAGACCAAGCGGCTCTGGGCCGCCTGACGCTCAGCCCATTCCCCGAGGATCTCGGCATGGTACCCGGTCGAGAACCCGATCTTCCCGACCCGCGCCTCGATTTCCTGGACGACGTCGCCCAAGGCCCGGCCGGAGCCGACGTTGCAGGTCACGTCGATCCGACGCGAGGCCCCCTCCCTCTTGATCGCGTTGGGCGTGGGCACGACGGCGAGGTCGGCGACGTCGGAAAGGCGGACCGACCCGCCGCCCGGGGTGTCGATGAGGAGTTCCCGAAGGGCGGTGAAGTCGGAACGGGCTGAAGGGACGCCCCAGACGACGACGTCGTGGACCTGCTGGTTTCGGAAGACCTCACCGACCTTCCGGCCCTTGACGAGCGTGGAGACCGCCATGCGTACCGCTCCTGGGGTCAGTCCATGGAGCGCGGCCCGGTCCGTGCGGAGCCGCACGGTGATCTGGGGGACCTGGACCTGGGGTTCGACCTTGAGCGCGCTGACGCCGGGAACGTCCCGGACTGCCGCTTCAACCTCGGCGGCATGGGTCCTGAGCTGCTCCAGGCCCGGGCCGAAGATCCGGACGACAATGCTGGCACTGGCCCCGGTGAGGACTTCCTTGATCCGTTCCCGCAGGAAGGTGAGCAGATCCCGGGAAAGGCCCGGGTAGCCGTCCACCACCGACTGGACCGCCTGGACGGTCTGGTCGTACGGGGCCGCGGGGTGGACGCTGATCCAGAGTTCCGTGAAGTCGGGACCCACGACCTCGTCCGCCACCTCGGCGCGACCGATGTGGGCGCCCTGGTTGCGGACCCCGGGGACCTTCATCAGATCCTGCGCCGCCGCCTTGGTGATCCGTTTGCTGGCTTCGAGGCTGGTGTTGGGCTTCTCCAGCCAATGCATCAGGAAGTCCCGCTCCTTGAAGCTCGGCAGGAACTCCTCCTTCAGCCGCGTCTGCCAGATCCATGCGGTGAAACCCAAGGCGGCCACCACCACCGACGTGGCCAGGACGGGTCTTCCGGCAACCCACGGAAGAACCATCCGGTAGAGGGCCCGGAGCCCCCGGGAGACCCCGGGCTCGTGGACCTTGCCGGTCTCGACCCGAAGCAGGAGGAGGCTGAGAGCCGGGGTGACGGTCAACGCGACGGCGAGGGAAGCCCCGATGGCCAGCATGTAGGACAGCGCCAGCGGCCGGAAGAAGGTCCCGGCGAGTCCGGGGAGGAAGAACACCGGCAGGAAGACCAGGACGATGATGAGGCTTGCATAGACGACGGCGCTCCGCACCTCGAGGGAGGCGGCGAGCACCACAGCCGACGTCGATCTCGGGGAACCCGCCGCCGCGTTGAGCCGGAGCCTCCGCAGGATGTTCTCCACGTCGATGATGGCGTCATCGACGACCTCGCCGAGGGCGATGATGAGGCCCGCGAGGATCATGGTGTTGATCGTCTCCCCACGCCATCGGAGGAGGAGAAGGGCGGCGGCCAAGGACAGGGGTATGGCCACCACGCTGATGACGGTGGTCCGCCAGTCGCCCAGGAGCAGCGCCAGAACGATCACGACCAGGAGGCATCCGAGCCAAAGCGCCTCGGTGAGGTGGTCGATGGACAGCTCGATGAAGGTGGCCGGGCGGAAGATCGTGCTGTCGATCCGGACCTGCGGCACCGCCGGTCTCGTTTCCGCGAGGACCTTCTCGACCCCACGGGTCACGTCGAGGGTGTTGCCCCAGGGCTGCTTCTCGACGATCAGGAGGATCCCGTCGCCGTCGTTGATGACGGCATCGCCGATGGGTTGGGGATTGCCCTCCGTGACCTCCGCCACGTCCCCGAGACGGAGGGGGATCCCGTTCCGGAACTCGACGACGGTGGCCGCCAAGTCGTCCGGGGTCGCGACGGCCGGGAGCTGGTTGACGCCGAGACGGAGGTTGGGCGTGTCGATGAAGCCACCCGCGCCGACGACGACGGCGTCACCCGCGGCCCGGACGACGGCGTCGAGGGTGACTCCGGCCACCCGGATGCGTTCCGGATCGACAAGGACCTGGAGTTGCCGGTCCCTCTGGCCCCAGACGGCGACGTTGGCGACGCCGGGCACGGCCATGAGCCGCGGCCTCAGCGTCCACACGGCTAGTTCGCTCAGCTCGGTCTGGCTGAGCGTGTCCGACTGGAGGCCCACCTTGAGCACCCGGCTGAGGGAGGAACTCGGCGCCATGAGGACCGGCGGCTTCACCACTGCGGGAAGGCGGTTCTGGGCCGTGTTGAGCCGTTCCTGGACGAGCTGACGTGCCTTTAGGATGTCGGTTCCCTTCTGGAAGATCATCACGACCGAGGAGAGGCCGAGCACAGACTTCGACCGGATGGTCTTCAGGAAGGGGAGTCCGTTGAGGGCGTTCTCCAAGGGGACCGAGACCAGGGAGTCCACCTCCTCCGTCGAAAGCCCCGGGGCCTCCGTCTGGACCTCCACCAGCGGAGGCGCGAACTCCGGGAAGACGTCGAGGGGGGCGTTGCGGGTGGCGTCGAAGCCGAGGAAGAGGACCGCCAGGGCCATGGCCACGACGAGCACCCGCATGCCCATCGCCGACTTCACGATGAATTTCAGCATGTGCTGGCTGGTTGGAGACTACTTGCCGGTCATGAACTCCGTGCCGAAGAGCTCGGCGCTTCCGTCGGTCACGACCATCGCCCCAACGGGTGGCCCGGACTCCAGCACGGCGTCGGTCCCATGGATCCTCGCGACCTGGACGCGACGCCGGGTGTACGCATGGGCTCCGGTCCGCTCGTAGATCCACTCCCCGCCGTGGAAATCCCGGAGCACCGCGTTGAAGGGAACCACCGTGGCGGAACGGGAAGCCTTCTCCAGCGGGATCTCGACCGCCACCCGTTCCCCCGCCTTGAAGGGGGATTCGTCGGGCAGCTCGAAATAGGCATCGACCGCGTTCGCCAGCGAATTGGCCGTCGGCGGCCCTGGGATCCGACGGGCCGAGGTCTCCAATCGGGCGGTTCCCAGGTGACCGACCTTCGCTTCCGACGCGCCTCGGGACAGCGCCGCCTCGGACGACGGGATCGCCACCCTGACCCAATGTCGGCCGGCGGACGACGGGTCCAAGGCGGAGCCGCCAAGCAGCGCGCGTTGCGACCGGGCGGTTTGCAGGGCGGACTCGGCCAGCCCGAGGGCGGCCCGCGCCTCGTCCACCTGCCGGGCGCTGCCGGACTCGGAACCCAGGAGCTTCTCGGCCCGCTTGAACGCGATGCGGGCGACATCCTCCTGCACCTGCGCCTGGCGGACGCGGTCGTCGGCCTGGATCTGCAGCTCGGCAAGCCTCAGGAACTCGTCCAGGGTCCCACCCAGTTGCGGTGCGACGGTCGAGCCGGCCGCCAGGGTCCTCACCACCAGGCCGGGATAAACCCGCACGTCGGGGACTCGCCGACTCTCGACGGGAACCACCTTCATCCGGAGACGCTGCTCGGCCTCGGGCTTCAGGCGGACCACCACCAGGTCCGCCTCCTTGGTGACGACCGCCGGAGCCGAGGCGGGATCTGCGGCGACCAGGGGCATCGCGTGAAGGACTCCGATCAGGAGGTACAGGGGCTTCTTCATCGTGGGTCTAGGGGTTCTCGAATCGTCGGCCGACCGCCCTGGAGATCTCCGCCTCGGATCGTCGGACCTCGGCGATCGCCTCGGCCAGCAGGACCTGGGCGTCCGCCAGGCGTCGCTCGGATTCGAGGAACACCCCGGGCGATGCCTCCCCCGCCTGGAGGGACTGGCGCGCATGGTTCGCCGCGGATTCCAAGGCGGGCAGGATCCGGCCTTGGATGAGTCCCAGTTCCCGCAAGGCATGCTCCCTCCGGGTCAGGGCCTCACGAACCTCCAGTTGGATGCGGTCCTGCAATGCCAGATGGCGTCGCACCAGCACGTGGGACGAAGCCTCCGCCCTGGCCCTGGCTCCCTGGTTCTGGTTCAGGATCGGCAACGTCAGATTCAGCCCGGGTCCCGCCTGGGCTCCGGTCGGGGAACCTTTGACGTCGAAGCCCGCCCCGACCAGGAAGGCCTCGGCCTTGGAAAGCTGCCCTCGCTTCGCCGCCGCCTGGAGGGCCAGCTCGTTGGCCCGCAACTCCGGTCGGGCCGCCAGTGCTCGACGGAACAGTTCGGCCTCGGCGATCGGCGGGCCTGCCGGGATGGCCGCGCGTACCAGCGGCGGGAGAGAATCATGTTCCCTCAGCCCGAGCAGTTGCCTCAGACGGGCCCGGGCCAACTTCTCGTCCCGGCGCTGCCGTTCGAGCAGTTGGCGGGATTGCAGGGCGACCGCCGCCGCCTGGTCCGATTCCAATCCAGCAACGTCCCCGGCATCGAACCGCTTCCTCGTGAGCTCCGCGATCCGCTCCTGCACCTCGACGGACTGGGTGGCTGCCTTGAGGCGATCCTCCGCCAACACCAGCTCGACGAAGGCGATCCGGACATTGCGAACCAGGTCGAGCCCCGTGGCCACCAACTGTTCGGACGCGCTCTCGAGGTCGATCCTCGCCACGGCAACCCTCCGCGGACGAAGCCAGAACGCCTCCACCGGAAGCAGCGCCGTGAACTGGAGCTGCTTCGCTCCTGCCGGAAACAGGGTCACGAAGGACGGATTCCCCAACTGGCCCGCCAGCAGGAGATCCGCCCTCTGGAATCCCAGGGTTGCCAGCGATTCCTGGAACGCGGCGTTGTTCCAGAGCGCCAGCGCCACCGCCTCGTCCTCCGACAGCCGATCCCGCCCCTCGATTCCAGGAGGCTCTTGGGATGCCTCACCCCGGGCGACGTCCCGGGTCTCCGCCAGCACCCGCCCCGTCAGGTCCGACGGCGAGGGAACCGTCGTGCATCCCACGATGAAGACCCCGACCCACGCCGCGAGCAGCGACCGGGTCGGCGTGACGGACCGAATGCCGTCGGCGCGGGGGTCGGCATGGTTGGACTGGCGCGTCGTCATTCCTTTCCCCGTCAACGTCGCATCCCCGGGTGAACGGGCCATGAACCCCAGATGAATTCTTGTTCATCGAATCCCTGTTGCGCCCGGCGCCATGCTTGCCCCCGACCCCTCGCCGTTGGGGATCGTCCACCTCATCGGGACGTCGGCCGACCCTCGCGGATCTCGGGTCGCGACCGGAGAATGTTTGACATCCAGCCCCCTCCGCTGGAGGGGATGGGCTGGTGCACGTCGCGCTCGTCGAGGATCAACGGAAGGTGGCCGACTTCATCCGCAAGGCCTTGCAGGCGGAGGGCTTCGCGGTTGAAGGGTTCCAGCGCGGGGACGACCTGCTCCTGGCCCTCGGGAGCCAGCGCTACGACGTCATCATCCTGGACATCATGCTTCCGGGCCGTGACGGGCTGCAGACGCTCCGGGAACTGCGTCAGTCCGGGGTGGGGACCCCGGTCATCCTGCTGACGGCCCGAGGCGAGGTGGAAGACCGCGTCCGGGGCCTGAATGCCGGCGCCGACGACTACCTTCCCAAGCCGTTCGTGCTGGCGGAGTTGGTCGCCCGGGTCCGTGCGTTGGGCCGGCGGTCCGTCGAGGCACGCCCCGTCGAGCTCCGGATCGCGGACCTCTCCGTTGACACCGTCAGCCGCGAGGTGAGGCGCGGCGGAAGGACCATCGAGCTCACGCAAAGGGAGTATCGCCTCCTCGAGTACCTGATGCGCTCTTCCGGTCGGGTGTGCAGCCGCATGGCCATCGTCGAGGCCGTCTGGGATTACGACTTCGATCCGGGATCCAACCTGGTCGATGTCTATATCAAGCGGCTTCGCGACAAGATCGACCACGAGGGTTCCGTCCGCCTGTTCAACACCGTCCGGGGCGTCGGTTATTCGCTGAGGGTTCCCTCATGACCATCCGCCAGCGTCTGACCCTCTGGTACGGTGGAGTGCTGTTGCTCGTGGTCGTCCTCACCGCCGCGATGATGTACTTCGAGCTGATCGTGGAACGCGGTTGGCGCGAGGCCGAGGGCGAGCCCCACGTCCCGGTCACCCAGGAGATCGCCGAGGTCGTCGCGTACTGCCTCCTTCCGCTGACGCTGGTCGCCGTCTGCGGGGGCTGGTGGCTGCTGCAAAGGAGCCTCAGGCCGTTGGAACAGCTCGTCCAAGACGTGGAGCAACGGCGTGCCGACAACCTGAGCCGGCAGTTGCCCCGGACCGGGAACCGGGACGAGGTGGACCGCCTGACCGAGGCCCTGAACCTGAGCCATGCGCGCCTCGAGGATTCCTTCCGCCGGGTCCGCGAGTTCACCCTCGGCGCCTCGCACGAGCTCCGGACCCCATTGGCCGTGATCCACGGCGAGATCGAGACGGCCATGAACTCGCCGGGCACGTCCCCGGAACAGCGGGAGATGTTCGCCGGCCTGCTGGACGAGATCCAACGCCTGACCCGGATCGTTGCCGACCTGTCCCTCTTGGCCAAGGTCGATGCCGGCCGCGTGTCCTTGGAGGCGTTGCCGGTCCGCCTGGATGAACTGGTGCGGGAAAGCTTCGGCGACGCGCAGATCCTGGCGCAGGCACGCGAGGTGTCCGTCTCGTTGGGCCCATGCGAGGCGACATCGATCCTGGGGGATCGCCATCGGATTCGGCAGCTCCTCCTCGCCTTGGCAGACAACGCGGTGAAGTACAACCACCCCGGAGGCCGGATTGAATACGGGCTAACCGCGGATCGCGAAGGCGTCGTCCTCGTGATCGGCAACACGGGCAAGGGAGTTCCGCCGGAACTGGTTCCCCGCGTATTCGACCGGTTCTTCCGCGCGAATCAGGAATGCAACCCCGAGGCCGAGGGCTCCGGCCTGGGACTGAGCATCGCGAAGTGGATCGTCGAGTCGCACCAAGGCTCCATCGAGTTCATCGCGGGCCACGACGGGTACACCCGCGTCCGGGTCCGGTTCCCGCGAATTCCAGCGGTGGAACCAAGGGCGGACGGTTGATCGGGCCAGTGAAACCTGCCCGGGCGGCCAACCGGCGGTTTCCTTGGCAGACGCAGAGACGCGGAGGTTGGGGGTGTTGCTGTCGGATCTCTCGGCGTCTCAGCGTCTCTGCGGGAGATTCTTCTCCAACCCATGTGCACGGCTGTCGGCGGCGTGCCTGCATGCGGCGGGAACAACGCCGTTTCCTGCATGAGGTGGAGTCGCCCGCGGAGACGCAGAGACGCGGAGGTTGGGGGTGTTGCTGTCGGATCTCTCAGCGGCTCTGCGGGAGGTTCGTCTCCAACCCATTTGCATGGCTGTCGGCGGCGTGACCGCACGCGGCGGGAACAACGCCGTTTCCTGCATGAGGTGGAGTCGCCCGCGGAGACGCAGAGACGCGGAGGTTGGGGGTGTTGCTGTCGGATCTCTCAGCGGCT
>CAIRNV010000147.1 GCA_903880005.1 uncultured Verrucomicrobiota bacterium | reverse complement strand
TGCTCGATCTGCTTGCGCAAATCCTTCGTCGTTCGCTCGTTACGGGCCTCGTACCGGCCCGCGCCTCGCTCACTCCTCGGCTTGCGCAAGCATCTGCTTCGCAATCACTTCCCTCCCAACTGAATCGTTACGGCTAAGCGCTAGGCCGGTAGGCCATCGCTGACACCTTCCACGGGGCCGGATTGAAGGTGGAAGCGGCTTCCATCCGCTTGCCCAACATGCCCCAGCGGCAGGATGCCGCCTTCGCTTCACGGCAGCTTTTGTCGCAGGCGCGCGATGGCGCGGTGGACGGCGGGATGTTGCGGGTTCAGCTCCAGCGCCCGTTGCAACGGGGCGCGCGCGTCCGTGAACCGCTGCTGCTGCATGTAGGCGTTGCCCAGGTTCAACCACGCCTCGGCGTACTCCGCGCGCAGCTCCGTCGCCTGCACGAAATGCGGCACGGCCTCGTCCACGCGCCCCATCAACGCCAGCGTGGTGCCGAGGTTGTTGTGGGCCGACGCATTCGACGGGGCATGCAGGATGGCCTCCTCCAGGTGACGGATGGCCTCGGCGGGCTTGCCGGCCTTCCGAAGCAGGTTGCCCAGGTTGTTGTGGGCCTCGGCGTATTCCGGGACCAGGCGCACGCATTCCTGGTAGTGGAGGATCGCGTCGTTCGTCCGCCCCAGCTCCGCCGCGATGAACCCCGCGTTGAAGTGCGCGTCCTCGTCCTCGGGCTTCAGCTTGATCAAGGTGGTCGCGGCGTCCCATGCCTCGGGGAAACGCCGGGCCCTCATCAACAGCTCCACCCGTTCCATCGTGGGCTCGTTCGTCGCCGCCACGGCGACGGCCGCCCCGCGAGTGCCGCCCAAGGCGGCCGACGCGTTCGTCGCGGTCGCCACGGCCGACGCGTTCGTCGCCGGGCCACGCGCCGCGCCGCCGTCGGCCGGGCCTTGGCCGCTGCAGCCCACCCATGCCCCCATCGCCACGCAGGCCCATCCATGGACACCCCATCGCATCCCCGAGTGCTTACCCTCCGGCCCATCCCATGGCGAGGCACGATTGATGACCCGTCGCGTCCCGGGCCACACCGCCGTTGACAACCACCCGCCTCTGGCGCGGCACTCGTGTCGTGCAACGCCGCGCCGCATGCATCGCCCTCGCCGGGATCGCTTGGCTCCTCGGGGCCTGCGCCCACGTGCAACCTCCCCCCGATGCCTGGCACGCCTGGCGACGCCACCGGGCGGAGGACATCGGCGGTCCCAAGGGCTGGGCATCCCTCGCCGGGCTCCATTGGCTCCAGCCCGGCCGCCATTCCATCGGGGCCGACGCCCGATCCGACATCCGCCTTCCCGCCCAAGCCGCGCCGGACGCGGTGGGAACGTTGACCTTCGCCGCCGGACGCGTGGCCTTCGAGCCCGGCCTCAAGGGCGGGTCGCGCGTGGGCGGCCACCCCATCCCGGCCGGTGCCGCCATGGATCTCGCGCCCGACAACCCGGGCCCGGCCACGTTCGTCGAGTCCGGCCGGCTGACGTGGTGGATTCTGGCGCGAGGCGACCGAAGGGCGGTGCGCGTGCGGGACCCGGACGGGCCGGGGCGCCGCGGGTTTCATGGCATCCGTGTGTTCCCCTACGACCCCGCGTTGCGCGTCGAGGCCCGGTTCGTCCCGTTCCCGTCGCCCGAGACGATCCCGATCCAGGACGTCACGGGAAACATCGCGATGGAAACGGCGCCGGGCGTCCTGGTGTTTGAGGTGGGCGGTGTCGCGGCGCGGCTGACACCCGTCGAGGATCGCGAGGCCAAGGACTGGTTCATCAACTTCCGCGACGGCACCTCGGGTCGCGGGACCTATCCCGGGGGACGCTTCCTCCACGTGCCGCGCGCGGGTGCCGACGGCCGCGTGATCTTGGACTTCAACTTCGCCTACAACCCGCCCTGCGCGTTCACGCCCTTTGCCACGTGCCCCGTTCCCCCGCGCGTCAACTGGCTCGCGGTCCCCCTCCGCGCCGGGGAACGATTCGACGGCCACGACCCGGCAGGAAAACCCTGAGCCGGAAAGCGCAAGACGCACAGACATGGATTCTGATCCTCCGCGTCTCTGCGGGCGGCTCTGCTTCATGAACAGAACGTCCTTCCTCCTTGTAGGCCGGGTGCCCTCACCCGGCGCACGAAGTGAGGTTGCCTCGATTTGGTGGACACAAAAACCGAGAGCAACCACACCATACACCATCCAGAACATGAGCTCCACCACTACCCCAGTCCCCCCGTCCACGCCGGCCCCGGCACCGGTCGCCACCCCCAAGGCTCAACCTCGCTTTGACGCCGCCTTCAAGGCCGGCGCCGTGCGTTCCTGGGCCTCCAGCGGCAAGTCCGCACGCGTCGTTGCCCAGGAACTCGGCATCAAGCCCAACTGCCTCTACCGCTGGCGCGACGAAATGGCCCCCTCCCCCGCCGTGCCTCCCTCGGCCAAGGCCGATTCCAACGCCGACCTCCGCGCCCAGCTCAACGCCGCACTCCACGAGCTGCGTCGCGTCACCGAGCAGCGTGACATTCTAAAAAAAACCTTGGGCATCCTCTCCGAACCCCGGACCAGCGCTGCCAACGCATGGACGCGATGAACCAGGATCATTCCATGGAGGCTCTTGGCGAGTCGTTCGATGTCTCGCGAAGCGGCTACTACGCCTGGAGGCATCGCCGCGACCACCCCGGCCAACGCGCCCAGGAGGACGCCCGCATCGCCGACGACATCGCACGTATCTTCGACCCGAGCCGCCGCACTTACGGCAGCCCTCGCA
>CAIRNV010000146.1 GCA_903880005.1 uncultured Verrucomicrobiota bacterium | reverse complement strand
GCTCGCCGCCGCGCGTCCGAACTTGTCGAAGAGCCGGTAGTGGTACCGGAACATGCGCCGCGCCAGGTCCGGGTCGCGCTGGGCCTGCACCTCGACATGGATCAGGAGCAGGGCGCTGCCGCCGTCCTTGAGGCCCACCTCCACCAACTTGTCGGCGCGCATCTCGCCGGGCTCGCCTTCGGGCAAGATGGACTGAAGTTGCCCGTCGAGGAACGTGGGCTTGCGGGACCAGTCCACCAGGGCGGCCACGGGCGGGAAGAGCATCTCGAGGAAGGGCCAAAACAGGCGCTCGATGACGAGCTTCCATGCGGCGTCGTAGTGGTTGGGCGGGGCCTTCAAGGGCGTTGGTATCGTTCCCGCGCCCGGTGAAGGCAAAACGTTGTTTCGGGGAAATTCGTGGAGGCACGCATGGACGGGAACGCGAGCGAAGGACGAAGCCCTTCCGGAACACGATCCACCGAACATCACCGCCCCAACGGAATCGTCGCGGCCTTACCTTCCCACCACTCCGCGTTGGAGGTCCGGTCGCTCGGACTTCCGGTGCCACGGCAGGCGCTTGAGCCAAAGCCGAAGCGCCTGCCAATGGATCAAGGTGATCGTCCTCAGGGTGACGAGCGGGTAGCGCAGCAACATGCGCCGCAGCCAGGCGTCCGTCAGTGGCACTCGGCTCCCCGTCAAGGTGCTCACCAGCACGGTCTTCCCCTGGGCGTCCACGTCGTTGACCCCCACCGCCAAGCGCTCGCCCGGCTCCTCGAGCCGGAAGTCGAAGTTGAGGTCCAAGGCGCTGAAGGGCGACACGTAGAAGTGCTTGGGCGTGACCACCCGGAAGAACGGTCGCCGCGAGCCGTCCGCCGGTCGGTCCAGCGGCACGACGTAGGGCTTTTGCTCGCCAAACGTGTTCCCCACCTCCGCCACCGCCAGCAAGGGGCCTCCTTCCGGCGTCTCCACGAAGTAGAAGCTCACGGGGTTGAACACGTAGCCCAGCACGCGCGGGAACGTGAGGAGCCTGACGCGCGCACCGGCGGGCAGATGGATGCCCTGGGACGCCAGCCAACCCTCGAGCGCCGCCCTCGCGCCCCCGGTCGTTCCCCCGTCCGCTGGCACCCCGCCCCGCCCCATGTGGTCGGCATCATGGAACGACACGACACGGCGACGATTCCAACCGAACCAACGAAGGGAGCCGTCGAGCACGCCCAGCTCATCGAGGTCGATGCACGCGAGGAAGATGCCGTACTCGAACCGGTGTTCGCGCGGCGAGCGCCGGTGGTGCATCACGCGGCACTCGTACAGGCATGAACGCCATCGCGGTTCCTCTTCCATCCCGCCCAGTGAAGCACGGAATCACCCGTCAGCAACCGGAAACTTGGCCCTTGAAACTTGCCAGCCCCCGCCCCGAACTCCCCGGAGCACATGAGCCTCCGGCTTCACAACACGCTCACAAGGTCCGTCGAGGCCTTCGTCCCGTCCGCGCCCCCGCAGGTGGGCCTCTATTGCTGCGGCCCAACCGTGTACGACTTCGGGCACGTCGGGAACTTCCGCACGTTCGTCTTCGCCGACCTGGTCCGCCGCGTCCTGGCCTTCAACGGCATGCAGGTGACGCACGTCATGAACGTCACCGACGTCGAGGACAAGATCCTCCGTCGCCTGCGCGAGACCGGCCTGGCGCTGCGCGCGTTCACCGACCCGTACATTGAAGCCTTCCTCGCCGACCTCGACGTCCTCCGCTGCCTCCGCCCCCATCATCTGCCGCGCGCGACGGACCACATCGGCGACATGATCCGCCTGATTGGCCGCCTCATGGAGCGCGGCATTGCCTACCAGGCTGCGGACGGCTCCGTGTACTTCAACATCGAGCGTTACCAAGCCGCCGAACGTTGGCCCGGTTGCGCCTGTCGCTACGGGCAGCTCGTGCACATCGACCCGGGCCAGCAACGCCAGACGGGCCGCGTCTCGGCCGATGAATACGACAAGGACCACGTCGCCGACTTCGCACTTTGGAAGGCCCGCGTGCCCGAGGACGGCGACGTCTTCTGGGACAGCCCATGGGGGCAAGGACGGCCCGGGTGGCACATCGAGTGCTCCGCCATGAGCATGGCCCTGCTGGGCGACTCCTTCGACATCCACCTGGGCGGCGAGGACCTCGCCTTCCCCCATCACGAGGACGAGATTGCCCAAAGCGAGGGCGCGGGCGGGCTCCGCGGCGACCTCCACGGACGCAAGCTCCCCTTCGTGCGCCATTGGCTTCATGGCGCGCACCTGCTGGTCGAGGGACGCAAGATGTCCAAGTCCCTCGGAAACTACTTCACCGTGCGGGACCTCCTGGGCAGGGGCTTCTCCGGCCGCGAGGTCCGGTTCCTTCTCTTGTCCGCGCATTATCGCGAGACGTTCAACTTCACCCTGGCGGGGCTCGAAGGCGCGCGCTCGGCGCTCGGGCGCCTGGACGAGTGCCTTGGCAAGCTCCGCGAACGCGCCGCCCTGGCCGCAGGCCCGGCACCCTCGCCCTCACCCGGGCTCCCCGAGGCCTTCAAGGAGGCCATCAACGACGACCTCAACGTCTCGCGCGCATGGGGTGCCGTCTTCGACTGGATCCGTGAACAGAACCGCGCCCTGGCTTCCGGCGACCTCACCCCCGCCGCCGCCGCCGCCGAGCTGGCCGCCTTCGCAAGCATCGACGCCGTCCTGGCGATCGCGCCCGCGCCCGCCACGCAGGACGAAACCCCGGCGCACGTCGTGGCCCTTGCCGCCGAGCGCGTCGCCGCCAAGAAAGCCCGGGACTTCGCCCGTGCCGACGCCCTGCGCGCGGAGATCCGGTCCATGGGTTGGGTCGTCGAGGACACCCCCTCCGGCCCCAAGCTCAAGCGCGCATGAACCCGCCGCCCGAAATCCGGTTCACGCTCAACCGCCTCGACCTCCTCGACTGGACGTGGGGCTACGTGCTGCGCAGCCGGGTGCTCCTCGCCATGTCGCTCCTGTCAGCGGGGTTCGTCACGTGGACGTCCCATCGCGCGGGCCGACCCCCGGCCTTCCTGGTCACGTCCGCCCTCCTGACCTTCGTCGGCGAATGGGCCGGTTTCCTCATCCTGATCCCGCTCATGGCCCTTGCGCGGAGGCACCCGAAGTTTCTCGGCGAGGCCACCGTACGCGCGGACGACGCCGGGCTCCACGCCTCGTCCCATCGCGGCCAATCGACGGTGACATGGGGAACCTTCGAGCGCGTCCGGCACGGCCGTCGGGGCATGTTCCTCTGCCTGACGTCCAGCCAGGGAATCGTCATCCCGCACCGTGCATTTCCGCGGGACGACGATCGGCGCGCCTTCGAGGCGTTTTGTGCCGGGCGCATCGCCCGGGCCCAGGACGAAGCCAAGGCGGGTGACGCCGCCATGCGCTAGGGCTCCCAGCCCATGCGCCGCCGCCCATGATGCTACGCCACGCCATCGAATCCTTCGACGACCCGCGCATGGCCCCCTACCGCAACATGCGGTCGCAGGTCGAGCCACTCGGGGCCGGACTCTTCGTCGCCGAGGGCGAGAAGGTCGTCCGCCGCCTCCTCCTCTCGCCGCACGGCGTCGCGTCGGTCCTGTTGCCTCCCGAGTGGTTGGACGACTACACGCCCATCATCGAGGCGCGTCCGGAGCCCATTGATACGTTTGTCGCGCCCAAGGAGATCCTGAGCCAGTTGACGGGATTCAAGATGTTCCAAGGCGTCCTGGCGTTGGGACGCGTGCCGGCCCCCGCGACGCTTCCCGAGATCCTGGCGCTCCCGCGCCCGCGCCTGCTGGCGGCCGTCGATGGCGTCGTCAATGCCGTCAACGTGGGCCTGGTCCTCCGCAATGCCGTGGCCATGGGCGTCCAGGCCCTCGTCGTGGGCGAGACGTCCGCGCACCCTTACCTGCGGCGCTCCGTGCGGACCTGCATGGGAACGGTGTTCAAGATCCCCTACCTGTTGACCCCGGACCTTGTGGCCACGCTTCGCCAGTTGCGCGACGCAGGGATCGCCTGCCTCGCCGCCCATCCCCACACCGACGAGGTGTTGCTGCCGGATGCCCGACTCGACCGTGACGCCTGCATCGTCCTCGGCTCCGAGGGCGAGGGCATTCGCCCCGCCGTGCGCGAGGCCTGCGACCAACGCGTCGTCGTGCCCATGCAATCGGGGGTGGATTCGCTCAACGTCGGCAACGCCTCCGCGGTCTTCTTCTACGAGGCCTGGCGCCAACGCCGCCTGACACCGCAATGCTCATGAACGAAAACCAACCCTCCCCCCACGACGCCCCCCCATCCGGAACCTCGGCCATCCCCGCCGCTCCAGTGTCTCCCCGCCCCACCGGCCCTTTCCGCGCGGGCTTGGTCGCCCTGGTGGGCCGCACCAACGCCGGCAAGAGCACGCTGCTCAACCGCCTCGTGGGCCAGAAGGTTTCCATCGTCACCCCCAAGCCCCAGACCACGCGCCATGCCGTGCACGGGATCGTGAACCGCCCCGGGGCGCAGCTCGTGTTCGTCGATACGCCCGGCTTCTTCCGCACCCATCGCTCCGCCCTGGTGGACTCCCTGCACCAGCGCGCCATCGAGGCCCTGGCCGACGTGGACGTCGTCGTGCACCTCGCCGACCCCACGCGCGAGCCGGGACCGGAGGACGGCATGGTGGCCGAGGCCCTCGCGCGATGCCGCTCCCCGCGCATCCTTTGCCTGGGAAAGGCCGACCTCCCGCGCCCGTACCGTGCCGCGTGGAAGACCCGGGCCGGCACCTACCAGCATGTCCTCGACGTCTCCGGCAGCACGGGCATCGGGAACGACGACCTCATCCTCGCCATCGAGTCGTTGCTGCCCGAGTCGGAGCCGCTCTATCCACCCGAGGACGTCACCAACGCGACCCGCGACTTCCGCATCGCCGAGGTGATCCGGGAGCAGGTGTACCTCCAAGCGGGCGACGAGGTCCCGTACCGCACCACCGTCTCCATTGATCGGGTCGAGGTGATGCCCGCCACCGACAAATCCCCGGAGCGCCTGGGCGTCGATGCCACCGTGTTCGCCTCGCATGACAAGTACCAGCGCATGCTGATCGGGCGGGGCGGCGCGCGGGTGAAGCAATTGCGGGAGTTCTCCCGACGCGAGCTCCAGCGTGTCCTGGGCCGGAAGGTGGCGTTGTCCCTGGACATCAAGGTGGACGGCAAGATCGAGGAATGACCCGGGCCGCCGGGCGTCCAGCGAGCGCCACGAGGGTTGCTAGTGTCGTGTCTCACAAATGGCTGGTGTTTCGCCGCGAGGGATTTTCGTGTCCAACGAGGCGTGAGCGACGAGCAGACCCGCAGCGGTCTGTGAGGAGCGAGCAACGACGTGGGACGCTATTGAGACTCGCATAATAGGATGACATTTTTCATTGTGCGTGTATCCTCCGGGCATGGCGCTGAAACGAGATCATACCTTGATGGAAAAGCGGCGGGTCCGGGCGGCCGCGATGTTTGAAAAGGGAACTTCGGCCCCGGAGGTCGGACGGAAGTTGGGGGTGAGCCGTCAGGTGGCCTACCGATGGAAGTCGGCGTGGGAGAAGGGCGGCAAGGCAGGCCTTGCCAGCAAGGGGAAGGCAGGCCGCAAGTCCAGGCTCACAGCGGCCCAAACCAAGGAGGTCGTGAAG
>CAIRNV010000145.1 GCA_903880005.1 uncultured Verrucomicrobiota bacterium | reverse complement strand
TTGATCTGCTTGCGCAAATCCTTCGTCGTTCGCTCGTTACAGGCTTGGTACCAGCCCGCGCCTCGCTCACTCCTCGGCTTGCGCAAGCATCTGCTTCGCAATCACTTCCCTCCCAACTGCATCGTTCCGGCTAAGCCGGAACGATGCAGTTGGATCGGTCGTGCTTGCTTGATCTGCTTGCGCAAATCCTTCGTCGTTCGCTCGTTACGGGCTTTGTACCAGCCCGCGCCTCGCTCACTCCTCGGCTTGCACAAGCATCTGCTTCGCAATCACTTTCCTCCCAACTGCATCGTTCCGGCTTAGCCGCTTTCGGCCGGCTTCCAGGCCCACGAGCGGTCGCCTGCGCCCCACCCCAACCTCACCCGCCGGGTGAGGTCGCGGATGGATCCCACAGGGCCGCTTTGCCTTGATGGTACGGCCCTTTCCTTGCCTTGAAGCCCTCTTCAACCGCCGTTTTTAGGCTGAATCGTCCCGGCTTATCCAGGACGACCCGTCGTCCGCATCCCCTCACGACGCGAGGCTGGACATCGTCGAGGACAGGGCGGTGAGGCAGCGTTGGTTTTCCTCGGGGGTGCCCACGGAGATGCGGAGCCATTCGGGGAGGCCGTAGCCCGCCATGGGACGGGTGATGACGCCCTGCCGTTGCAGGGACGCGAACACCTCCCGGCCCTGGCCGACGCGCGCGAGGATGAAGTTGGCGTGGGACGGGATGAACGGCAGCCCCATGCGCCGCAGGCCCGACTCCAGTTGCAACAGGCCAGCGCGGTTGTTCTCTCGCGTCCGGGCGAGGTGCTCGCGGTCTTCCAAGGCGGCCAGGGCACCGGCCTGGGCAATCGAGTTGATGTTGAACGGCTGCCGCGCCCGCTCGAACGCCGCGATGACGTCCGGGGCACCCACGCCGTACCCCAATCGGAGGCCAGCCAGGCCAAATATCTTCGAGAACGTCCGCACCAGCAGGAGGTTGGGCATGGCGCCCGACCGCACCAGCGACAGGCAATCCACCGGGTCGTCCAGGAACTCCACGTAGGCCTCGTCCATGACGAGCAGCACGTGCGGCGGAACCCCTGCCAGCAACCGGCTGACGTCCTCGCGCGACGTCAACGTGCCCGTGGGGTTGTTCGGGTTGGCGAGGAAGACCGCGCGCGTGGACGGGGTGATGGCGCGCAGCATGCCGGGGATGTCGGCCTGGAAGCCCTCCAAGGCGGGGACGGACACCAACCGGGCCCCAAACAGCGCCGCCACGATCGGGTACACGGCAAAGCAGTACTGGGACACGACGACCTCGGACCCGGGCCCCAGCAAGGCATGGCCGATGAACTCAAGGATCTCGTTCGAGCCATTGCCAAGGATGAGGTGGGCGGGTTCCACGCCGAGCTGGTCCGCCAGCCGGGCCTTGACCTGGTGCGCGCTGCCGTCCGGGTAGAGGTGCAACTGACCCAGGACCGCCCGCATCGCCCCGAGGGCCATGGGCGAGGGACCCAGCGGGTTTTCATTCGAGGCCAGCTTCACCACCGTGGACGGGTCCAGTCCATGCTCGCGGGCGACTTCCTCGATGGGACGGCCGGGCACGTACACGGGCAAGGACTCCAAGTGTGAGACGAACGACAGCGCCGACTTCAACATGCGCGCCGAGCCTTCCCACCCTCAACCCGTGCGGCAAGTACTCGATGCGGCGGGGCAAGCCCATGTAGCATGACCGCATGCACCCCAGGTTCTTCCTCGCGCTGACCTTCGCGGCGCTCGCCATCGCCCGCCCTGGCCTCGCGGCCGCGCCCCTCATCGACAAGACGCTGGTCGCATGGGTGGCCCCGGCCAACCTCTCCCAGCGAGGGGGTAGCGTCCTGACCTTGGACGACGCCCAGTCGCACTTCGACGGGATCGTCCTGGGCGAGCTGGCCCCCGGCCGATGGATGGCCGGGAGCGACCTGTTCAAGCGGACCGAGCGGAACCAGTCGGCCTGGCCGGCCGAGACGGCCGGGCCCTCCAACCTCGTCCAGGTGGCGATCGTGTACGGCGGCAACACCGTCCGCATCCTCCGCAACGGCAAAGAGCAGGCGCGCCACGCGATCACCGCACCGCAGGAGTTCCCGGACACGAGCGTCGTCATCATCGGGCCCCGTCACGAGGGCAACTCCGACTTCTTCGCGGGCTCGGTCGAGGATGCGCGCATCTACGACGTGGCGCTGTCCGACGCCGAGGTCGCGGCCTTGCGCCCCAACGAGGCCGGGGGGACGAAGCCGTGGGCATGGTGGACCTTTGACGACGCGTCGGCGACGGAGCGAACCGGGCGCTTGGTGGCGACGCGCTTGGTGGGCGGGGCACAGGTGAAGGGGGGCCGCCTGGTCCTCGATGGCGAATCCGCAGCCATGCTGGCTTCGGCCGATGGAGCGCTGGCCGGACGCCTGGCCAGCCGCGCGGAGGCCCGGGCACGCGCGACGCCGCCGGAGGAATGGGTCCTGAACTACCACCTCATGCACCCGGGCGGCGAAAGCCTCCCGGGCGATCCCAACGCGGCCTTCGCGCTGGATGGCACCTATCACCTTCACTACATCCTCGCCCATCCATGGCGGGGACGCGGCTCGTTCTCCTTCGTGCACGTCACGAGCCCCGACATGCTGCACTGGTCATGGCAGCCCACCCAGCTCCAGCCCGCCTTCACCGGCCACGGCATGTTCAGCGGCACCGGCTTCCTCACGGCCGACGGCCGCCCGGCGGCCATCTACCACGGCGAATCATCCGGACGAAACCAGATCGCCATCGCCAAGGACCGAACCCTTGCCGCATGGGAAAAGCCCTATGCGGTGGATGTGCGCAAGCCGGACGGGTCGCCGGACGAGATCCGGCACTGGGACCCGGACTGCTTCCGGATCGGGGACACGTACTACGCGATCTCCGGGGGCGAGAACCCTCCGCTGCTCAAGTCCAAGGACCTGCGGACATGGACGAAGGTGGGGCCGTTCTTGCAACGGGACCTGCCGGACGTGGCGCGCGGCGAGGACGTTTCGTGCGCCAACTTCTTCCCCATCGGGGATCGCTGGATGCTGTTGTGCATCTCGCATCACCTCGGCTGCCGCTATTACACCGGCGACTGGGACGCCCGGGCCGAGCAGTTCGTGCCCGCCCGCCACGGCCGCATGAACTGGCGTCGGGAGGGACAGTCGCTCTTTGGGATGGGTTCATGGCGCGTGGATTTCTTCGCCCCGGAAAGCCTGATGACGCCCGACGGACGCCGCGTGATGTGGGCCTGGCTGGCCACGGTGGACCGCGACGACGGGGCGATGAGCCGTCTCACCATGCAATCCCTCCCCCGCGAGCTGGAGGTGCCGGCCGACGGCATCCTGCGCATCCGTCCCTTGCGCGAGCTGGAGACGCTGCGGCACGAGCCTCGGGTGATGACCCAAGTCGAGCTGAAGGACGTCGCGGGCGACCTCCGCCTCGACCGGACGCCGCCAGGCCTGAAGTTGATGGATCTCCCGGGGGAATCGGTGGAGGTGCGCATCACGATCCCGCGGGCGGAGGCGGAGCGGAAGCTGCTGGGGTGGACGTTGTTTGCAGACGGGAAGGGCGGCGGGCTGCCGCTGGTGTTGCGACCCGAGACGGGGGCGCTGCGGCTGGGGACGGCGGAGGCGCCGTTCGCCGTGCAGGACCTGCCACCGGGCGAGGACGTGGTGCTGCGGGTGTTCATCGACCGCTACTTGGTGGAAGTGTTTGCGAACGACCGCCAGGCGATGGTCGCGGCGTTTCCCGGGCATGCAGGAAGGACGGCGTTGAACGCGTTCACCGTGGGTGCGCCGACGAGGCTTGCGAAGGTCGAGGCGTGGAAGCTCAAGCCCACGAACCAGGGTTTTCGAGAGGCGCAGGCCCGGCGCGTATGGGAGCCGAGGCGGCAGTAGGCCGTGACGATTCCGTTGGGAGAAAAGTGATTGCGGAAGCAGATCGAGCCAGCACGACCGATCCAACGGAATCATTACGGCCAAGCCCAGGCGGGCACCGCGCCCGGCCTCGTCAGGAGGAAGGTCCCGCCGCGCCACCCCTTCCTTCCCAACGCGACCTTTCCGGCTTGGGTGACGCGGTGTCATGCCGCATGGCCTCCTTGCCGGAGAGGGGTGGCGGGACGTTGAGCTTGCGGTAAAGCCAGGCCTCCAACGGGCGCAACGGACCCAGCCACCCGTAGAAGGGCGAGTACAACAGCCTGAGCCGGACGAGCGACAGGAGCATGTTGAGGGACGTGCGGAGGTTGAGCGCCACCTTGGATCCGCTTTGGTCTGTCCACACCGTGGGCACCTCCTTGATGGAGAACCCGGCCCGACGCAGCGAGAACAGCAGGTTCACGTCGAAGGCGAGGTCCGCCAACCGCAGGAACGGTTGCACCCGGGACACGGCCTCGCGCCGCATCACCTTGGCCCCGCACTGGGTGTCGCGGATGCCCATCCAGAAGAACCCCTCCACGAACGCATGGAACAACCGGCTGGCCATCCGCCGATCCTTCGCCTGCGCCACGTTGACCTGCGCCCCATCGATCCAACGCGAACCGATCACGACGTCCGCCTCGCCTCGTCCGCACCGCAGCACCAGGTCCATGAAGGCCTCGGGCGGCGTCGCGCCGTCGGCATCCACGTAGCCCACAAGGTCCGCCAACGGGGCGAGCTTCAACCCCTCGATGAGGGCGCCCCCCTTGCCGATCGGCGCGGGGAAGTCGAGGTGCGCGATGCAGAGGTAGCGGCGCTCCGCAGCGCGGACGACGCCGAGGGTGTCGTCCCGGCATCCGTTGAGGACCACGACCAACTGGAACCGCCCCGGATAATGCCGCGCGAAGTACTCCGGGTACGCCTCCAGCACGGGCCCGATCCTTCCCTCCTCGTTGTAGGCGGGAATGAGCAACAGGACGCTGGGCGCGGTCGCGTTCAACACCGGCACCCTACCCCTCCCGCCTTCCTCGCCGCTAGTGTCGTGCCTCACAAATGGCTGGTGTTTGGCCGCGAGGGATTTTCGTGTCCAACGAGGCGCGAGCGACGAGCAGACCCGCAGCGGTCTGTGAGGAGCGAGCCACGACGTGGGACACGAAAAGACCCGCGGCCCTTCGGGTTGCACCAAGAGTGCCCTGGGCTTCGTGGTTCGTCCGTCACAGACCGCTGCGGGGAGGCTCCGTCCTCACGCCATGCCCCGGGGCATTCTTGGTGCAACCAACCACCAGCGATTTGTGAGACACGGCACTAGCCCAGCTTGGCCCGAAGCGCGTCCGCAATCGCCATGAACGCGTTGGCAGAAACGCTGCCGGGCTGGCTGACCACCACGGGAATCCCCGCGTCGCCCCCTTGCCTCACCCCCATGTCGAGCGGGATCTCGCCCAGGAACGGCAGCCCGCGTCGCTCGGCCTCGCGTCGGCCTCCGCCCTCGCCAAAGACGTGGAGCCGCGAGCCGTCGGGGGTGTCGAGCCACGCCATGTTCTCGACGATGCCAAGGATGGGGACCTGGACCTTCTCAAACATCGCGATGCCCTTGCGGACGACCCCGACGGAAGCTTCCTGCGGGGTGGTGATCACGACGCCGCCGTCGAGGGCGACGGTCTGGCACAAGGAGAGCTGGGCGTCGCCGGTGCCGGGCGGGAGATCCACGACGAGGTAGTCAAGGTCGCCCCAGTCCACCTGGGAGACGAATTGCTGGATCGTCTTTTGGATCATGGGACCGCGCCAGATCACCGCTTGGTCGGGCTCGAGGAGGAATCCCATGCTCATCAGCCGCACCCCGTGGGCGGAGGGTGGGATGAGACGCTCGTCCTCGGAGATGAGGGGCTTCTCCTGGAGGCCCATCATGAGGGGGATGGACGGGCCGTAGATGTCGGCGTCCATGAGCCCGACGCGCGCGCCGCGAAGCGCGAGGGCACAGGCGAGGTTGACCGAGCAGGTGGACTTGCCCACGCCACCCTTGCCGGAGGCCACGGCAACGACGCGCCGGATGCGGGGATCCTTCTGGCGTTGGAAGACCCCGGCGGGTTGGGCGGCCGCCCCTTGGGGCGTCGGCACCTTGACCTGGACATGGGCGTCGGACAGGCCCTCGAAGGCGTTGCGCAAGGCCAGCCGGGCCTCGTCGGCAATCTGACGGCCCACGTCGGCATTGGCCGATGTCAGCTCGATCAGCACGCCGACGGCGGCGCCATCGACCTGGATGTCGCGAACGAGGCCAAAGGAGACAATGTCACGGCTGTAGCCGGGGTACTTGACCGAGCGAAGGACCTCGCGGACGGCGTCTGGGGTAAGATTCACGGGGCGTGTGGATCAGGCGTGGCAGGGAATGCGATCAGGGAAACAACAACGCCGCGACCCGCAGGGGACGGGTCGCGGCGCGGGGAATCAGCTGCCGGGTCAGGGCATGGCAGGAAGCGAGCCGTGCGACGGGACGTCCACGGAGGCGACGCTTTCCTTGCCCTTGCGCCCCTTGCCATTCAGGGCGCGGAGGAAGGTGACGATGGAGTTGACCTGGGCTTCGTCGAGCTTCTGACCGAGCTGCAACCAAGCCATCTCACGAACGGCCTCGGCGAGGGAGTTCATGGCGCCGTCATGGAAGTACGGGGCGGTGAGGGCGACGTTGCGCAGGGACGGCACCTTGAAGACGTGGAGGTCTTCCTCCTCCTTGGTGATCTCGATGCGGCCCTTGTCGACGAGGTTCTTGTAGGCGTTGACGGCGCCCACCTTGCGGAAGCCGTTGCCACCGATGGCGGGGCCGTTGTGGCAGGTGGTGCAACCGACGGAGATGAACGTCTCGAGGCCCTTTTGCTCGGCGGCGGAAAGGGCCTTGTCGCTGCCCTTCAGGAACTCATCCACGCGGTCATGCGTGACGAGGGTGCGCTCAAAGGCGGCGATGGCCTTGGCCAGGTTGTCGTAGGTGAGCGGCGAAGCCTCGTTGGGGAACGCCTTGGCGAAGTCCTTCTTGTAGGACGGGATGGCGGAGAGCTTCTCGATGACGGCGGCCTCGCTGGGCATGGCCATCTCGCCGGGGTTGAGGATGGGGCCCTTGGCCTGCGCGGCGAGGTCGGCGGCGCGCCCGTCCCAGAACTGGGCCAGGTGGAATCCAGCGTTGAGCGTCGTGGGCGAGTTGCGGCCGCCACGCTTGCCGAAGGCCCCGGGGGAAGTGGGCTCCAGGTCCACGCCCGACTTGCCGCCATCCACTTGATGGCACGAGTTGCAGGACTGGGAGTTGTTCGCGGAGAGGCGCTTCTCGAAGTAGAGCTTCTTGCCCAGCGAAACCAGGGCGGGGGTGTCCTTCTCGGAGCCCGGCATGATGCTGGGAAGCGGTGCAAGGACCTCGCTGGCCTTCTTGCGAAGGTCGGCCGGTGACTGGCCAACAACGACGGCGGAGGCGGCAGCAAGGACGGATAGGAACAACAGCGACTTCGTCATGGACGGCAAGAGTGTTGCAACTCGGCCAACGTGCAACCGTGGGAATGAACCTAGAAACGGCAGGTGAAGAGGGCTTCAGGGCGAGGAAATGGCCGTCCCATCAAGACAAAGAGGCCCTTTTGGATGAATCCCTGACCTCACCCTGCAGGTGAGGTTGGGGCGGGGCGCAGGCGGCCGCTCGTGGGCCTGGAAGCTGGCCGAAAGCGGCAAAGGGCCAAGAACCACGGATGACACGGATCACACGGATTCAAGCACGTCGTGTGCCCTGGGCGCATTCGCCATGGATGAGACCTCCCGGCTTGGACCGATCCGTGTCATCGGTG
>CAIRNV010000144.1 GCA_903880005.1 uncultured Verrucomicrobiota bacterium | reverse complement strand
CCGCCGGAAAGGGTCGCGGACTACATGGCGGTGCACACGTTCCTGACGGGCATCCGGGGCGTGCTGGCGCCCATGGCCGCGTTTTGGGCCATCGAACGCCTCACGCCGTCCCAAATGGGATGGGCATCGGCCGCCATGATCGTGGGCGCGACGGCCTTCCTGGTCCCGGAGATTGGACGCGCCCGGGCGTCTGGGGCGGGCGAGGTGGCGCGGGACGGAGCCACGCGATGATGGGGGTGGGCAACGGGCGCGCCCGGAGCGGGGACATGGCCCCACCGCATGCGTTGCAAGGAGCGGCCTTGGGCCGGTAGCCTTTGGCGATGGATCGACTTCTGCGCGGCCTTGCGTTGGCGGCCGTGTTCCTTCCGCTCTCGGCGCTCGCCGAGGACATCATTCTCCGGGACGGGTACGCGGTGGCGTTGGGCGGCCGCATGGCGCGCGCGCCGTTTCGCACGGATCCCGTCGAGGCACGGATCGTGGCCGGGCTTTGGAGGCCGCCGGCCGCGGGCGACCTGGTGGAGTTGCCGGGCGGGACCAACCGCGTGTGGGAACACGTGACGGCCAAGGCCGACGGCACCTTTGAACATCCGGCGCTGCGCGGGGGATACATCCAGGTGCCGTTCGTCTCCGACCGCGACCGCATCCTCCTGCTCCAGGCGAGCGGCCATTCCATGGCCTACGTGAACGGCGAGCCCCGCGCGGGCGACATTTATCGCAACGGGTCCGTGTCCCTTCCCGTCGCCATCAAGGCAGGCACCAACGACCTCCTGTTCGCCACGGGGCGCGGGGCCCTCGGCGTCCGCCTCGCGGAGCCCGAGCCCATCGCCATCGACCCGCGCGACCCCACGTTGCCGGACCTGGTGCGTGGTCGGGGGAACGACGCGGCGGCGGCGGTGCTGGTGGTGAACGCGAGCCAGGAGCCGTTGTCCGGCCTTGTGCTGCGCGCCTCGCCCGAGGGCGGGACGGCCACCGAGTCGCCCGTGCCCACCCTCCCGCCGTTGGGGGTGCACAAGACGCCCTTCAGGGTCCTTCACCCGGGCAAGTCGCGGACCAACCTCGTGGCGCTGGACCTCTCGCTCCAACGCGGCAGGACGACGGTGGCCCGGCGCACGTTCAAGCTGGGGCTCGTGTCACCCGAGGCGACGCGACGTGAGACGTTCGTGAGCGAGATCGACGGCTCGGTCCAGTACTACGGGTTCGTGCCGTCACGCCCGATGCCGGGCGACTCGGGGCGCCCCGGGCTTGTCCTGAGCACGCACGGCGCGGGCGTCGAGGGCATGGGGCAGGCGGCCTGCTACGCGCCCAAGACGCGCCTGCACATCGCCGCCCCCACGAACCGGAGGCCCTTCGGCTTTGACTGGGAGGACTGGGGCCGACGCGACGCCATCGAGGTGCTCGACCGCGTGCAACGCTTGTACGACACGGATCCGTCGCGGACCTACCTGACGGGGCATTCGATGGGCGGGCATGGGACGTGGCAACTCGGGGCGACCTACCCCGACCGGTTCGCGGCGTTGGCCCCCAGCGCTGGTTGGATCAGCTTCGCCAGCTATGGCGGGG
>CAIRNV010000143.1 GCA_903880005.1 uncultured Verrucomicrobiota bacterium | reverse complement strand
GAGCACCAAGGGGTTTGCCTGGCAATGCCTCGTGGCGCGACGGCTGGCGGAACGCGGCGTGCGCTTCGTCGAGTTGATCGACGTCGGCTCGTCGGACAACTGGGATGCGCACGGCGACATGGAGACGCACCGGCCGCTGGCGCGCAACGTGGACCAGGCCATCGCCGGCCTGCTGAGGGACCTGCGGTCGCGCGGCATGCTGGATGACACGCTGGTCGTGTGGACGACGGAGTTTGGCCGGACCCCTTTCAATGCGGCGCCGGACGCCAAGGGACGGGAGCACCACCATTGGGTGTTCTCGTCGTGGCTGGCCGGCGCCGGCGTGCGCGCGGGAAGCGTCTATGGCGCCTCGGACGAGCACGGCATCCGGCCCGCGCGCGACCGGGTCCACGTCCACGACTTCCACGCCACCATCCTGCACTTGATGGGGATGGACCATGAGTTGCTGACGTTCCGGCATGCCGGGCGGGACTTTCGGCTGACGGACGTGGCGGGCGAGGTGGTGAAGGGGGTGCTCGCGTGAGGTCCATGCGCGGGTGGATGCGAAGCAGGACGGGTTGGCGTTGGCTGGCGCTGGGTGCGGCCTGGGTTGCGTGCGCGTTGCCGGGCGAGGAGCCGAAGCCGCCGGCCGACCACGTCAACTGGCTGGGCCGCGCCACGCACAAGGGGGTGGTGACGGACGCCGACCGCGCGTGGTGGGCGTTCCAGCCCTTGGCACGGGCGACGCCCCCGGCCGTGCGGGACGAGGGATGGGTCCGCACGCCGGTGGACCGGTTTATCCTCGCGGCGATGGAGGCCCGGGGCGTGCGTCCCGCGCCCGAGGCCCCGGCCCGGGTGTTGGCGCGGCGCGCGGCGCTGGACGTGACGGGGTTGCCGCCGTCGCCGGAGGACGTGGCGGCGTTCGAGCGGGACCCTGCGGCGGACGCCTGGGGACGCTGGGTGGCCCGGTTGCTGGCGAGCCCGGCGCACGGCGAGCGTTGGGCGCGGCATTGGCTGGACGTGGCGCGCTTCGCGGAAAGCTCCGGGTTCGAGCACGACTACGACCGTCCGAACGCCTTCCATTACCGGGACTTTGTCATCCGCGCGTTCAACGAGGACCTGCCCTTCGACGACTTCGTGCGGTGGCAGTTGGCGGGGGACGAGCACGACGCGGGCAACGCGATGGCGATGATGGCGACGGGCTTCCTGGGCGCCGGCGTGTTCCCCACGCAAATCACGGCCAACGAGGTGGAGCGGACGCGCTACGACGCGATGGACGACATGCTCGCGACGACGGGGACGGCGTTCCTCGGGCTGACCGTGGGATGCGCGCGTTGCCACGACCACAAGTTCGATCCCATCCCGACGCGCGACTACTACCGGATGCTCTCGACGTTCACGAGGACGGTTCGGAGCGAGGTGGACGTGGACCTGGACCCGGAGGGCGACCGCCGGGCCAGGGCCGCGCACGAGGCGGCGGGCCGTCCGTTGGCGGAGGCGCTGCGGCGCTACGAGGCGGACGTCCTGCCGGGGAAGCTCGACGCATGGCTGGCGTCCGGCGGGGCCGCGCGACTGCCGGAGCCGGCGTGGGAGCTGATGGTGCCCACGGGGGCCCAGAGCAAGGCGGGCGCGACGCTGCGGCCATTGGGGGACGGTTCCTTCCTGGCCGAGGGCAAGAACGGCGACACGGACCAGTACACGTTCGTGGCGCGGACGACGTCGCGGGAGGTGCGGGCGTTGCGCGTGGAGGCGTTGGCGCATCCGTCGATGGCCAAGGGGGGGCCAGGTCGCGCGGACAACGGCAACATCGGCCTCAGCCGCGTGCGGGCATGGGTGCGCCCGGCGTCGGGCGGCGAGCGCAAGGAGGTCGTGTTCGGCGGCGCGCGGGCGACGTTCGAGCAGAACGCGGGCGGCCTTTCCGTGAAGTCGGCCCTGGACGGCGAGCGGACGACCGGCTGGGCGGTGGACCCGAAGTTCGGGGAGGATCACGCGGCGGTGTTCGATCTGGCGGAGCCGGTGGGGTTCGAGGGCGGGACGGAATGGGAGGTGCGGCTCGAGTTCGAGCTGAACACGCGCCACAACATCGGGCGGCCTCGGTTGTCGCTGGGGCGGGAAGCCGGGGCGGACCCGAAGGCGGCGGTGATGCCGGCCGCCGTGGCGTCGGCGCTGGCCAAGGCGCGTGCTGGCGCCGCGCTGGAAGCCGGGGAACGCACGGCGCTGACCGCATGGTGGCGCGTGAAGGATCCGGGTTGGACCGAGGCGGCGGCGCGATGGGAGGCGCACCAAAAGGCCGCGCCGAAGCCTTCGACCACCAAGGTGTTGGCCTGCGCGGAGGGCTACCCGGCGGTGCGGATGCACACGCAGGGCGGGGACTTCCTGGAGGCGACCCACTTCCTGCGGCGGGGCAGCACCGAGATGAAGGATGGCGTGGCCACGCCGGGCTTCCTGTCGGTGTTGCTGAGGGGCCCGGAGGATCGCTGGGCGTGGCGTCCGCCCGAGGGCGCGCGGCACTCGGGGCAGCGCCGGTCGCTGGCGGCGTGGCTGACGGACGTGGAGGCGGGCGCGGGGCAGTTGGCCGCCCGCGTGATCGTGAACCGGGTTTGGCAACAGCACTTTGGAACGGGCCTTGTGGCGACGCCGAACGACTTCGGGACCCAGGGCGCGCGGCCCACGCATCCGGCGTTGCTCGACTGGCTGGCGGCCGAGCTGGTGCGGGGCGGATGGCGGCTGAAGCCCCTTCATGCCTTGATCCTGGGAAGCGCCACGTATCGGCAGTCGTCGGAGGCGGACGCCGCCAAGCGCGAGGCCGACCCGTCCAACGGGTTGTGGTCGCGTTGGACGCCGCGCCGGCTCGAGGGCGAGGCGATCCGTGACTCCATGCTCGCGGCCTCCGGAATCCTGGACCCGGCGATGTACGGGCGGGGGACGTTGGACGCGGGTACGCGCCGCCGGAGCGTGTACCTCACGGTCAAGCGCAGCCAACTGGTCGGCGACATGGTGGCGTTTGACGCGCCGGAGCCGCTCACGAGCCAGGCGCGTCGGCCGGTGACGACGGTGGCCCCGCAGGCGTTGCTGTTGTTGAACGGGCCGCATGTGCGGGCGTGGGCGGAGGCGTTGGCGCGTCGCGCGGGGGCGCCCCAGGCGGCGGGGGCGGACGTGGCCCGACGCATGTACGGGCTGGCGCTCGGACGGGCCCCCACGGGGCGCGAGGAGGCGGCGGCCTTGGGATACGTGAGCGGGCGCGTGTCGGGTTCGGACGACGGGCCGGCCGGGCTGCGGGCGTGGGCGGACGTGGCGCAGGTGATCTTTGGGCTCAATGAATTCGCATACTTGGAGTGACGGCCGGATGAGCCGCAGGGAGGTGCTGCGGCGTGCGGGCAACGGGGCAGGGCTGCTGGGGCTCGCGACCGTGTTGTCGGACGCCGGCTTGATCGGCGGCCTGGCGCGGGCGGCGGCGCTGGACCCCATGGCCCCGCGCCCCGCCCATGCGCGGCCCCGCGCGAGGAACGTCATCTGGATGTTCATGAACGGCGGGCCCAGCCACGTGGACACCTGGGACTACAAGCCCGAGCTGCAACGCAGCCATGGCAAGGAACTGGCGGGGTTCGACAAGCGGACCGGCTTCTTCACGGACTCGGTCGGGCCGTTGATGAGGTCGCCGTTCGCGTGGGCGCGGCAGGGGCAAAGCGGGACCTGGGTGAGCGACCTGTTCCCGCACTTGTCGCGCCACGTGGACCGGATGGCGTTCCTGCACTCGTGCCACACGGAGTCCAACAACCACAGCCCGGCGTTGTTCATGATCAACACGGGCTCGACGCGGATGGGTTTCCCCTGCGTGGGGTCGTGGGTGACGTACGGGCTGGGTTGCGAGGGGCGCAACCTGCCGTCGTTCATGGTGATGAGCGACCCGCTGGACCGGGGGTTGCCGAAGGGGCACGCGAGCAACTGGGGCGCGGGATTCCTGCCGGGGGTCTATCAGGGCACCTGGCTCCGGCCCAAGGGCGAGCCGATCGACAACCTGCGGCCGCCGTCGGGCGTGGACGAGGCGGGGCGACGCGCGCAGCTCGACTTGCTGGCGGAACTTGGGCGCGAGCACCGCGAGGCGTCGCCCGTGGCGGACGAGCTGGCGGCGAGGATGGAGAGCTTCGAGCTGGCGCACCGGATGCAGTCGGCGGCGCCGGAGGCCTTCGACCTCGGCCGCGAGCCGGAGGATGTGCGTCGGTTGTACGGGCTGGACCAGCCGCATTGCCGCCATGTCGCGGGCCAATGCCTGATGGCGCGGCGTCTGGTCGAGCGGGGCGTGCGGTTCGTGCAGATCTACTCGGGGGGCATGGAGAACCAGCGGAGCTGGGACGGCCACGAGGACATCGTGGGCAACCACCGCGGGTTCGCGCGCGAGACCGACCAGCCGGTGGCCGCGTTGATCGAGGACCTGGCGCGGCGCGGCATGCTGGACGAGACGCTGGTCGTGTGGGGCGGCGAGTTCGGGCGCCTGCCCGTGTCGCAAAAGGGGTCCAACCCGGGCCGCGACCACAACCCGCACGCGTTCACGTACTGGCTTGCGGGCGGCGGGGTCCGGGGCGGCGTGCACCATGGCGCGACGGACGAGCTGGGGCACAAGGCGGTGCAGGACAAGGTCAGCGTGAACGACCTGCACGCGACCCTGCTGCACCTGCTGGGGCTGGACCACGAGAGGCTGGTGTTTCGACTCAACGGTCGCGACTTCCGCCTGACGGACGTGGCCGGCGACGTGGTGAAGGCCGTCGTGGGGTGAGCGGCGGGGCGCCACATGGCGAATGGCGAATGGCGAATGGCGAATGGCGAATGGCGAATGGCGAATGGCGGGGTCGCAAGGCCGAGCGTTGTTCGCCCCCCCCGCCGCTGAACCCTGACGCTGAACCCTGCCGCTGAACCCCCGTCAACTCCCGGCTGGGAACGGGCGGGGACGTTGCGTAGGGTCCCGGGCCGCATGGCACGCAGGCAGTATCCGTTTCACTTGATCGAGCCCCGCTGGCAGGACCGGTGGCTGGCTGGCCAGACCTTCCGCGCGTTCAACCCCGGGGAGAGCATCCCGGCCGACCACCCGTTTGGACTGCGGCACAACCTCGCCGGCCGCACGCCGTCCGCCGACGAGTTGCCGCCCAAGTTCTACATCCTGGACATGTTCCCGTACCCGTCGGGCGCGGGCCTCCACGTGGGGCATCCGGAGGGCTACACGGCCACGGACATCCTCGCGCGGTATCGCCGGGCGCAGGGGCGCCATGTGTTGCACCCGATGGGCTGGGACGCGTTCGGCCTCCCGGCCGAGCAGTACGCCATCAAGACGGGGCAGCACCCGCGCGTGACGACGACGGCCAACATCGCGAACTTCACCCGCCAGATCCGGAGCCTCGGGTTCAGCTACGACTGGTCCCGCGAGGTGGACACGACCGACCCGGGCTACTTCCGGTGGACCCAGTGGATCTTCCTCCAGTTGTACGAGGCCTGGTTCAACCCCGCGACGCGCCGGGCCGAGCCGGTCTCCACGATCCCCTATCCCGCCGACTGCGACACCGAGGCGCGGCGCCGGGCCTACCGGGACGCCCGTCGCCTGGCCTACGTCGCGGAGGCCCCGGTGAACTGGTGCCCGGCGCTGGGCACCGTCCTGGCCAACGAGGAGGTCGTGGACGGCAAGTCCGAGGTGGGCGGCTTCCCGGTCGTTCGCAAGCCCATGCGCCAATGGATGCTCCGCATCACGGCCTACGCCGACCGCCTCCTTGAGGACCTCGGGTTGATCGACTGGTCCGACTCGCTCAAGGAGATGCAGCGGAACTGGATCGGGCGCAGCGAGGGGGCCGAGGTGGACTTCCAGCTCGACGGCCACGCGGCCAAGGTCCGGGTGTTCACGACGCGGCCGGACACGTTGTTTGGCGCGACCTACATGGTGTTGTCCCCGGAGCACCGGTTGGTGGCGGAGATCACCACGCCCTCCCAGAGGGCCGAGGTCGAGCGTTACCAGCAATTCGCCGCCGGCCGCTCCGACCTCGAGCGGACGGAACTCGCGAAGGACAAGACGGGCGTCTGGACGGGCGCCCATGCCATCAACCCGGTCAACGGGGCGCGGATCCCGGTGTGGATCGCGGACTACGTCCTCGCGTCGTATGGGACCGGCGCGATCATGGCCGTCCCGGCGCACGACGAGCGGGACCTTGCGTTCGCGCGGACGTTTCATCTCCCCGTCGTCCAGGTGGTGCAGCCGCCCCACAAGGGCACGCCATGGGAGGGCTTCTGCGACGAGGGCACGGCCGTGAACTCCTCGGGGCCCGGGATCTCGTTGGACGGGCTGCCGACGGCCGACGCGAAGCGCCAGGTCACGGCGTGGCTGGAGGGCAAGGGGCTGGGCCAACGCACCGTCAACTTCAAGCTCCGCGACTGGCTCTTCAGCCGTCAGCGATACTGGGGCGAGCCGTTCCCCATCGTCTGGAAGACGGATCCCGCGACCGGCGAGCGGCATCACGAGGCGATCGAGTTGGGCTCGCTTCCGCTGATGCCGCCGGAGCTGGACGACTACAAGCCGACCGAGGATGGCCAGCCACCGTTGGCGAGGGCGACGGCGTGGCTGGAGTTGCCCGACGGCGCGTTGCGCGAGACGAACACGATGCCCCAGTGGGCGGGCTCGTGCTGGTATTACCTGCGGTACCTGGACGCCCGCAACGGCGGCGCCTTCGCCTCGGGGGATGCCGAGCGTTACTGGATGACGGGGCGGCCCGGGGTGGGTCCCGGCCCGGAGCCGGCGTCCGGGGTGGACCTGTACGTGGGCGGTACGGAGCACGCGGTGTTGCACCTGCTGTACGCGCGGTTCTGGCACAAGGTGTTGTTCGACCTCGGCCACGTCTCGACGCCGGAGCCGTTCCACAAGCTGGTGAACCAGGGCCTCATCCTGGGCGAGGACGGGCAGAAGATGTCGAAGTCGCGCGGCAACGTGGTGAACCCGGACGACGTGCTGCGCGAGTATGGGGCGGACGCGTTCCGGCTTTACGAGATGTTCATGGGCCCGTTGTCGGAGACCAAGCCGTGGAACACGCAGGGGGTGGAGGGCGTGTATCGCTTCCTTGGGCGTGTCTGGCGGTTGTTCGTGGACGAGGCCTCCGAGGTGGAGTTCGAGCAGGCGTGCGCGGCCGACCCCGCCCATGCGACGGCGCATCTCGAACGCGTCCGGCTGGCGCCGTCCGTGGGCGACGTGCCGGCGACGCCCGCGCAGCTCAAGGCGTTGCACGCCTGCATCCGCAAGGTGACGGACGACCTGGAGCACATGCGGTTCAACACGGCGATCTCGGCGATGATGATGTTCGTGAACGAGGCGTTGCCCTGGCCGACGAAGCCCTCGGGCGTGTTGGCGTCCTTCATCCAGTTGCTCGCGCCCTTCTCGCCGCACCTTGCCGAGGACTTGTGGGAGCGCCTCCACCGGCACGTGGGCCGGCCGGCCCCCAGCCTGTCGTATGCGCCGTGGCCGACGTTCGATCCCGCGCTGCTCGTGGAGGACGCCTACGACATGCCCGTGCAGGTCAACGGCAAGCTCCGGGACGTCCTGCGCGTGCCCAACGAGGCCACCCAGGCGGACATCGAGGCCGCCGCGATGGCCTCGGCCAAGGCCCGCCCCTTCTTCGAGGGCAAGACCATCCGCAAGGTCGTCGTGGTCCCGCGCCGCACGGTCAACATCGTCGCCAACTAGACCCCATGGCCCGTCTGACCCGGCAAGAACAGGCGGCGCTCTGGATCGTGCTGCTCCTCCTGGCGGGCGGCGCGGCGGGGCGCTGGTGGATCCATCACGCACGGGGAGCGTCGGACCCCGCGCCGGTCCCGGCCGCCCGCGGGGGCCCTGCGCCCGACGCGGCGGGGGCCCCGGGACGCTGACATGGAGCCCTTCGAGAACACCGTGGAGGCCCTCGCCCGCCGGGACCGGCGTTATCCGGCCGAGGCCTACCTGTTCCTGCGCGACGCCTTCGAGCACGCGCAGTGGATCCATTCGCGGCAGGGGCACCTCACGGCCGCCGAGCTGCTGGAGGGCCTCCGTCAACACGCCCTCAAGCAATTCGGGCCCATGGCCATGTGGGTCCTTTCCGAGTGGGGCATCCATTCCTGCGCGGACTTCGGCAACATGGTCTTCAACCTCATCGAGGCGGGGCACTTCGGACGGCGCCCGCAGGACCGCATCGAGGACTTCTCGCCTGGGTTCGACTTCCACGAGGCCTTTCGTTCGCCGTACCTGCCGCCGGCGCCCGCGACGCCAGGCGGGCCGTGATCCGGGCGCGCATCGGTGGCCAGCCTGTCATGCGTCCCCCGTCCCCCATCCGTATCCGTCCGGTCCAGGCGAGGGACGCGGCGGGCGTGAGCCGGGCCCTGAGCGCGGTGGCGTCCGAGCGGCGATTCCTGGCCGTGACCACGGGCTTCGACCTGCGCGCCACGGTGGACTTCGTGCGCTGCAACCTGGCGCAAGGGAACCCGCACTACGTCGTGGTGACCGGGCCGGACGACGATGTGGTGGGCTGGTGCGACATCGTTCCGGCGTTGCCGTGGGAGGGCTTTCGGCACGTCGGGCGACTGGGCATGGGCTTGCTGCCGGGATGGCGGGGCCATGGCATTGGCCGGGAGTTGCTGGCGGCGGCCATGGGCGATTGCGCGGCGCGCGGCTTCCTCCGGGTCGAGCTGGAGGTCTTCGCGAGCAACACGCGGGCCATCCGGCTTTATGAGGGCGCCGGTTTTCTCCACGAGGGACGTTCCGTGGCCGCCTGCCAGATCGACGGGCGGTGGGAGGACATCGTGCGCATGGCCCGGCTGATGGGGGCGCTCGTGCAGCCCGCGTGTCATCGGGGCTCGTCGCAAAGGTGATCAAGACGGTGGTTGGCCCCGCGACGGAGTGGCGATACGGTGCGTTCATGCGGACGCCCTTCAGCGTGGCGGATTTCTTCCAGGGGGACATGGACGAGGCCCGGCTGGCCTCGTGGGCGTCGCAGCTCCGGGCGAGGTTGCCGGCCCCCTCCGTGGACCTCGGCGTGGTCTTTCTTTCGCCGCGTTGGTCCTCCCGGGCGCAGGACATCCTCGATGTCCTTCGCGTCCATGCCCGCATCCCAAGGCTGGTCGGGTGCTCCGCCCACGGCGCCGTCTCGAACGGGCGTGAACACGAGGAGATGGACGGGCTCGTCCTCGCCCTTCACCACCTTCCGGGGGCCACGCTGGACGTCGTGCATGTCGCGGCCGACGCGCTGACGGGCGACGACGCCGTGATGCCATGGTCCGGGTTGGCGTCCTCGTGCCGGGGCGCCTTGGCCTTCGCGGACCCCTTCCAGACGCACAACGAGGGTTGGTTGGCGGCGTGGAACCGTGACCTGCCTTCCGTGCCGGTGGTGGGCGGGTTGGCCTCGGGATTGGGCACGTCCGACACCAGCCAGATTTATCGGGACGGCGAGGTCCATGAGAATGGCGTGGTCATGGTGTTCGTCGGGGGGGCGTTTTCCGTGGTCCCCATGGTTTCCCAGGGCTGCACGCCCATCGGGGATCCGTGGACCATCACCCGGGCGGAGCGGAACGTAATCTTCGGCATCGCCAATCGGCCGGCCTACTCGGTCCTGGTGGACACGTTCAACGCGATGTCGGCCGAGGAACGGCAACGGGCGCAGAACAACCTGATGGTGGGCTTTGCCAGCGCGGAGGACCGTCCCGAGCACGGGGCAGGGGAGTTCCTCGTCCGAAACCTCCTGGGGGTGGACCCGCGCCACGGGGCGCTGGCGGTGGGGGCCATGGCGCGCCCCGGCCAGACGGTCCAGTTCCAGCGGCGCGACGCCGACGCGGCCTCGGCGGACCTGTCGCGTTGCCTGGAGAGGACGCGCGGCGTCCTCGCGGGGCGCAAGCCGGTCGGGGGCGTCTTGTTTTCCTGCTGCGGCCGCGGCCAAGGCCTCTTCGGGAAGCCCGACCACGACGCCACGCTCATCCAGGAGCACCTGGGTCCGCTCGCATTGTCGGGCCTTTTCGCCAATGGCGAGATCGGGCCCGTGGGATCCTCGTGCCACCTTCACGGCTACACCGCCTCCCTTGCCTTGCTTGTCCGCGACTGAATCGCCCCTGACTCCCACCCATGCCCATCGAACCCGTCCCGCCCGCCCTTCCCGCCACCGAGTCGTTGATCGTCCGCGCGGACATCATGCAGCGACTGGACTTCGCCGCGCTGTTTGGAAACGAGCGCCCGGTGGAGATGGAGCTGGGGGCGGGCGACGGGTCGTTCCTGCTCAACCATGCGGAGGCCAACCCCGGCATCAACTTCGTGGGCGTGGAACGGTTGCTGGGCCGCCTGAGAAAGATCGACCGCAAGGGGCGGCGACGGGGCCTGGCCAACGTGCGCGCGATCCGGCTGGAGGCGGCGTATGTCCTCGAGTGGATGGTGCCCGCCGGCTCCCTGTCCGCCATCCACGTGTATTTCCCCGACCCATGGCCCAAGCGTCGCCATTGGAAGCGGCGCATGGTGAACCTGCGCTTCACGGAGATCGCGGCCCGGGCGCTCGCCCCAGGCGGCCGCCTGTACGTGCGCACCGACCACGAGTCCTACTTCCAGCAAATGTCCGAGGTCGGGCGCGCGCAGGCCGCGTTCCATCCCGTCGAGGAGCCCGCCTCGCTGCTCGCCATCACCACCGACTTCGAGGCGGACTTCAACCGGCAGGGCATCGCGACGCTCCACGCCGCATGGGAGCGAAACCTTGCGGCCCCCACCACGGTCAAGGAGGGGGAATCCATGAGTCAGGACAAGAACCCGTCCCCGCCGTCCGCCGCAACGGGCGCGGCCGATGCCGACGCACGCGCCGCCTGAAGCATGGTCGTGCCTTCCCAGCGCCGAGGCTCCCTCCGCCGGTCCCGGTCCCCCGTGATGGCTTGGTGGCCCCGCGTGGCCGTGGCCCTGTGGCTGTCCTTTCTCGGGCCCGGGATGTTCCCGGGGGGCGCGGCATCCCTCGACGAGGCCCGCGCCGCCCTGCGCCTGGGCAAGCACGCGGAGGTCATCAAGTCGGCCCGTGATGCGCTGGCCGAGGGCGGGGGTGCGGGCGAGGACTGGACTGTGATCCAGGCCCAGGCCCTCCTGGCCACCGGGCAATATCCCGAGGCGCGCGACCTGCTCACCAATGCCGTGGCGCAATCCCGTCGGAGCCTTCGCCTGCGTTGGCTGGGCCGCACGGCGGCCTTGGCGGCGGGCGACACCAATGCCGCCGCGGGCCTCCTGGACGACATCCGGCTGCTCATCAACGCCCAGGCGGCGGACCTTCGCGAGCCCCGCGCGCGCGTCGTCCTCGCGGAGGCCGCCTTCGCCCTGGGGGCCGACCCAAAGGTCGTGATCGAGAAGATCCTCCAGCCCCTGCGTCAATCCGACCCCGGCCTCGCGGAGCTTCACCTGGCGCGCGGCAACATCGCCTTGGAGAAGCACGACGCCGCCCTCGCCGCCCAGGCCTTCCAGGAAGGCATCCAGCGGCAACCCGACGACCCGGACCTGCACCACGGGCTCGCGCGTGCCCATCTCGACGGGGATCGCGCCGTCCTCGTGGAGGCGTTGGAGAACGCGCTGCGCATCAACGAGCGCCACGTGCCGAGCCTGCTGTTGCTCGTGGATCACCAGATCGACGCCGAGGACTACGCGGAGGCCGGGCGCAACCTCGACATCGTGGACCAGGTCAACCCCGTCCATCCCGAGGCGTGGGCGTATCGCGCCGTCCTCGCGCACCTCCGCAACGATGCCAAGGCCGAGGCCGAGGCCCGGGGCAAGGCCCTCCAGCACTGGCCCGCCAACCCGCGCGTCGATCACCTCATCGGGGTCAAGCTCTCGCGCAAGTACCGCTTCGCCGAGGGCGCCGCCCGCCAGCGGCAGGCGCTTTCCATGGCCCCCGACTACCTCCCGGCCAAGTCCGCGCTGGCGTCGGACCTGCTCCGGTTGGGCGACGAGGAGGGCTGGAAGCTGGCCCATGAGGTCCACCAGCAGGACGCCTACGACGTGGGCGCCTTCAACCTCGTCACGCTGCACGACTCCCTCGGGCGCTATGCCCGGCTCACCAACGACCACTTCGTCGTGCGCATCGCCTCCCGGGAGGCGGCCGTGTACGGCGACAAGGTCCTGGAAATCCTCTCCCGGGCCCGGTCCACGCTGGTGGCCAAGTACGGTGTCGAGCCCGTCTCGCCCACCTACGTCGAGGTCTTCGCCGAGCAAAAGGACTTTGGCGTGCGCACGTTTGGGATGCCGGACAACCCCGGCTTCCTCGGCGTGTGCTTCGGGCGCGTCATCACCGCCAATGGCCCGGCCGCGACGCGCGGGCGCGATGCGAACTGGGAGGCGGTGCTGTGGCATGAGTTCACCCACGTCATCACGCTCCAGGCGACGGCCAATCGCATGCCCCGATGGCTCTCCGAGGGCATCTCCGTGCACGAGGAACTCCAGGCCAACCCCTCCTGGGGCCAACGCTTCAATCCTCGCTACCGCAGCATGATCGTGGGCGACGACCTCGTTCCCGTGTCCAAGCTCTCCGGAGCCTTCCTCGCGCCCAAGTCCCCCTTCCACCTCCAGTTCGCGTACTTCCAGTCCGCGCTCGTCGTGGACTACATCCTCGCCCAAAAGGGCAACGAGGCCCTGCGCGCCATCCTGCGGGACCTGCGCGAGGGCGTGCCCATCAACGACGCCCTGGCCCGGCACGTGGCCCCCATCCCGGACCTGGAGAAGGGGTTCAAGGAGTTCGCCGTGAACCGTGCCAAGGGCGTCGCGCCGTCCCTCGACTGGACCAAGCCCCCCGCCGCCAAGCCGGGCGAGAAGCCCGCGCCCATCGCGGAGTGGGGCAAGGACAAGCCCGGCAACTTCTACGTGCTTGACGATGCCGCCCGCCGTGCCGTCGCCAGCAAGGATTGGGAGGCCGCCCTGCCGCCGCTTCGCAAGCTCGTGGAGTCCTTCCCCGAGCACGCCGGGTCGGACTCCGCCTACCCGCTGCTCGCCCGCGTCCACCGCCAGCTTGGCCAGACCAACGAGGAGCGCCGGGTGTTGGTCCTCCTCGCCGAGCGAGACCATGAGGCGGCCGACGCCTACCTTCGCCTGATGGAGTTGTCGGCCGCCGCCCAGGACTGGCCCGAGGTCCTTCGCAACGCCCGGCGATTCCTGGCCGTCAACCCCCTCGTGCCCGCGCCCTATCGATGGCTCGCCCAGGCGGCCGAGGCCACCGGCGACAACGAGACCGCGCTCCACGCATTCCAGGCCTTGATCCTCCTCGACCCGCCCAACCCCGCCGACGCGCATTATCAGGTGGCGCGCCTCCTCCAGGGCAAGGACCCGGCCGGCGCGCGCCGCCACGTCCTGATGGCGCTCGAGGAGGCTCCGCGCCATCGCAAGGCGCTCCGGCTCCTCCTCGACCTCCAACCCCGCGATGCAGCGCCCCAGCCGACGAAGGAGGGCAACCCATGAGGGGAACCTTCGTCGTCGCCCTCCTGTGCATGGCCGCCCTGGCATGGCGGCCGGCGCGGTGCCTGGCGCAAGGGCGGTCGCCAGGGGCCATCGGGGGCGGCGAGCTGGTCGTACCCGAGCACGTCACCACGCCGCGCGAGGTCGAGACGCGGACGGGCGACATGGCCTTCTGGACCAACCCGCCCGCGTTCAAGCACGAGTTGTTCACGTTCGCCCGCGTGCGTTACGACAAGAACCCGTACGCCCAACGCAATCGTCGGACCGGCGGCTGGACCACGGACCTCCCCGACTCCGACATCAACCTGTCGTATCGACTCCAGCAGATGACCTCGATCCGGGTGGAGGCCGACGGGCGCATCCTGCGTCTGACGGACCCGGCGCTTTCGGGGTACCCCTTCCTTTTTGTCTCGGCGCCCGGGGCCTTCGACGTGACCGAGGAGGAGGCGGCCGCGTTGCGCCAGCACCTGCTCAACGGCGGGTTCCTGCTCATGGACGACTTCTGGGGCGAGGCCGAGTGGGAGCAGTGCGCGGAAGCCATGGCGAAGGTGTTCCCGGACCGAAGCTTCGCCGAGCTGCCCTTGTCGCACCCGCTCTATCACGGCGTGTTCGAGATCACCGCCAAGCACCAGAATGCCAACGTGCGGATGGGGACCGACTCGCAGTTCAGCGGCGTCACGTGGGAACGGCCCGACGCCAAGGAGGTCCATCACCGTGCGATCACGGACGACGCCGGGCGGGTGATGGTCCTGGCGTTGCACAACACCGACACGGCCGATGGCTGGGAGCGCGAGAACGACAACGACTATTACTTCCACAACTTCTCAGAGAAGATCGCCTTCCCCCTGGGGGTGAACATCATCCACTACATCATGACCCACTAGCCTCGTGCGCCTCCCGACCGCCACCTCCGCCGCCATGGTCCTCCTCGTCCTCGCCGGGGCGGCCGGCATCGCGCTCGCCCAGGCGCGGGGCCAACGCGGTTGGCGACGTGGCACGGAGTCGTACATCCCGGCCGACGCCCGCACCGCCCGCGAGGTGCCCAGTCACTCCACCGAGACCCCCACCTGGACCAACCCGCCCGCCTTTGCCGCCGAGACCTTCGTCTTCACCCGGCTCCAGTACTCGCAGGGATGGGGGCGCGGTTCGGGCTGGTCCACCGACCTTCCTGATTCCGACCTCAACCTGTCCTTTCGGCTCCAGCAGATGACGTCGGCCCGCGTCGATCCCAACGGCCGCTTCCTTCGTGCCACGGACCCGGATCTTTCGAGCCATCCGTTCCTCTACATCGTCGAGCCTGGCGGCCTTTCGCTGGACGACGTCGAGGTGGTCGCGCTGCGCGGGTACCTGCTCAACGGCGGGTTCATCCTGATGGACGACTTCTGGGGCGAGGAGGCCTGGCGCAACGTCGAGGAGGTCATGGACCAGGTCCTGCCCGGCAGGCGGTTTGTCGAGTTGCCGCTCTCGCATCCCCTGTACCACGGCGTGTTCGAGATCGACCGCAAGGGCCAGATCCCCAACTACCGGCTCGGCACCCAGAGCGAGTTCGACCCCGAGGGCCGCACCTGGGAGACGGAGGATTCCACCGTCGTCCACCACCGCGCCATCCTCGACGACCGAGGCCGGGTCATGGTCCTCGCGACGCACAACACCGACAACGGCGACGGCTGGGAACGCGAGGGCGAGAACGACTACTTCTTCCGCAATTTCTCCGAGCGAATCGCGTATCCGCTCGGCATCAACATCCTGTACCACGCCATGACCCACTGACGGGCCGACGTCGCCTCCCTCATCAACACCCCCCGCCCATGTTGCCACCGCCCCTGCCTCCCCAGCCCCCCGCCGAGCCAGAGAAGCTAGCCGAGCCCATGCCGACGCCGCCGCCGGAGCCCTCGGCGCCGCCGTTGCCCCCGGAGGTGCTCGCCCACCAAAAGCTGATGGCGGCGCGCCCGCGCATCGAGGCCGAGCTCGCGAAGGTCATCGTGGGCCAGGCCGACGTCATCGAGCAGATCCTCGTCGCCCTGTTCGCCGGCGGGCATTGCCTCATCACGGGCGCGCCGGGCCTGGCCAAGACGCTCCTCGTCAAGTCGATCGCCCGCGTCTTCGACCTGGGCTTCCAACGCATCCAGTTCACGCCGGACCTGATGCCGGCGGACATCACGGGCACCGAGATCCTCCAGTCCGACGGGGCCACGCGCCGCATGGAGTTCATTCCCGGGCCGATCTTCACCCACCTGCTGCTGGCCGACGAAATCAACCGGACGCCGCCCAAGACGCAGGCGGCGTTGCTGGAGGCCATGCAGGAACACCAGGTGACGGCGGCCGGGCGACGCCATGCGTTGCCCCGTCCGTTCTTCGTCCTGGCGACCCAGAACCCGATCGAGATGGAGGGCACCTACCCGTTGCCGGAGGCGCAGCTCGATCGGTTCCTGTTCAACGTCGTCGTGGATTACCTGCCCGAGCCGGACGAGGTCCGGGTGATCCAGCGGACCACGGGGGCCCCGCCGGAGCCCATCGAGGCCTTGTTCAACGGGGAGGACGTCCTGGCATTTCATGCGTTGGTCCGCCAGGTGCCCGTCTCCGAGGACCTCGTGCGCCACGCCGTCCGACTGGCCGCCGCCACGCGGCCGCGGCGCGAGGGCACGCCGGACTTCATCAACGAGGCCGTCACCTGGGGCGCCGGCACGCGGGCCCCGCAATGCCTCGTCCTCGGGGCCAAGGCCCGCGCCCTCCTGCATGGCCGTTCCCATGTCACCCGCGAGGACCTCCACGCGCTGGCCCTCCCGGTCCTCCGGCATCGCGTCCTCCTCAACTACCGCGCCGAGGCCGACGGCCTCCGCATCGACGACCTGGTCCGGCGGCTGCTCCAGTCCGTCGAGGCCTCTTGAACCTCGTCCGGCACGCCCCATGAACCCCGCCGCGATCGACGCCCGCGCCCTGATGGCCATTCGCAGCCTGGAGCTGCGGGCCCGCGCCGTCGTGGAGGGGTTCTGGACCGGCATCCATCGGTCCCCCTACCACGGCTTCTCCGTCGAGTTCACGGAGTACCGCCAATACGCCCCGGGCGACGACCCACGCCACATCGACTGGCGGGTGCTGGCGCGGTCCGACCGGACCTACATCAAGAAGTTCGAGGACGAGACCAACCTCCGCTGCCACCTCGTCCTGGATCGCAGTCGTTCGATGGAGTTCGGCACCGTGGGCCATACGAAGGCGGCGTATGCCGCCACGTTTGCCGCGACGCTGGCGTTGTTCCTCCAGCAGCAGGGCGACGCCGTGGGCCTGGTCTCCTTTGACGACGTCGTCCGCGAGTTCATCCCGGCGCGCAACCGCCCTGGCCATCTCAACCACCTCCTGCACGCCATCGAGCAACCGGTCCCCGGGCGCGCCACCAACCTCCCCGTTGCCCTGGAACGCGCGGCCCACCTGCTTCGCAAGCGCGGCATGGTGGTCTTGATCTCCGACTTCCTCGCGCCCGTGGCGGACCTGGAACGTCCCCTCTCCCACCTGGCCGCCCTGGGCCATGACATCGCGGCCATCCAGTTCCTGGACCCGGCCGAGGCGTCCTTGTCGTTCCATCAAGCCGCGCATTTCGTCGATCTCGAGTCCGGCGAGTCCCTCCATGTCGATCCGGATGCCGCCCGCGTCGCCTATGTCCAACGGCTCGAAGCCCACCAGGCCGAGCTGCGCCTCCTCTTCGGGCGCGTGGGCGCCACCTGGCATCCCGTCCTGACGGACGCGCCCCTTGGGCCGGTCCTCCAGGGCTTCGTGCAGTCACGCCATCGACGTGGACGCGCCTCCGCGCGACCCGCGCTGCCCGGGGGTGGCCGGTGAACTTCCTCGCCCCCCTGTTCCTCCTCGGGGCCGCCGCCATCGCGGCGCCAATCCTCTTCCACCTCATCCGCCGCACGACGCGCGAGCGGATCGAGTTTCCCTCGCTTCGCTTTCTCCAGCCCACGCCGCCGCGCATCACCCGTCGCAGCCGCCTGGAGAACCTCCTGCTTCTGGCGCTCCGTTGCACGGCCTTGGCGTTGGTGGCGTTCGCCTTCGCCCGTCCGTATCTCCAGCGGCCCACGCCTCCCGCCGCCGCCGACGGCACGGCGTCGCGCACGCTCCTGCTGATCGACACGTCCGCCTCCATGAGGCGGTCCGGGTTGTGGGCGGACGCCGTGGCCAGGGCCTCGGCCCACGTGCGCGGCGCCGGGCCCAACGACCAGGTGGCCATCCTGGCCTTCGATCGTTCGCCCCGCGTCGTCGTCTCCTTCAGCCAATGGCTGGAAACGCCCGCCAACAACCGGGTCGCCGTCGCCTTGGATGCCCTGGGCAAGCTCTCGCCCTCATGGCTGCCAACCGCGCTGGGCCCGGCGTTGGTCCGTGCGGCGGACGAGATCCACGAGGGGGAGGCCGATGCCGGTCGAATCCGCCGCCGCGTCATCTTGGTGTCGGACTTCCAAGAGGGCGCGCGCCTCGATCCGCTGCAATCCTTCGAGTGGCCCCGCGACGTCGAGGTCGTCTCCGACATCCTTCGGCCCGCGCGCCCAGGCAATGCCGCGCTCCAATGGCTGCCGGACCCGCCCGACGCCGACCGTGCCGCCGAGCCCACCCTTCGCGTGCGCATCAGCAACAGCGCCGACGCCCGGTCCGAACGCTTCAAGGTCGCATGGGCGGCGCAGGATTCCGGCCCGTCGCTCACGACGCCCCTCGACGTGTACGTCCCGCCCGGGCAATCCCGCGTGGTGACGCTTGGCGCTCCCACGAACTCGCCGAATGCCGACCGCGTGGTGCTGACGGGCGACGACGAGCCCTTCGACAACATCGTGCACGTGATCCCGCCCCAGCCCGTCGAGATCCGCGTCGCCTACATCGGGAAGGACGCCAAGGGCGAGGCCCGCGAGCCCCTCTTCTTCCTGCAACGCGCCCTGCCGGAGTCGAGGCGTCAGACCGCCAAGGTGGACGTCTTGGCTCCCAACGGGGTGCCCGCCCCGGGTTCCTTGGCGGCGGCCCGTGTCGTGTTCGTCACCGCCCCCGTGCCCGACGCGACGGCGGATGTCCTGCGCAACGCGGCCGAGAAGGGCGCCGTCGTCGTGTTCGCCCCGACCACGGCCGCCGCGGCGCCCGCGCTGGGTCGCCTGGTCGCCCAGGCTGGCCTGGGCTTGTCCGACGAACGCCCTGGCAGCCACGCCCTGCTGGCCTCGCTCGATTTTCGGCACCCGCTCCTGGCGCCGTTCAACGACCCGCGATTCTCCGACTTCACCCGCATCCACTGGTGGCGTTATCGGCGGGTGACGGGCGCCTTGCCGTCGCAGGCGCGGGTGGTGGCGCGATTCGACACCGGGGATCCCGCGTGGATCGACTTCCCGGTCGGGCGCGGCCGCGTGGTGTTCATGGCGTCGTCGTGGTCCGTCGCGGACAGCCAGTTCGCGTTGTCGTCCAAGTTCATTCCATGGCTGTTTGGGGTGCTGGACCTTTCGGGCGCGGGCGTCGAGCCGCCGGCGCATCCGAAGGTGGGCGACGCGATCCCGCTGCCGGCCGGCCGCACCTCCACCCTGGCCGTCCACCAGCCGGACGGGGCGGTGGTTTCGGTCGCGCCCGAGGCGCCTCGCTTTGAGGTCAGCATGCCCGGCACGTACCGGCTGGGTGATGCCCTCCGTGTGGGGGTCAACCTCGATCCCTCCGAGGGTCGAACGGCGCCCCTGCCGGCCGACCGGCTCGAGTCCTTGGGGGTGCGCGTGGACGCCGCGACGTCATCGCGCGCCGTCGAGCCCGGGAGGCCCCAGGGCGTGCCGCCCGCCGCCGAGGCCGAGGGCCGCCAGAAGATGTGGCGCTGGCTGATCCTGGCTGCGCTGGCGGTCCTGGTCGTCGAGTCCTGGGCCGCCGGGTTCCAGGCCCGCAGGTCCCCGCCCGTTTCCAACGTCGAGCCCATACCGTCGTCCCCCGTCGTCGCATGAAACATCCGTTGCTCCATCACCTTCGGCCGGTCGCGCGACGCATCGCCCTGCGCCAGGCCCTCGGGCGCATCCTGGGCCGGGCCGCGTTCGCATCCATGCTGTCGTTGCCGCTCCTGGTCATGGGCGCGATGACCGGCTTGGAGCGGGGTTGGGTCGTGGGCTTGCACCTGGTCGTGGTGGGAAACATCGCGCTCTTCGGGCTTCTCAAGGCATGGAGGACCCCGTTGGACCTGGTGGCGGCGGCACGGGCCGTGGAGGCCGCGCATCCCGAGCTGAACTCGGTCCTCGTCACGGCGGCCGAGCAACAGCCTGGCCCCGGGGGGCGGTTCAACCTCCTCCAATCCCTCCTGCTCGACGACGCCCTGGCCAGGGCCCGGCATGCGCGATGGGCCCCCTCCGTCCCGTGGCATTCGCTTCTCAGGGGCCACGTTTTGCCAGCATCCGTGTTCGTCGCGTTCACGGCCGCGTTGTTCCTCGTGCCCCTTGCGAGGGTTTCCCAGGTGGCCAAGTCCAAGGCGGCCACGCCGAAGTCAGCGGGCCCGGGCAAGCCCCTCGAGGTCTCGCCCGGCGACGTCGATCTTGAGCAAGGCTCGTCCCTCGTTGTGCTCGCGCGGTTCGGGCGCCTGCCAAAGGACGCCACCCTCGTGGTCATGGCCCCCGGGCAGCCGCCCCGGCGGGTTCCGTTGGTCCGCAACATGGCCGACCCCGTCTTCGGCGGCGCCGTCCCCAACCTGACCAACTCCTTCGCCTATCGGGTCGAGTCCGACGTCGCCACGTCGCCGGACTTCAAGGTCACGGTGTTCCAATACCCGGAGCTGGAGCGTTCCGTCGCCGACGTGACCTACCCGGCGTACACGGGCAAGCCGCCGAGGCACGTCGAGGACACCCGACGCATCACGGCCGTGGAGGGTTCTCGCTTGGCCTTGTCGCTCCAGCTCAACAAGCCGGTCACCAACGCCGTGTTGGTCTCCCGCACTGCCAACGCCTCGTCCATCCGCCTCTTGGTTTCCTCCAACCAACCCCTCGTCACCCTCCCGAGCCTCGCCCTCGCCCTCTCCAACTCGGCCACCTACGACCTCCAACTTGCCGACGCCGAGGGTCGCACGAACCGCGTCCGGACGCCGTTTGCCTTCGAGATCCACCCGAACCGCCCGCCCGAGCTGAGGCTCGCGTTGCCCAAGGGCGACATCCGGCCCTCGCCCCTCGAGGAGGTCTCCTTCTCGGGGGCCGTCTCCGACGACTTCGGCATCCTTGCGTTCGGCATCGGCATCATCCGCGCCGGGGGCGAGCCCGAGCTGACCCGCCTGGGCACCAACCTCCCGTCGGTCGCCAAGCATCCCTTCGCCCACGTGCTTCGGCTTGAGGACCAACACGCCAAGCCGGACGACGTCTTCGGCTGGTTCCTGTGGGCCGACGACATCGGCCCCGACGGCGACGTGCGCCGCACGCAGGGCGACATCTTCTTCGGGGAGGTTCGTCCTTTCGAGCAGGTGTTCCGAGAGGGGGATGGCTCGTCCTCGGAGTCGGGCGAGTCGCAGGGCGAGCAAGGCTCGGGCAACCCGGCCGTGAAGCTGGTCCAGCTCCAGAAGCAAATCATCACCGCGACATGGAAGCTCCAGGGCCGCCGGCCCACGCCCAAGCCGCGCACGTCGCGCTTCGATCCCTCGATCTTTCACCGGTCCCATTTCCATGCGCAGCCCGCCCGTTCGCCGGGGCAGCTCATCAACGCGCCCCCGGCCAACACGAGGGCCAAGCCCAAGTCTGGCGCCGGCCCCGCGTCCTTCGAGGACGACCTCAAGACGGTCCGCGAGGCCGCCGCCGACGCGCTGGAGCAAGCGAGGGCCCTTGCCGAGAACCAGCCCGACCCGGCGAAGGCCGCCCTGGCCAACGATGCCATCGCCCAGATGGAGCGTTCGCTCGCCCTGCTGGACAAGGCCGCCCAGGATCCCTCTGTCATCAAGGATGCCCTCGCCGCCCAGCAATCCGCCTACCAAATCCTGCTCCAGCTCTCCCCTCGCGAATCGCAGGTCACTCGGAACCGCAAGCCGTCCAAGTCCCAGTCGTCGCAGTCGTCGCCGGACCAGCAGCAAATCGACGAGCTGGACCTGGAACAGCCCGAGGATCGTTACGAGACCGCCCGCCAGGCGCAGTCGCCGCAGGACGCCGAGCGCCGCGAGCAATCGCAGGTCCTCAATCGCCTCAAGGAGCTGGCCCAGCGCCAGGAGGAGATGAACCAGCGCCTGAAGGAGCTCCAGACCGCCCTCCAAGCCGCCCAGGACAAGGACAAGGAGGAGCTTCGGCGCGAGCTCAAGCGGCTCCAGGACGAGCAACGCCAAAACCTCGCGGACGCCGACGAGCTTCAGCAGCGACTCCAGAGGCCCGAGAACCAGGAACGCAGCAACCAATCCAACGCCCAGCAACGCCTCGACCAAGCCCGCGAGCGCATGCAGCAGGCCGCCGAAGCCACCAGCAAGGGGGAGGTCTCCGAGGCCCTCGCCGCCGGGGCCCGGGCCCAGCAGGAGCTGAAGGACCTTCGGGAGGACCTGCGCAAGCAAAGCGCCCGCGAGCTGGATGATGCCGCCCGCCAGCTCCGGGCCGAGGCCCGGGACCTCGCCCGCGACCAGGAACAGCTTCGCCGCGACCTGACGTCGCAACGCGGCCAGAAGCCGCAGGAAGGCCCCCCCAGCCTCGCCTCCACCAACCAGCCCGCGTCCCCGGCCGACGACCTGGCCGCCCGCTTCGGCAAGAATCGGGAACGCCTCACCAACATCGTCCAGCGAGCCACCCAGTTGTCCCAGCAAGCCGAGGCCGCCGAGCCGGGCCTTGCGCGTCAGCTCGAGGAGTCCGTCCGCGACTTCTCCCTGTCCGAGACCACCGACCTCAAGCAGATGCGCGAGCAGCTCATTCGCGAGGGGCGCATGTCCAACCGCCTGTATCAGCGCATGCAGGAAACCGCCAACTCCGAGGCCAAGTCCCTCGACATGGCCCGCGACTTTCTCAACCAAGGCATGGAGGCCCCCGCCCGCGAGGCGGCCGCGCGCTCCGCCCGCAACCTCGACCGCCTCCGTCAAGGCATCGAGAAGGCCGCCGAGTCCGTCGTGGGCGACGACACCGAGGCCCTCCGCATCGCCCAACAGCAGCTCGACAACGCCGCCGCCGCCGTGGAGTCCGAGATCGCCATGGCCTCGCCCCAGCCCGCCGAAGGGGAAGGGCAGGGGACCCCGGAGGGACAACCCAACGCGCCATCCGACACCCCGCCGGAGCCCCGCCCCAACACCCCCCCAGGTGCCGATGGCCAGAAGTCCAGCAATACCTCCGCCGAACCCCAAGCCGCAGGCCAGCCCCGCGACCCCTCCCAAGCCCCCCCCTCCACGCCCGGCACCCCCAGCACCCCCGGCACCCCGTCCACCCCGTCCACCCCGTCCACCCAGTCCACCCAGTCCACCCAGTCCACCCCCCGCTCCGCCTCGCCCCTCACCGGATCCGCCTTCCCCCAATGGTCCGACCAGCTTCGTGAGGCGGAGGAGCTCCTGGATTCCCCGGCGCTGCGAGCCCAGGTGGCCAATGCCCGGGACGAGGCCCGCCGCGCCCGCATCGAGTACACGCGCGGCAAGGAGAAGCCGGACTGGACCCAGGTCCGCCTGCAAGTCGTGAAGCCCCTCGTGGAGGTGCGCGACCAAATCCGCGAGGAACTCGCGCGGCGCGCGGCCGACAACCCCTTGGTGCCCCTGGACCGCGACCCTGTCCCCGGCCGGTACTCGGAGATGGTGCGGCGGTACTACGAGCAACTCGGACGCGACAAATGATCCTTGCCTCGATCCTGTTCCCGGGCCTGTCGTGGTGGCCGGTTGCGGCGGCGTTCGTCGCTGTGACGCTGGCCCTCCTGGCGTGGTCCTATCGTGCGGCCGGGCCGTTGCCGCGCCGCGTGTTGCTCGCGTCGCTCAAGGCCACGTCCATCGTCGCCCTTGCCCTGTGCCTCCTGGAGCCGCTCCTGTCCCGCGAGCAGTCCAAGCCGGGTTCCAACCTCCTCGCGCTGGTCGCCGACAACAGCGCGGGCCTCGGCATCCATGACCCCGGCAATCCTCGCTCCCGCGGCGAGGTGCTCCGCGACGCCCTGGACCCTGCCCGCGCCCCATGGCTTCGCGTCCTCGACCAGCACTTCCAGGTGCGTCGCCTCCTCTTCGATTCCCGGCTGCGGGTCGCACGCGACTTCGGCGAGCTCGATTTCAGCGGCAACGCCTCCGCACTGGGCTCGTCCCTGTCGGCCCTCCGTGACCGCTTCAAGGGTCGTCCCTTGGCCGCCGTCCTTCTCTTCACCGATGGCAACGCCACCGACATCCCAGGGCCGTTGCCTTCCATGGATGGGCTCCCGCCCGTCTATCCGGTCGTCGTGGGCTCGGACAGCAACCTTCGCGACGTATCCCTTCGGCGCAGCGCCGTCGCGATGTCCGCGTTCGAGGATGCGCCGGTCTCGGCCACGTTGGAGGCCGCCTCCACCGGGTTCGGCAACGGGCCGCTGCGTGCCCAGGTGATGGACCGCCGGGGGCGTGTCCTCGCCGAGACGAACCTGCCGCCCTCGCGCGATGGCTCGCCCGTGTCCGGCCGGTTGCAATGGAAGCCGGAGGCCCCGGGCCTCTCGTTTGTCCAACTGCGGGTGGCGCCCGAGGACGAGGCCCGCAGGAACGCCAACGCCACCAACACGGCCGAGGCCACCCTCGCCAACAACGCCCGCGTCCTCGCCATCGACCGCGGTCGCGGGCCGTACCGAATCCTCTACGTGGCCGGCCGTCCCAACTGGGAGTTCAAGTTCCTCAACCGCGCCCTCCAGCAGGACGACCAACTCCACCTCGCCGCCCTCATTCGCATCGCCCGGCGCGAGCCCAAGTTCGACTTCCGCGGCCGCGCCGGCGAGACCGGCAACCCCCTCTTCCGCGGCTTCGGCGACCAGTCGCGCGAGACGACCGAGCGCTTCGACCAACCCGTCCTCACCCGTCTCAACACGCGCGACGCCACCGAGCTCGCCGGCGGCTTCCCCCGCACCCCCGAGGAGCTGTTCGCCTATCACGCCGTCATCCTCGACGACGTGGAGGCCGCCTTCTTCTCGCCCGCCCAGGCCGCCCTCCTGCAGAAGTTCGTCTCCGAGCGCGGCGGTGGCCTGCTCATGCTCGGTGGCATGGAGTGCTTCCAGGACGGCGACTACAGCCGCACGCCCATCGGCGACGTCCTCCCCGTGCACCTCGACGGGGACCGCGATCCCGGCGGCCCGCCGCCCGGCCCGCTCCGGCTCCAGCTCACCCGGGACGGGCTGCTCCAGCCATGGGCGCGCCTGCGCGACAACCTGCCGGACGAGCGCGCGCGGCTCGAGGCCATGCCGTCGTTCCAGGTCCTCAATCGCGTCCGCTCCGCCAAGGCCGCCGCGTCCGTCGTCGCCACCGTCGCGGACGCCGGCGGCAACGAGGCCCCGGCGCTCGTCACGCAACGCTTCGGCAAGGGGCGCGCCGCCGCGCTCCTCCTCGGCGACGTCTGGCGTTGGGGCCTCAAGGACACCAACCAGCACGCCGACATGGACAAGCAATGGCGGCAGTTGGCCCGCTGGCTCGTCACCGACACCCCCAACCGCGTGGACCTCTCCACCGAGCCCGTTCCCGGCGATCCCAACGGCGCCATCCGCCTCCTCGTGCGCGCCCGCGACGAGCGTTTCCAACCCCTCGACAACGCCTCCGTCTCCCTCGTGATCGAGCCCGTCCTGTTTGACGGGATCGCGCCGTCCACCGGTGGCTCCGCTTCAACCACCAACGCCACCGCGGCCGCCACCACGCCCACCATGCCCATCCAGGTCACCGCCGAGCCTTCCTCCGACGAACCCGGGCTCTACGAGGCCACCTTCGTGCCGCGCCTCACGGCCGGCTACAGGGCCACCGCCTCGGTCACCAACGCCGTCGGCGCACCGAACGGGTCCGCCGAGGCTGGCTGGGCCACGGACCTCGCGGCCGACGAGTTCGCCTCCTTGGTTCCCAACCGCCCCCTCCTGGGCGAGATCGCCCGGCGCACCGGGGGCCAGGTGGTGGACATGACCGAGCTGGATGCCCTCGCAGCCCGGCTTCCCCTCGCGCCCGCGCCCGTCATGGAAACGGTGACCCGGCCCCTTTGGCACAATCCATGGCTCTTCCTCCTCGCCCTCGGCGCGTTGGTTGCCGAATGGGGCCTTCGTCGAACCCACGGCCTGCCATGAATCTCCCCAGCATCCTTGCCGTCACGGTCCTCCTCCTCGCCCCCGGGTTCCTGGGCGCCCGCGCCGTGGCGTCCGCTGCGGCGCAGGCCACCAACGATCCTGCCCGGTTCATCATCGTCGTGGGGGCACCGGGCGAGGCGCAGTACACGAACCAGTTCACGCGGCAGGCCGACGCATGGAGCCGCCTCGCCCGTCGTGCCATGGCCCAGTCCACCGTCATCGGACTCGATCCTGCCGGGACCAACGACCTCGAATCCCTGCAAGCAACCCTTGCATCCCTGCCGCCGGCGTCGCCCGAGCCCTTGTTCCTCGTCCTCGTGGGGCATGGGACCCACGACGGCCGAGACGCCCGGTTCAACCTTCGCGGCCCGGACCTCACCGCCACGAACCTCCAACGGTGGCTCGCGTCCATCACACGGCCCACCGCCGTCATCAACCTCGCCTCGGCCTCCGCCCCCTTCATCAACGCGTTGGCCCGATCCAATCGCGTCGTCCTGACCGCCACCCGTTCCGGCAACGAGGTCAATGCCACGCGCTTGGGCGACCACCTCGCCGACCTGCTTGGGGAGGAGGCCAGCGACCTGGACCAAGACGGCGACGTCACCGTGCTCGAGGCGTTCCTGGCAGCCGCTGCGCGCACCGCCGAGTCCTACAAGTCCGAGTCGCGCCTCGCGACGGAGCATCCCCTCCTGGATGACAACGCCGATGGACGCGGGACACCCGCCGAATGGTTCAAGGGCACCCGGGCCACCAAGAAGGCCGCCAACGCCGTCGCCACCGACGGCCTGCGCGCGCACCAAGTCGTCCTGGCCCCCGGGCCTGAGTCCGCCCGCTTGACGCCGGAACAGCGCTCCCGACGCGACGACATCGAGAGGCAATTGGAGGCGTTGCGCGCGTCACGTCCCAACCCGCCGGACGATACGTACTGGTCCAGGCTGGAGTCGCTCCTGCTGGAGCTGGCCCGCGTGACGTTGCCTTAGCCGGGACGATGCAGTTGGGAGGGAAGTGATTGCGCCGCAGATTCTTTCGCAAGACGAGGAGTGAGCGAGGCGCGGGCCAGTTCCAGGCCCGTAACGAGCGAAGGACGAAGCTCTTGCGAAGGAAGATCCAGCAAGCACGACCGATCCAACTGCATCGTTACGGCTTAGCCGGAACGG
>CAIRNV010000142.1 GCA_903880005.1 uncultured Verrucomicrobiota bacterium | reverse complement strand
GAGAAGCAATGCGACGAACGACCCTCGGAAAGCCGGATGCGGTAAAACCGCCCGTCCGGTTTGATGAGGGGCGAGGTTGGGGCCGGAAACTGACAACTGCGGTCTGTTTAACTCCGTGACCTCAGCCTCGCCTACTCTACTAAGGCGCTCAGTCATGTTCCAATTCCCGGAGGAACGTCTCGAAGTCGGCGAGGTGCTCCTCGATCACCGACCTGAGCATGGGCAATTGCAACTCTTGGTACGCATGCACGGCCACGTTGCGAAACCCCACCATCGCGCGCATGCGTCGGCCGGTCTCCGGGGTCAGGATTCCGGCTCGTTCCAGCAACACGAACGCCTCCCGGCTCGTCTGGGGCACCCCGAGGCGACGCCTCGCCACCTGGTGCATTGCGAGGTCGATGGCCGCCTCGCAGGCCCGCTGCACGTTGAGAACCATGGAGTCTTGGCGGGTCGGGTTGGCAAGACGAGCCGGGTCATCCCCGTACTCTTCTCGAACCCGCGCCATGCAGCGCCGAATGATGACGCCCTTGTTCAGCAGCAAGTCATCGGGCATGGCCGGCAAGGGGTTGGCCCAGGGCCGCCAGCACCGGCGCCCGTTCCTCGTTGAGTCGCGCGTAGTCGCTGAGCGCGTACATCTCCCACTCAGCCCTCTGCTGCAGGTCGCGGGCCCATACGACCTTCCCACCGGCGAGGATCTCCTTTCGGAGCACCGCCGAGGCTTCGGCTAGGTTCACCAAGTCCACGTCCACGCCCAGTTCCTCGCCCAGGCGTCCTTGCAGGTCGAACCATGCCATGGGCTGGAGGGACCGACCCGGGAGGACCGCGAGGTCCATGTCGCTGTCTTGCCGGGACCGGCCGTGCGCCCGGGAACCAAAAAGGTACACGACGACCGGCTCGCACGGAGCCAGCAGGTCGAGCACTCGCCTCCAGGTTGCCGGTTCATGATGCATCGGGTCGAACGCTACTGACCTCCCCATGTGCCTCAAGTTCAATCCCGGCCCCATCGGGCAACGTTCGGCACCCGCCGAATGGGGGGGCGGGTTTTCCAACCCGCCAGATCAATCAGTCCCAAATCCTCGCGTAAGAACGGGAGAGAGTCCGGATCCACAACCCCGTGAAGCACGGCAGGCGGCATGCCCGAACGGGATCGTAGCGGATGGGCATGAACCTCGGCATGGGCCTCCATGAGACCGCATTCTTCGCGTCTTTGCGTCTTCGCGTGAGGGAATCCCGGCTGCATGCATCCTGGGTTCAGCGCTCGGGAAGGCTGGGTTTTTGAATCACGCCAAGACGCGAAGAGAGCCCGTAGGATCCACTCTCTGGCAGCGCCGCGCGAGCCGAGAGCCCTTCACTCAAAAACGGCTTATGCGTGGATTTGGATCGGTCGTGCTTGCTCGATCTGCTTGCGCAATTCCTTCGTCGTTCGCTCGTTACGGGCCTGGAACTGGCCCGCGCCTCGCTCACTCCTCGTGTTGCGAAAGAATCTGCGGCGCCATCCCTTCCCTCCCAACTGCATCGTTCCGGCTAAGGCCCCAGCAGGCTGCGGGTGATCTCGGGCAGCAACGTCTCGTCAGGGGCATGGCCCTCGGTGAAGATCACGAGGATCCAACGGCGGCCATCCGGCAGATCCACCCAGGCGCAGTCGTGCCGGGTCTGGCTGGTCCAACCCGCCTTGGACCAGAGCTTCGCCCCGGCAGGCAGCCCGCCCGCGACAAAACCCGTCGTCTGGTCGTCGGGCTTTGGCGTTGCTTGGGGGTCGCGGGCGAGCAGGGCCTTCATTTGGTTGCATCGCTCCGCCGTCACCGCCTTGCCGGTGGCGATCTCGCCCATCAAGCGAGCCGTGGCATCGGTGGTGAGCAGGTTGCGACGCGGCTCGAAGGCGCGGATGGCTTGTGTTTCGCGGCCGTAGGGGCCCTCGCACCAGGGCTTCTTGTTGCAATTGATCCCGCGGTATCCCAGCGACGCGAAGTAACGATTCACGGCGTTTCGTTGGTCGTGCCAGGCGCGCAGGGCATCCGGCGTGAGTTCCGGGCCGCTCGTCGTCCCGGTCAACACGTCGAGCACGTAATGGGTCGCCTCGTTGGACGAGTCCACGATCATGTCCTTCATCGCCCGTTGAAGCTCGGGCGAATCGTCGATGCGACCGTCTTCGAGCCAACGATGCGCCGCGACGAGGTAAAACAACTTCACGACGCTCGCCGGATAGATGGGTTGATCGCCCCGGTGCGCCGCCCACCTGGGGGCCGTTGGCTGGGAGAGATCCAACAACGTGATGGCGACTTGGCCGGGCTCGACGGCCTTCGGGCCGGGCCGTTGGCTGGCCTGCGACACCGCGCGGTCCACGCGAGCCTTCAACGTCACGTCTGGATCTCCTTCCACCATTCCCCCGGGGCCCGCCCCGCAGGCAACGCCCCACGCCCAGCCGCCGATCAACAACGCCCGCCGAAGACTCCTCATGGCCTTCACCATGGCGACATCCCGCGGCGGTTGACAACCACGCCCGGCCTCTTCGGGGCGCCGGAACGATTCAGTTGGATCGGTCGTGCTTGCTCGATCTGCTTCGCAATCACTTCCCTCCCAACGGAATCGTTCCGGCCAAGGGGACCGCGCCTTCCTGGCTGGGCAGCGTTTTCCAACGCCCCAAGACCAGCCTTCCTTCCCCGGGCTTGGGCGAGGTCGTTCGCCGCCGGAAACCCTCCCACGACTCCACCACGAGGCCGGCGGCATGGGCCGGCAGGACGGACCCCGGCGGCAGCGTGAAGCCCTTCCCATCTCCCAGCCGCCAACCGGACAGGTCCACGCTGAAGGGATGCGTGTTGCTCACCACCGCCCAGCCGTCGCCGCCGCCGCGCGGCTCGCCCACCCGGGCATGGACCTGGAGATCGGCCGGGCTCGGCTGACGGTCTGGGATCCCGGCCGAGAGCGTGGTGCCCACGCCGATGGGGCGCGCGGCGTTTGTCGCGGCATGCGTGACGAAGAAATGCCGACGGCGCGGTTCCACGAACTTGCGCATCAGGTCCTCGATGCCTGCGTCCAAGGAACGCGCCGCCGGGATGCCCGGTCTTCCCGTCCACGGCTCCCCCCAACGCTGCCGGTCCAGCGTGGCCTCCGGGCGCATGCGCGCGGCCATCTCGTTCACGTGCCGCTCGATCCATCCGCCCCCGTCGCCCGCCGCACCCGGAGGCCTCCACGCGTCGTCCATCAACGTCCGCATCCGCCGCAGCAACATCTCGCGCGTGAACGGGTGCCGCACCACCACGTCGTACAGCCGGTTGTGGCCTTGGTTGGATCCGATCCCCTCCGCGCCCCAGAACGGATGGCTCCGGAAGTCATCGCGATGGGCGAGAATCTCGCCGGCGCCATAGCTGAAGCCCCACGACACGTTCATGTCGAAGGCCACGGGCCGCCAACGGCCCGACCCGTCGTTGTCGTGGTACAAGGACAGGTTCGCCCAGATGTCGTCGTCCTCCTGGCATAGGCGTGCCACGGCGATGTAGTTGATCGTGGCGGGGACGTCGCCCAGGTCCATCCATGACCGCGCCCGCTCCGCCAGCGGACGGTCGTCCCCCAGCGCGGCGGCCAGGGCGACGTAGTCCTCGTTGCCCTCCCTTCTTCGCGTCTTCTTCTCGAAGCCACCGGATCCCTCGCCGCCCGGAAGCACGAGCCCCACCGCCTTGTACAAGGCCCCGTCGGGGTCGAGGCCCGCGAGTTCGAGCACCTCCTCGCCCAAGGGAAGCGAATGCAGGGCCAGTTGATGAAACTGGCCGTTGAGCTGGATCCGCACGGGCTCATGGAAGGGCGCCGCCACCCCCGCCCGCGTCATCATCCAAAACGACAAGTGCTGCCTCAGGTACGTGGGATCTCCCCACTCCGCCATGAAGGACGTCGCCCGGACCCTCGCGCCCCCGTGCGGCGGCTGGAACGCATGCCCCGCAGGAAACTCCACCCGGTGCGACTTCTTCTCGAAGCCCGCCGTCGTGTTGCCGCGCACCTTCACCCATGCGCCGTCGTAGAACTCGCCTCCGTGATAGAGCCAGGCCGGCGCTCCTGCGTCGGAGTCCATGGATGCCAACCGGGACGGCTCGACGAACCAATGGACGACGGGCAGGGCCGACGTCACCGCGCCCGGGTCCACCACGGTTCCCAGCCATCCTTCCGCCTGCGGCTCCCGCGACGACAACGGCCATCGCCACAGGCCGCCCCGGTCGTCCGGCATGGCGAAGCGCCATCGAACCATGTCGCCGGGCTGCGTCTTCCCGAGGGGCAGCGTTGCCGTCCATCGGCCATCCCCGGCCGTGCGATCCCCTTCTTGCCCGTCGTCCCGCAGCGCGATCTCCGTTTCCGGGTCGAAGTTGCGTCGCCACTTCACCACGGGCCTGCCCTGGGCTGCATCGGTGGGTCGGGCCCTCACGGATACCGTCAGGACGCCGCCCGCCTTGGGCTCCATCGGATCGTGCGAGGGATCCGCCCAGGCATTCCACGGCTGCGCGCCGTCGCTGGCATTGGGTTGGCCGGGCGTCGGGCGCGTGCAGTAACCCCACCTGGGCGTCAGCCCCGGGATGACCCCGAACGAAACATCCGCGTGTTGCACCGGATAGGCGGGCTTCAACGCCGAGGACGTCGTGCCGTCGGGTGTGCTCAGCATCAGCGGATCGCCCCCGGCGGACAGCTTGAACGACGCATGCAGCGGGCGCCCGGCGATGGCTCGATCCTTGCCCGAGGCCCACACGATCATGTGCCCGCCCGGCGGGAGGTTGGTGGAGGGGAATCGCCAACGCAGCGGCTTGCTCGCCTTGTCCGAAAGACCCCACCCGCCCAGGTCCACGGGCTTGTCGCCGCGGTTCCATAGCTCGATCCAATCCGACGCCTCGCCGTCCTCGTCCTTGGCGGTCCTCGTGTTGACCGACATGAACTCCGAGATCACGACCGGCCCCTTCATCACCTCGGTTGAATCCATGCCTGTCGCCGCCGCCGCGCCACCCAGCAAGGTCATCGCGCATGCCAGCGCTCGGGTCGTCGTCGTTGCCTTCATCAGGATTCCGGAGGGGTCGGGGGCGGTTCGATCCGGAGGCTCGTGGTGTCGCGACCGAGTCCGCCGTGCGCCGGCGAAACCTCGAACGTCGCCAGGAAGGACTGGGCCTTCGCGGGGTCGTTCAAGCAAAGCCATCCCTCCTCGATCCGCGGGGCGGGGCCGTTCGTCCGAACCAACGGTTTCGCCCGTCGCAGCCGCGCGGCCAGCGCGGCAAACGTGGGCTCGCCCGAAGCCCGCAGGTCGCGTCGGCCGACAACCCGGAGCACGCCGCGCGTTCCTTGGGCGGCATGGCGCATCAACGAGAGCGTCAGGCGTCCGAACGTATGGCGGGGATTGACCTCCACCACCGGCTTCAACCGCGCGCGGCCTGCGGCATCCCGATACACGAAGGCGTCGATGCCCGCCGGGCCGTGATGCCCCGCCTCGCGCAACGCCTGCCCGAGCGCCTGGATCAACTCGGTGAAATGCCCGCGCAACCGCCGCGAGATGTCCGGGATGCCCGTGAAGCGCCTCTCGACGGCCGCCGGCGGCCGTCGATGAAACGCGGGCTCAGCCCAGTTCGAGACGAATTGGCCCCGAAGGTCCGCCTCCATCCCGGCGTACCCGACGATCTCCGTCCTTCCCTGTCCTCCTTCGCAGGCCGACACGTCGATCTGCACCGAGAAGTCCACGAGACGTTCCAGCCATGGCTCGACGACCAACCCAGACGGGTGCTCGACCTGCGATTCCATCCACCGCCATTGCGCCGGGAGAACCTCGTCTTCCCACAACCGAAGCTGGCCCGCGCCCGCGAGGTCGAGGGCGGCCTTGGCCACGATCCGGTGATGACCGCGCCCGCGAATGGACGCGATGACGTCGCGCGCCTCGGCCATCGAATGGACGACGGCGCCGACCTCGTCTGCGGTACAGAGCCAGTCGGCGTCCGGCGTTGCGGCCAGCCAACGGCGCAGGAAGGCGGCCGACCAGGGCTTCGAGAAGGTGGCCGCGCGTTCGGGGGTCATGCACGCGGGGGGACGATGGGCTCCGGAGGGCAGGCGGCCTGACAAGGCGCCGAGGCATTCCATGGCGTCCGGCCCCCACGCCCACGGGCGCAGTTCGCCGATTGCGCGCGCGAGCAGGTTGGACCCTGGCCGGATCCGGCCCCCGACCAGGACGTCGAATTCAGGAACCGGCAACCCGGCCGCGCGGAGTGACTCGCGGAACTCCAACGACGGTTCCTCGTGGACCAGCACCACGTCGTCCTGTCGGACCAACCCCACCGGCAGCGTGTCCAGGTCCCGAGCCAGGTCGCGGCGCACGGCTGGCAGGGACTCCATCCCGTGCCCGGCGACCGCGTGCTCGGCGAAGGGGTTGAACCAGTGAACCGCCGGGGCCCGCCCGCGCGATTGGCCATGCACGCGCAATTGCCGGATGAACGCATCGTCCAGTCCGGCCGCCCGACGGGATGCCTCGTCCACGGACGGCCCCTTGGCGCGGCTGGGCGAGAGGGGAAACTGCAAGTGGGTGCGAAACGCCTCCCAATCGGCGAGCCCCGGGTCCTTCCAGCGCCGGAACCACTTCAGCCCATGCGCCACGTGGGCGATTTCATCGCGGTGAATGGACCGGAGCAACGCCGCCGTCTCGCCGTCGCCCGCCTCGGCGAAGGCCCTTCCGAAGGCGAGGGAGTGGTCGAGGTTGGCTTGCTCAAACGTGAGCGGCAGGCCCGAGACGTAGTCCAAGGGCGACGCCATGGGCGCGAGCAGTCGCCACAGATGGCCGCTGACCGGCAGTTCCCCGAACGTGACGCCGCACGCCTGCATCCGCCGCAGGTAGTCCTGGGTGTGGCGTTGCTCGTCCCGAAGCGTGTGGAGCAAGCCCATGCGGAACGCCGGGGGGGCGTCGGGAAACCGGAGCAAGGCCAACGCCATCAACTCCACGGCCAGCAGTTCATGGTTGGCAAAGAAATGGAGCACCCGGCCCCGTCCCACGTCCGTGTCCAGCCCGCGCATTCCCGGGAAGCCCGAGTCCTCGCCGGAGCCCTGTCGCGCCTTGAAACGCAGGTGCTCCGGACGCCCCGGTTCCGTCGGAGACGCCAAGGCCGGGCCCGGCCGCGTGTCCGTCAGCGGCCCGGGGTCGGCCAACTTCTCCGCCAGCGAGGTTCCGAAGACAATTCGCTCCGCAAATTCGCGCAGTTCCACCGCCGATGATTGGAGGCGCGTCCTGGGAGTTGGGGAATCGAAAACCACGCATGAGCCGAGGTTTTCTCGCGGTGGTCCGCAGGGGCGGCGCTCCCGCTAGCCCCATCGTTCGCGAAGCTTCTCCTCCAGTCCGGACGCGGCCCAGCCGAGGTCTGTTTGCAACGCCGAAGGGTCGCCCACGTTGTCCTCGCCCAGCATGATCAACTGGTCCCGGCACAGGGGCGGGGTGCGCCCCTTCCATGATCCCAGCACTGTCTCCGCCACCCATGCCTGGCACCACGCCACGGGAGCCGGCACCGGCACGAGCAGGCGGCTCCGGCCCGTCACGCGAAGCACCAACTCCAGCATCTGCCTCAAGGTCCAACGCTCCGGCCCGCACACGTCGTAGGTCCGCCCCACGCTCGCGCCGACATCGATGCAGCGCACCATTGCCGTTGCGACGTCGCCGACCCAAACCGGCTGGAACAGGGTCTTGCCCCCGCCCACCAAAGGGAGGGCCGGGCTCCACCGGCTCATTCTCTCGAAGAAGCCGAGGAATCCGTCGCCGGTGCCGTGAATCACGGACGGCCGGTGGATGGTCCAGGCCATGCCGGACTGGCGGACGGCCTCCTCGCCGGCCCACTTGGTGGCATGGTATCGAGACGGCGCATCGGCGCGCGTGCCCAAGGCGCTCATGTGGATCCATTGCCGGACGCCCGTCGCGCGTGCCGCCGCGAGGACGCGAACCGTCCCCTCCCGGTGGACGCGGTCATACGTTTGGTCGCGAACCTCCGCGATGATGCCGGCGAGGTAGAGGACGGCGTCGCAGCCTGCGCACGCACGTTCCAGCAAGGGTCCATCCTCGACCCCGCCCGTGACCCATTCGACGCCGTTCACCCGAGGGCGGGTTCCCCGCGTCAACACGCGCACCGCATGGCCCCTGGCCAGCAATTCCGAAACGACCGCCCGGCCCACGAAGCCGCTTCCACCCACGACCATGACGCGCATGGATGGAGGGTACCCCACACCCGCTGTTGCCGCACGTGCGGGGGTAGCTGGGCCTGGATACGAACGTCCGGCGCGTCCCGAGGATTCCGCTCCGTGACGACCCCCCGGCCATGGTTACTGTCTCGTCATGGCAAGCTTGAGCGCCGCCGAAGTCCGACATTCCATGGCCGCCGTCCCTGCGTGGACGCGCAAGAAGGACCGCATTGAGCGCGAGTTTGCGTTCCCGGACTTTCCATCTGCGGTTCGCTTCGTCGTACGCGTCGCCCGCGCCGCCGAGGAAGCCTGCCACCATCCCGACATCGACATTCGTTGGAATCGAGTTCGGTTGTCTCTAACGACCCATGACGAGGGCGGACTCAGCGAGCGCGACTTCGTCCTTGCGGCACGCTGCGACGCCTTGGCTGCCCGCGGGCGGGTGCGGGCGTGACCTTCCCCACTGAACCGGTACCGAGGCATCCACCCTCACCATTGCCGTCGGCGCGTCAGGCCTTGGTGAAGTAGCCGCGTTGCTTGGCGCTGATGGGAAGGCCGAGCTTCTCCATCACGGCGAGCATGTCCTCCCACACCTCGCGCTTGGTCGCCAGCGTGTCCTGCCGAAGCAGGTACGAAGGGTGGTAGGTCGGCATCAAGGGCACGCCCGCGAAGTCAACCCATCGGCCGCGCATGCGGGTGACCGAGAGTTTTTGCTGCCCGAGCAACCCCTCCAATGCCGTGCCGCCCAAGGCCACGATGACCCTCGGCCTCACGATGCGCACCTGCTCGAACAAGAACGGGATGCAGGTCGCCATCTCGTCTGCCGTGGGCTTGCGATTGCCGTAGGCCTCGCCCGGGGTGTCCGGGCGGCACTTCAAGACGTTGGCGATGTACACGCGTTCGCGCCCAAGGCCCATGGCGACGAGGATCTTGGAGAGCAATTGCCCGGCGGCGCCCACGAACGGCTCGCCGACCTGGTCCTCGTCCCGGCCGGGCGCCTCGCCAATCAACATCAACGCGGCATCCGGGTCGCCCACGCCGAAGACGACCGACTTGCGAGATCGTGCGATGGCCGCGCATTGGGTGCAGGCTTGGGCCTTGGCTTCCAGGGCTGCAAGCGCCGCAATCTTGCCGGCCCGGTCCAGCGGCGCACCCCCAAGCTCCGGGCGTGGGGGTGGCAGGATGGCGGAAGGGGCGCGCAGGCCGGCGCCTGGAGCGGCCGAGTGGGAAGTTGAGGCGGGCTCCGACCCTCGCCCGCGGGATGAAGCGAGGGATGCAGGAGGGGCCTCGACGCGGCTTGGGCGTGGGCGTGAAAGGGGCCCGAGGGCGTCCGCCAGCAACGCAGGCGACGCGGCAACCCATCTTGCCCCGTCGTCGCGAAGGCCCTCGAGGTGGCCGACCAGCAGGTCCAGCAGCTCGCGTGTCGCCGCGTCGTTCACGTCACAAGGCTGGCCATGCGGCCTTGCGGGTGGAAGCGCAAAGGCGGGCGTGCGGGACCCGGCAGGAAGGGCGCGGATGGATCGGCCGCTATGGCTCCGCAGGTGCGAGGTAAGGGATGGGTTTCTCGCCCGTTGTCCCGCGACCGCGGAACGTCATCGAGGGCGTCAGCCTTTCTCGATGCATGCGTAGGCGTTGTGGTTGTGGATGCTCTCGTAGTTCTCGGCCTCCACCTTGTACCACGCGACGTCGGGATGTGCGTTGAGGCGGAGGGCGACGTTGCGGACGAGATCCTCGACGAACACGGGGTTCTCGTAGGCGCGCTCGGTGACGGCCTTCTCGTCCTCGCGCTTCAGCAACGAGTACATCTCGCTGCTGGCGGACGCCTCGACCAAGGCGATCAAGTCCTCGATCCAGACGACCTGGGTGGTGCGAACCTGCACGGTGACCTCGCCGCGTTGGTTGTGGGCGCCGTATTTCGAGATGGCCTTGGAGCAGGGGCACAAGGTGGTGACCAAGGCCTTCACGGTGAGGACGAAGTCGAGATCGCTGCCGTGCAGGGCGGCGTCGAATCGCACCGTGTAGTCCAGCACGCCCTCCTTGCCCGAGACGGGGGCCTTCTTCACGAGGAAGAACGGGAACTCCATCTCGACATGCGCGCTGGCGGCGTTGAGGCGCGCTTGCATCGCCCGGAGCATGTCCGGGATGTTCTCCACGTGCACCACGCCGCCATGCTGGTTGAGCACCTCCACGAAGCGGCTCATGTGCGTCCCCTTGAACTCCTTGGGCAGGTCCACGAACAGGCCCACGGTTGCGACGGTGTTTTGGGGCGCCTCGTGGGCCTTGTCGCGCACTTGCAAGGGCACGCGAAGGCCTCGGACGCCCACCTTGTCGATGCGGAGACCCCGGATGTCCGGCTCGTTTTGCTTGTCGCTCAGCGGTTTCATGATGGCTCCAACCTGCCCTGTAACGCGGCCGGTCTCGGCTCCCCTAGCCAATGTCCGCGCGCCCGTCGCTTGACTCGTCATAGGCGACCGTATCACCCATCGATGGGTCCACCAACGGCTTTGTTCCCGCCTGCTTGAAACGTCACCGTTCGACGCGGACGTTGGCCGGATGGCCGCCCATCCCATCCTCGCCAGCAAGTCGTTCCACGCCACGATCCTCGCGTTCCTCCTCGGCTTCGTCGCCTTGCGCACGCCTGCATCGAGCATCGCGGTCTCCGGCACGAGCACGTCCCAGCCCTCCTTTCGGATCGCCACCTTCAACGTCGAAAACTACCTCGTCCGGCCCGCGCCCGGCCGGAAACCCAAGCCCGAGGCCAGCCGGGACCAGGTTGCGCGGCTGCTCTCCGAGGCGCGCCCGGACGTCGTGGCCCTCCAGGAAATCGGGGATCCCGAGGCCCTTGCCGACCTTCAACGTCGGCTCGCCATCCAGGGCTTGAACCTGCCGCATGCGGAGATTGTCCGTGGCCATGACACCAACATCTGCGTCGCCGTCCTCTCTCGCTTCCCGTTCTTGCATCGTCGGCCCCACACCAATGAGTCGTTCCTGCTGGACGAACGTCGCATCAAGGCCAGCCGCGGCTTCGCCGAGGTTTCCTTCTCGCCCGCACCGGGTCATCGCGTGGTCCTCGTCGCCGCCCACTTGAAGTCCAAGCGCGCCGTCGGGCTCGCCGCCGAGGCGGAGATGCGCGAGCAAGAGGCCATCCTGCTGCGTGAGAAGGCCGATGCCATCCTCGCGGCCGAGCGCGACGCCAACCTGGTCGTGTGCGGCGACTTCAACGACACGCCGGACAGCCGTGCGCTGCGGGCCCTCGTTGGACGCGGGAACATGGCCCTGATCGACACCCGCCCCGCCGAGCCCGGCCTGACACGCGACGCCTCGCTCCCGGCCAAGAGGACCATCACGTGGACGCACCATTTCGCCCGCGAGGACGCCTATGCCCGGATTGACTACATCCTCGTGAGCCGAGGCCTGGCCCGGGAATGGCGTCGGGAGGAGACCCATATCCATACGACGCCCAACTGGGGGCTGGCCTCGGACCATCGCCTGCTCGTCGCGACGTTCGATGCGACGGACCGTTGATCCGCCGGCGGGGGGAACCCCACCCGGTGCGACCGATCCAACTGCATCGCTAAGGCTCAGGCCTTGCCGTCGCCCATCGAGACGATTCGCCGCGCCCTTCGGATCCATGCCTTGTCACGTTGGCGTTGGAAGCGCGGGGCATGCTCGTCATCCGACACCGCCTCGCGCGCCAGCGCCATGGCCTCCGCGCCTCGTCCCTGGGCGATGAGAAGCTCGGCGTGCTGGACGCGGGCGCGCGGGTAGCCGTGGTGACGGTTGACTTCCTCCCAATGCGCCAAGGAAGCCGTGGCGTCCCCCAACGCGGTCAAGGCTTCCGCCAACGCCATGCGCGTGTGGCCGTAGTCATGCTTGGCGTCCTGGGCGAGGACCGCCTCGAGCAAGGGTCGCGCCTCCGCAGGCCGACCGAGCCGCATGAGGCATTGCCCGAGGTGGGCCAATGCGTCCGGGTCGTCCGGGTCCCGTGCCAACGAGGCACGATAACTCGCCTCCGCCTCCTGGTATTTGCCGCGCGCGAACAACAGGTCCGCCAGGTCGAGGTGGTCGCGCGCGTGGTCCAGGTCATGGATCCGCGCCCGGATCTCGCGCATGCGGGCCCTTTGACGCGCGCCGGGCAGCTCGAAGCCGGACAACCCCCGACCTCCCCCCGCCCGGCCGAGCTGCCGGTAAACGAGGAAGTAGTACATCATCGCCGAGAACACCGTGAACACGGCGATGCACACCGCCCAGATCCACTCGTGGCGCCGGAGCGCGTCCACGAACATCCAGGCCGAGAACCCAAACATCAGCAACGCCACCGGGCTTCCCAGGAGGAATTCCGGGTCCAACAGGCCCCCAAGCAGCGACGCCAAGAACATGGCGGCGACTATGCCCACGCCAGCCGCCCCGGCGAGCGCGAAGGCCGGCTGTGAGCCGACGTTCTGGGCCGCGGCCGGACCGACGACATGGACGCGCGTGCTGGGCGAGCGTTGACCCGGGGCGGGATTCGTGGTGCGAATGGGCCCATGGACGAGGGACGCCGGAGGCGGGTGGGCGGTGGGTTCACCTTGATCGAGCTGCTGGTGGTGGTGGCCATCATCGCCATCCTGGCGGGCATGTTGCTGCCCGTCCTGGGCAAGGCGCGTGACAAGGCCCGGTCGGCCGCCTGCCAAAGCAACCTCCGGCAACTGACGATGGCGGCGATGATGTACGACGAGGAGCACCGCACGTACCCCATCGGCTGGCCGCTGGCGGACTGGCTGACAACGACGGTGCCGCCCATTTGGTACCGGCAATTGCAACCCTACGTGGGCCGGACGGCCAAGACGGCCGGGCAGGGGATCTTCGTCTGCCCGTCGTCGATGCAACGCAAGGACCAGAAGGCGGGCGGGGCCATTGTGACGGGCGGCTTCTGGGGCTACCTGGCCTACGCCCAAAACGGCTTCATCAACAACGGCCAGAGGGACGTGGGCTCGCGCAACGTGGCGGACCCCGTGGGCACGGTCCTCTATGGGGACACCGATGGGTGGGACGCCTGCCTTTATCCAGATGGGTCGGGCGGCGCGAACGTCTGTTTCCGTCACAGCGGCGGCAACGAGCGCAGCTCGGAGACGGATCGTGGCGTGGCTGGCATGGCGAAGAAGGGGAAGTTTCGGGCGAACCTGGGGTTTGCCGACGGCCACGTGGAGCTGCGTCGGGACGCGCCGCGCCGGTTGTTCACGCTGGAGGCGGACTAGCCGGGACGATTCAGTTGGGAGGGAAGTGATTGCGAAGCAGATGCTTGCGCAAGCCGAGGAGTGAGCGAGGCGCGGGCCAGTTCGAGGCCCGTAACGAGTGAGCGACGAAGGAGTTGCGCAAGCAGATCGAGCAAGCACGACCGACCCAACTGAATCGTTCCGGCTAGGGCCTCCTCCATGGAGGGACGATTGGCCCGTCGGCCTGCACGCATTGTTTTTTTTGGTGGAGGCAAGGGCAACGGAGGTGTGGTGGGCCACGTGGATCCGGGGATGTTTGATAAAGGACGGGGAAACGCTGTCCGGAACCACATGAGAACGCGAAGGCAGACGGGCAATGGCACGGGCTTGGGCATGGGTAGCGGGCGGCAGGATGTCCTTGGGGGTGCCAAGAGGGTGTTGTTTGACGTGCACCTGGGCGGGGCGCGCGAGGTGCATCTCGCCGGGAACTTCAACGATTGGCAGCCCTCGACCCTGCCCATGGTCAACACAGGCCCCGGGCGCTGGGAAAAGGAGCTGTTGCTGGCCCCCGGACGCTACGAGTACCGCGTGATTGCCGACGGGCGCTGGGTCGAGGACCCGGCTTGCGACGAGAAGACCCCCAATCCATTCGGCGGCTTCAACTCCGTCCGGCATGTGAGCTGAGACGGCCTGGATTTGATCGGCAAGCGCACGCAACAAGGAAGGAACAACCGAATGAACACATCGCAGCACGGAACACCGCGGCCTTCGGAGGCCAAGATCGTGGTCACGGGCAAGGATGGCCATGGCCATGCCACGGTCCCGGCCACCGCCATGACGCCCCGGCGCATCGGGCTCAGGAAAATCCTGGTGCCGGTGGATTTCTCGCAGCCGTCGCGCAAGGCGGTCCATTACGCGCGCATGTTCGCCGAGCAGTTCGCGGCCGCCATCGTGCTCGTGCACGTGGTGGAGCCGATGACCTACCCGCCGGACTTCGCGGTCGTGCCCCTGCTGCCGCCCGACGTGGAGGAGGCGCGCATGAGGGAGTTGCAAAGGCAGTTGGACGCGATCGCCAAGGGCGTGGGCGGCGGGATCGCGGTGGCCGCCAAGGTGTTCGTGGGGCGCCCATGGCAGGGCGTCGTCGAGGAGGCAAAGGCCTCGGGCGCCGACCTGATCGTGGTGTCCACGCATGGCTACACGGGATTGAAGCATGCGTTGCTGGGGAGTGTTGCGGAGAAGATCGTGAGGCACGCCCCCTGTCCCGTATTGGTGGTGCGCGACGAGGAGCATGACTTTGTCTAGGGCAGCGTCGGTTCCGTGGCAGGCACTTCGTCGCCGGGGTTGCCCGTTGCCAAAGAGGCTTGGACGCGCAGGCTTGCAGCACCCCGCACGGTGTGGGCGAGTCCTCTCGCCGGCGCCGGGTCACGCGCGAGGGACGAGGCCCTTGAACCTGGGGAGCCGGCCAGCACGACCGGCCCGCGCGCATCGCCGCTTGAATCCCTTCGTTCATCGGAGCGTCCGCGTGATTGCACGCAGTAACCAAGAGTGGTAATGTCCCCAACGAGCGATGTCAGACGACTCCCAACCCTCCGGTGACAGGCGAAGTGGTGATCCGCGCATGCCGGTGCGCACATGGATCCTTCTTGTGGTCCTCACGGCCATGGTCCCGATCATGGTCATGGCCACCCGGGCACGCATGCCGCGAGCGGAGGAAATCACGTTCCCGCGCCTCATGGACATGGCGCGCAAGGGCGAGGTGGAGGCGGGCGTGATCAGCTACGCCCCGGAGCATTATCCCCTGCGCGAGGTCACGGGGCGTTATCGCAAGGTCGAGAACGGCAAGACGAACTTGGTGCACTTCATCATCCGCACCGAGTTCGACGAGGCGAGCAAGGCCATCCTCCTCAACAGCGGCGCCTTCCGCACGTCCACGAGCAACTCGTTGTGGGTGTCCCTCCTCGGCCAGGTGCTGCCCATCGTGGTCATCGGCTTCCTCATTTGGTTCCTGTTCATCCGCCAGATTCGCAACGCCGGACGTGGCGCCCTTTCCTTCGGCAAATCCAAGGCGCGCCTTCTCACCAAGGAGCGCAACAAGGTGACGTTCAAGGACGTGGCCGGCGTGGATGAGGCCAAGGAGGAGGTGGGTGAGTTGGTGGAGTTCCTGAAGGATCCCCGGAAGTTCCAGAAGCTCGGCGGCCGCATCCCGAAGGGCATCCTGATGGTGGGCCCGCCCGGCACCGGCAAGACCTTGCTGGCGAAGGCGATCGCCGGCGAGGCCGACGCCTCGTTCTTCAGCATCAGCGGGTCGGACTTCGTCGAGATGTTCGTGGGCGTGGGAGCCTCCCGCGTGCGCGACATGTTCGAGCAGGCCCGCAAGAACACCCCGTGCCTCATCTTCATCGACGAGATCGACGCCGTCGGGCGCAGCCGCGGCCACGGCCTCGGCGGCGGCAATGACGAGCGCGAGCAGACGCTCAATGCCTTGCTCGTCGAGATGGACGGCTTCGACACCACCGAGGGCATCATCATCATCGCCGCCACCAACCGCGCCGACGTCCTCGACCCCGCTCTGTTGCGTCCGGGCCGGTTCGACCGCCAGGTGACCGTCAGCCTTCCCGATGTCCGTGGGCGCGAAGGCATCCTCAAGGTCCATGCCAAGAACGTGAAGCTCGATGGCTCCGTGGACCTGTCGATCATCGCGCGTGGCACCCCTGGGTTCTCCGGCGCCGAGCTGGCCAACCTTCTCAACGAGGCGGCCCTCCTCGCCGCCCGCACCGGCAAGAAGGCCGTCGGGATGGCCGAGCTGGAGGAGGCCCGCGACAAGGTCCGTTGGGGCCGCGAGCGTCGAAGCCTCGCCATGACGGAGAAGGAAAAGCGCGGCACCGCATGGCACGAGGCGGGCCATGCCCTCGTCAACGTCCTCCTCGAACACACGCATCCGCTCCACAAGGTCACCATCATTCCACGCGGCCAGTCGCTGGGATCGACGATGTACCTGCCCAAGAACGACCTTCTGAATCGCACCCGCAAGGAGCTGCTCGACCTCGTGGCGATGACCATGGCGGGTCGCATTGCCGAGGAGTTGGTGACCCAGGACATCTCCACCGGCGCCGGCGGCGACATCCAGCAGGCCACCTCCATGGCTCGCGCCATGGTCATGCACTACGGCATGTCCGATCGCCTGGGCATGATCCAGTACGGGGACTCGCAGGAGTACGTGTTCCTGGGACGCGACATGATTCGCTCCAAGGATTATTCCGAGGCCACCGCCCAGGCCATTGATGCGGAGGTCAAGCGCATCATCGACGAAGGATATGAACGCGCGACCCGCCTGATCACGGATCACCGCGACAAGCTCGATGCGATTGCCAACGCGCTTCTTGAGCATGAGACCCTGGATGGAGCCCAAGTCGATGAAATCGTCCGGACCGGCAGGCTGACGCCGCCGGCCAGCGAGCCGCCCAAGGTCGATCCACCCAGTGGTGCCCAAGCCGCCACCCCATTGCCCGAGGTCGTGAAGCCAGTGCCTCCCAAGCTGCCGGGTTTCGGGTCGGCCCAGCCATCGCCGGCCTAGTGTCGTGTCTCACAAATCGCTGGTGTTTGGTTGCTCCAAGAATGCCCCGGGGTAAGGCGTGAGGACGGAGCCTACCCGCAGCGGTCTGTGACGGACGAACAACGAAGGGCCGCGGCGCTTTTCGCGTCCCACGTCGTTGCTCGCTCCTCACAGACCTCCGCGGGTCTGCTCGTCACTCGCGCCTCGTTGGACACGAAAATCCCTCGCGGCGAAACACCAGCCATTTGTGAGACACGACACGAGCCGGAACGATTCAGTTGGATCGGTCGTGCTGGCTCGCGCGTGGATGGAAGTGGTCGTGCGCGAGCAGATGGGCGGGGGCGGGCTCGATGACGCTGGCGAGCGAATCGGGCAGCGGCACGGCGGTAAGTTGGCCGTCGGGAAGCTTGGCCACGCAGGCCACCACGAGCCGCCCCACGGCGACCTCCTCGCGGGGGCCGGGCTGGAGCCGGGTCATGCGGACTTGGTAGGCGATGGACCGCGTGCGCTTTTCGGCGACGAGCAGGTGGAGTTCGACGAGGTCCTCGAAGCGAAGCGGGCGGCGATAGTCGCAGGAGGCGTGGACTCGTGGGAAACCGATGGGTGGATGAGCCCCGGGCATGACGACGGAGTGGCCGATGGAGCGCAGGAACGCATGCTCCACCGACTCCATGTAACGGAAGAACTGGGTGAAATGGACGATCCCGGCCATGTCGGTCTCGTTGAACTCGACGAGGCGGGACGTCTTGAACTCGAAAGCCACGGCGGGCGTGGGCTAGGAGGCCGCCGGTTGGCGACGCGGGCGAAGGAGGATGACCTTCTTGTCGGATCCCTCGACCTCGACGGAATGGGTCTCGATGTCGGGATCATCCTTGAGGGCTTGGTGGACGATGCGGCGGTCGTAGGCGTTCATGGGCTCGAGCTCGATGACATCGCCCCAGCGCCGGACCTTCTCGGCGCCCTCGCGGGCGCGCTTGACGAGCTGCTCGCGGGCTTGGCGTCGATAGCCCCCGACGTCGAGGACGATGCGGGGCGTGGAGTCGTCGCCGCGATGGACGATGCGATTGAGGAGGTATTGCAGGTCGCCAAGCGTTGCACCTTGCCTGCCGATGAGGCGGCCTGGGTCGTCCGTCTTGATGTCGAGCATGAGCTGGCCCTCGAAGTCGATCTCCTCGACCTCGGCGTCGTTGAAGCCGAGGCGTTGGAGCATCTCGAGGAGCATCTCCTTCGGGGGGAGCACGTGGGGGTTTGCTTCGGGGTTCATGGAGAGGGGCGCCCTGGGATGGCGTGGCGTTGTTTGGCTGGATGCGTCGTGGCGCGCTGTTTCGATCCGTTCAGTGGCGTCGGCCCTGCCGCGGCGCGGCGGGCGTGGACGTCGCGGGGACGTTGGACTTGGTGAGCTTCGTTTGCAGGATGCTTAGCAAGTTCTGGACGGTCCAGTAAAGGGTGAGGCCCGCGGAGTAGTTGTAGAACAGGGCGAGGAACATGAGGGGCATCCAGCGCATGAGTCGCTGCTGGACGGGGTCCATCTGGGGCGACGGCGGCGTGAGGTGGGTCTGCCAGAGGGCGGTGCCCACGTAGAACAACGGCATCAGGTTCAGGGGAAGCCCAAGGCCGGGCACGCCCAGCAACGGGATGAACCCAAGGCCCGGGATCACAAAGAGGGTGTCCGCCGCAGAAAGGTCCGGGCACCAGAAGAACGACGCCCCGCGCAGCTCGATGGCGGACCGAAGCATGGTGAAGAAGCCGAAGAACACGGGGATCTGGACGACGACGGGCAGGCATCCGGAGACGGGGTTGTACCCGCTCTGGCGCATGAACTGCATCGTCTTCTCGTTCAGCTTACGCGGGTCGTCCTTGTACTTGTCACGGATGGCCTGGAGCTGCGGCCCCAGCTCCGCCATGCGCTTCATCGAGCGCGTGCTCACGGCGGTCAGGGGCCAAAACGCTGCCTTGATCAACAACGTGATGACCACGATGCACCACCCATAGGGCACGCGGAGCACCGAGTGCAGGAAGTTCATGCCCAGGAGCAATGGCTTCGCGAAGAACCCGAAGAAGCCGTAGCCCAGGGTTTGGTCGAACGCCGGCTGAAGCCTCGACAAGACGAAGTACTCCTTCGGTCCCGCATAGATCGTGAAGCGGTGCTCGAGCGTCTTGCCAGGCTCGAGGTTGGACGCGCCGAACTGCACGTGGGTGGCGACGGCGGCGGGGGAGCGCATCTGCTCCGGGTCCGCCGCCAAGTCGGCCGGGGTGGGCGTAGGGAGCGCGATGCGCCGCGCGGCAAAGGACTTGGCCGGCCGGTCGGGAAGCGTGATGAGGGTGAAGAACTGGTTCTGGACCGACGCCCAGACAACGGGCTCCTCGGCCTGCCGGTACTCCTCCCGGGGGTTGCTCATCATGCAGAACAACCCGGGCGTGGAGACCCAGCCAAGGGTCTGGACGGCCTTGCTGCCGTTGAAGTAGTCCACCGCCAGCATCTCGCCCTTGTCGAGGCGGTTCATCGGCGTGGCCGCGCCCGTGGACCATTCGATGTCCGGCAATGCCAAGACGCCGGCCGTGCGGTTCTCGATGCGGACGACGGCGTGGAGGAGGTGGTCGTTGGTGGTGAGACGGTACTCGCGCACGAGGAACAGCCCGTTGCCCACGCTTTTCTCGGCGCGCACGCCGCGCTCGATCGGTCGCAGCGAGTACGAGGCGTCGCCCTCGACCGCCGCCGCACCGATCCAACCCAGCACCGGCGTCATCGCGTCGTGGTTCAGGATGACCGGTCCGTTGGACCGTCCCTTGGCGTGGCGACCCGTCAACGACGCATGGCCTGGCAGCTCGACCCGCTTGATGCCGCCACCGTGCGACGTGAACACCCATCGGGCGGAGCCGTTGGTGAGGGCGAGGGTTGACTCGGGTCCGGCTGGCTTGGGCTGCGTGGCGGCTGGCAGCGGTTGCACGCCTTGCAAGGACGGGGGCGTTGGGCTGGTGGTGGCCGTGTTGGTCGAGCCCGCGACGGCCGGGGCGTTGGTCCCGGTCGCCACGGGGCGTTGCGAGGATGGGAAGAGCCAGCGTGCGAGGGGCTGCAGGCCAAGCAACAAGCCGAAGGCGAGAACCAGGATGACGATGCCCTTGCGGTCCATGATGAGAAAAAGGATTGAGGAGGAGGTTAGCCGTGGATGGCCTCGGGAACGGGATCATGCCCGCCGGACGCCCAGGGATGGCACCGGCAGACGCGTCGCATGGCCAACGATGCCCCATGGGCGGCTCCGTGCCGTCCGATGGCCTCGATGGCGTATTGGGAACAGGTGGGGGTAAACCGGCAGCAAGGCCCGCCCAGCAGCGCGTTCTTGGCGGGCGACACGGTCCATTGGTATGCCCGCAGCAGGAAAAGCATCGATGCCTGGAGGTTGCCCATGTGAGGGGACCCTTATCCCGGGAGCAACCGGGCCTTGCGAAGTCCCGCAGCCAGATCCCGTGCCACCCGGGGGGCGTCGGCGTCCTTCATCGAATGGCGTGCGATCAACACGACCCAAGCCGGTCGGGACATCGAGGGGCGAAGCATCCGGAAGGCCTCTCGCATCCTTCGCCGGGCGCGGTTGCGTACGACGGCGGACCCCAAGGCCTTGGTGGTAATCACGCCCAGCAATGGGAGACGTGCGCCGCGCGGAAGATCCTCCCGGTCGAGCCAGTTCACCACCACCGAGCCGGATGCCAGCCTGCGACCCTCGTCGCGCACGCGAAGAAAATCCCGCCGATGTACCAGCCGGGACGTCTTGGGCAGCCCGTGCCCGCGTGGGCCGGGCCGCCCCGATGCGGGGTCCGGAGTCATCCGGAGCGTGCTGGGTGAAATCAAACCGGCGTCAGGCGCTTGCGGCCGACGCGGCGGCGGTTGTTGATAATGCCGCGTCCGCTCTTGGTCGCCATCCGGGAGCGAAAACCATGCTGGCGGACGCGACGAATCTTCGAGGGCTGATACTGGCGCTTCATACAAAAATGGGGTCCGCGACACTCGCGGAGCGGCGGAGACTATCAATCGCCCCCCCTTCGTCAATCGTGTTCCCCGGGCGCATGCGACCCAAATTTTCGCCCTCCACGGGCTTCGCGGTTCCTCCCATGCCCACGGCGCTGCAACATCGCCGCATCGCACATGAAGATCACACGCATCCTGGCGCATCGGGTGGATCTGCCCTTGCACGAGACGACCTACAAGTGGTCCGGCGGCAAGTCCGTCACCGTCTTCGACAGCACGGTGGTGTGCGTGGAGACCGACTCCGGCGTGGTGGGATGGGGTGAGGTTTGTCCCCTGGGGCCCTTTTACCTTCCAGCTTACGCGGAGGGCGTGAGGTCCGGCATCCGGGAGCTCGGCCCGCGCCTCCTTGGGTTCGATCCCACCCAACTCGGCGTCCTGAACACGCAGATGGACGCGTGCTTGAAAGGGCATCCCCATGTGAAGTCCGGCATCGACATGGCGTGCTGGGACGTGCTGGGCAAGGTGTCGGGGCTGCCCGTGTGCACCCTGCTGGGCGGTCGCTTTGGCGAGTCCGTCCGCCTGTACCGCGCGATCTCGCAGGAAGATCCCGACGCCATGGCACGTCGCGTCGCCCAGTATCGCGCCGAGGGGTACTCGCGGTTCCAGCTCAAGGTCGGCGGTGACCCCGACACGGACATCGAGCGCATCCGGGCCGTCCGTGGCGTCCTGCGTCCGGGCGACCGTTTGGTGGCGGATGCCAACACGGGCTGGACGCAGCACGAGGCGGTGCGCGTGGCGCGGGCCGTCCGGGACCTGGACGTGTACATCGAGCAACCATGCCTGACCTACGAGGAATGCCTGGCCGTGCGACGGGCATGCGGGCTGCCCTTCGTGCTCGACGAGAACATCGATGGCCTGGACGTGCTCCTGCGGGCGCGATCAGACCTCGCCATGGACGTGGTGAACCTCAAGATCAGCAAGCTGGGTGGCATCACCCGCACGCGGCAGGCGCGCGACTTGTGCGCCAGCATGGGAATTGCCATGACGCTCGAGGACTCGTGGGGTGGCGACATCGTGACCGCCGCCATCGCCCACGTCGCCCATAGCACGCCCGAGCCGCTTCGGTTCACCAGCACGGACTTCAACAGCTACGTCACCGTTTCCATCGCCGAGGGTGCGCCCCGGCGCGTGGATGGCTTCATGCGGGCCTCGGCGGCCCCTGGCCTTGGAGTGGAGCCACGCCGTGACGTGTTGGGGCCACCGGTCCTTGTGGTCGAGTGATGCGCCCCGGCCCTCCCCCCGCCTGTCCGAGGGGGTTGTCTCGGTCATCGCCCGTCGTTCGGCCCGCCCCCGGCTTGGGTTCCATCCGGCCTCAGGTTGATGATCCGGAGTCTCCAGTCGGCGGGTGAACGCGCCAACTGGAGGAGCCCAAACGCATCGAAGTCGAAACTGTTGGCCACTCCGTAAGCGGTGTCGGGGGCGATGTTAAACGTCCACACGGAGGCAGCGGGCACGCGACGTTCCCCGGACTTCTCGATCCAGGAATCGATGGCAGCCATCGGGGTGTCGAGCCGCTCCACCGAATCCCCGTCCTGCCAATGACGAAAGACACCCCGGGATGCGACGAGCCGCCGCATCATTGGGTTCGGGACGGAGGCTTGCTGGTGACCGCGAAAGACGGTGTGGATGGCGTTCGAGGCCGTGCGCGCGCTCGCGAGGAGGAAGCGGGTCGCCTCGCGCCCGTAAACGAACGCCCGGCCGGGATCGACGCCGAAGCCGGGCTCGTCCGGCGCGATGGTAAAGTCGTTCCACATGAAGCCGAGCGTGGCCGGATGGATGGGATCGACGGGGACGAAGTCGCGGGCTGACTTGCCCATGAGGGCGCGGGCGGCGGGGTCGTTGGCGAGGCATCCGGGGTTGGATTTCAGGAACGACGCCTGAGCCAGGGTTCCCACGAACTGGAATGCGTTGGCGGGGCTCGCGTCGAGGAGGGCTCGCGGGTCGAAGCCCGGCTCCATCCCGCCGTGGTGGCATTGCACAAATTGACCGGCTGTGCCCACCCAGATGGCGACGGGCAGGTAGTCGAAGAGGCGCAGGACCTTGGGGACGTCAAACGCGTCGCCGTACTTGATGCGGCCCTCGGCGAGGAGTCCGTAGCGCGCCGCGATGGCGGCCTCCTCGTGGTTGCCGCGGCAGAGGAAGACTCGATCCGGGTTGGCGAGCTTGAGCCGCATCAACGTGGCCAGCACCTCGATGCCATGGCGGCCGCGATCGGCGTAGTCGCCGAGGAAGACCATGGCAAAGCCGGGCTTGGCGATCTCGAAGCCCCTCATCCGGCCATTGGCGTTCAGCCATTCCAAGGCCCCTACCAACGAATGCACGTCGCCGTGATAGTCCGCGTGGACGAACACCTCGGCATCCTCCGGCAGGCGGGTGCGTTGCACGAACGGTCGGAAGGCCGCCGGGCCGCCGGAGGCCGACGACGGAGCCGGGCCGTTCAGGAATGGGCGCACGAAGGTCATCGCGGGCGCTCCCGGCGCGACGTAGTACATCGTCGCGGGGTCGAGGAATTCGGGTGTCGAACGTCCTTCCCCCACCCAAAGGGTTCCATTGGCCAGCGCCCCCGTGCGGCTCGCCAGGAAGAAGGCGTCCAGGACTCGTCCAAAGTCCGCGAACTTTGGCATGGGCAGCGTCGCGGGCGCGGCAGGGTTGCCGCCTGACCGTCGGTTCGTGGGCAATCGACGGCATGCTGAAACCCAATTCGCGTACGATGGCAGCTCCTCGCCCGGCGCATCGGCGGCGGCCAACGGCACGAGGCCCGCCGACAAGGCAATGAGGGAGAAGCCCAAGGTGAACATCCAACGCGCCAGCATCACGGGCGAGACTCCCGACGAACGTCGTCCGATGCAAGGTGGGCGTGGAAGGCCGTCAGCGGGTGGGGATGGAGGGCCTGACGGGCGTCAGCACTTGATGACGGTGGCTCATTCGGTCCTCGTGCTGGATGAGGGTGGCACGCCCAGGGATTGGCGCTTGCCGTCATGGGAGACGGGAATAGCGTCGCCCGTGCCTGCCGACGTCGGCAGGCCCCCCACAAAACATGGTTGCTGAAGAATCCCGCATGGAGGGCGCGGTCCCCGCGCACCCAGATCAATTTGTGCGTCGCCACATCGGCCCCTCGGAGGCTGATGTCCACGCAATGCTCGCGGAGGTCGGGCACGCATCATTGGACGCGTTGGCCGACGCCGCCGTCCCGGCATCCATCCGGCTGGAACGTGCGTTGGCCCTGCCGGAGCCCTTGGGCGAGGTCCAGGCGCTGGCCCGGCTTCGATCCGTGGCATCATCCAACCAAGTATTTCGGTCGCTGATCGGGATGGGTTATCACGACACGATCACGCCCCCTGTGATCCAGAGGAACATCCTGGAGAACCCGGGCTGGTACACGCAGTACACGCCGTACCAGTCGGAGATTTCGCAGGGGCGCCTCGAAGGGTTGCTCAACTTCCAAACGATGGTGTGCGACCTGACGGGCCTCGACGTGGCCAATGCTTCGTTGCTGGACGAGGCGACCGCGTGCGCGGAGGCCATGATGCTCTGTCACCGCGTGAAGCAGGGGGAGGGCGGCGGACGCAATGCGTTCTTTGTCTCGGACGACTGTCACCCTCAAAACATCGACCTTGTCCGGACGCGCGCGCGAGCGCTGGGGGTCGAGTTGGTCGTGGGCGACTGGCGGACGTTTGTGCCGGACGCGCGGTTCTGCGGCGTGTTGGTGTCCTATCCGGGCACGGGTGGCGTCGTGGGCGACTTTGCTGGGTTTGCCGAGGCGGCTCACAAGGCGGGGGCGTTGGTGGCGGTGGCGGCGGATCCACTGGCATTGACGTTGCTGAAGCCCCCGGGTGAATGGGGCGCGGACGTGGCCATCGGCAGCGCACAGCGCTTTGGCGTGCCCATGGGGTATGGCGGCCCGCACGCGGCCTACTTCGCGGTGCGCGACGCCTTCAAGCGGCAGATTCCGGGTCGCCTGATCGGGGTGTCGAAGGATGCGCGCGGGCGGCGGGCGTTGCGCTTGTCGTTGGGGACCCGCGAGCAACACATCCGTCGCGACAAGGCCACGTCGAACATCTGCACGGCTCAGGCGCTGCTGGCGAACATGGCGATGGCCTACGCGTGCTACCACGGTCCGGACGGCCTTCGTGGCATTGCACGCCGCGTGCTGGGCCTCACGACGCAACTGGCCCAGGGATTGCGCTCGCAAGGGCATCGGGTGGTGAACGACACGTGGTTTGACACCCTCACCGTCGAGATCGCCGGCGCCACGGCGGCGGAGGTGTTGAAGGCCGCGTCCGCCCGGCGCATCAACCTGCGCCCCGTCAACGCCACCCATGTCGGCGTCACGCTGGATGAGGTCAGCACGGAGGGGGAAGTCGCTGCGTTGCTGGAAATCTTCGGGGCGGTTGGCCGTCGTCGGAATCCCGCCTTGGCCCACGCGCCCGGGGGCATGCCGCCGTCGTTGGCACGCACGTCGTCCTTCCTCACCCACCCGGTCTTCAACCGTAGCCATAGCGAGACCGAAATGCTGCGGTACCTGCGTCGGCTGGAGTCCAAGGACCTTTCCTTGTGCCATTCGATGATTCCGTTGGGGAGTTGCACCATGAAGCTCAACTCGACGGCCGAGATGTTCCCGGTGACTTGGCCGGAGTTTGGCAAGCTGCACCCATTCGCGCCGCTGCCCCAAGCAAAGGGCTACCAGCAGCTCTTTGGCGAGCTGGAGGCATGGCTATGCGAGGTCACCGGCTTTGCCGGCGTGTCCTTGCAGCCCAATGCGGGCTCCCAAGGCGAGTACGCGGGCCTCCTCGTCATCCGCGCCTACCACGAGAGCCGCGGCGAACCCCACCGAAACGTGTGCCTGATCCCGACCAGCGCGCACGGGACCAACCCCGCCTCGGCTGTCATGGCGGGCTTCAAGGTGGTGCCGGTGACATGCGACGTTCAGGGCAACATCGACGTGGCGGACCTGAAGGCGAAGGTCGATGCGCACCGCGCCGATCTCGCATGCCTGATGGTCACGTATCCCAGCACGCACGGGGTGTTCGAGGCTTCCATCCGCGACATCGCCGCCTACGTGCATGAGGCGGGCGGGCAGGTGTACATGGACGGTGCAAACCTCAACGCGCAGGTCGGGCTGACGTCCCCAGGGTCCATCGGGGCCGACGTCTGCCACCTGAACTTGCACAAGACCTTTTGCATCCCGCACGGCGGTGGTGGCCCCGGAGTGGGGCCCATCGGCGTGGCCGAGCACCTTGTCCCGTTCCTACCCGGGCATCCCGTGGTCAACCTCGGCGGAGAGGATCCCATCGGGGCCATCTCGGCCGCGCCGTGGGGCTCCGCCAGCATCTGCACGATCTCGTGGATGTATATTGCCATGATGGGTGGCGCGGGACTGACCAAGGCGACGCAGGTGGCGATCCTCAGCGCCAACTACATCGCCCGCAGGCTGGAGGCCTTCTTCCCGACGCTGTACCGGGGAGCCAACGGGCTCGTGGCCCACGAGTGCATCCTCGACCTTAGGTCGTACAAGATCGTGACGGCCGAGGACGTGGCGAAGCGCCTCATGGACTACGGGTTCCATGCGCCCACGCTGAGCTGGCCCGTCGCCGGGACGTTGATGGTCGAGCCCACCGAGTCCGAGCCCCTCGCGGAGCTGGACCGCTTCGTCGAGGCGATGCGTTCCATCCACGAGGAGATCCGCGAGGTGGAGGAAGGCCGCGTGGACCCCCGCAACAACCTCCTCAAGAACGCCCCCCACACGGCCGACGTGGTGTGCGGCGACGCATGGGACCGGCCTTACACGCGGGAACGCGCCGCGTTCCCGGTCGCGGGCCTGAAGGAGTTCAAGTTCTGGCCCTCCGTCGCCCGCGTGGACAACGTCTATGGCGACCGCAACCTCGTGTGCTCGTGCGTCGGCATGGAGGCCTATGGATCGGCATAGCCGGCAAGCGGCCGCCCCGCGTCACGATGTCCCCGGCGCGGGCTCCTTCATGAGGACCCGGTAGGCGCGGTCTGAGATCACCACCTGGCGTCGAAGCTCCCGCACCATGGCCCTCCAGTAGGGCGCGAGAAATCGGGGGTGCTGAAGGCTCTCCGCCGCGTATCTCCTCGTCGCCAGGCCCGGGTCGAGGTCGGCAACGACCAATGCCGCGTCCCGGTTGTTGGCCAACCCGAGAAGAGAGCCATCCGGGGCAACGATCTTCGTGTCGCCCGCCGACCACTTGCCGCCGCCCTGCGGCCCCACCGAGTTGGCGAACACGTAGTAAACGGCGTTTTCAAAGGCCCGCACGGGAATGCCGTCACGGCCACCGCGCTTGGCCTTGGAAACCGCAAGGTCATCCAGTCCGGCGTTCGGATGGAAAACGACCTGCGCGCCGGCCATGACCGGCAGTCGCACCAGCTCGGGGTAGCGGCGCTCGTGGCAGATGATCGCCGTCGCCGCCATGCCTTCGATCGAGAACAACGAAAGGGCGTTTCCAGGGGAAAACCAGCGCCGGTCACCGTCGGTAAGCTGGCACTTGGCATAGCCATGGACGAGGCGGCCGGCACGGTTGAACAACAGGAGCGCATTGAGGCGTCGCCGGTCCATGTACACCGGGCTCCCAACCAAGAGGTGGATTCGATGCCGCGCGGCCATGGCCGAGACGGCCTGAAGCGCCCTAGCCACCGTGGGCCGCGCCAGCTTCCCAAAGTCGATCCCATACCCCGTCGTAGCGCACTCGGGAAACAAGATGACGTCGGCGCCGAGCCCTGCGGCCCGGCCGGTTGCGAGGCCAATGCGCTCGAGGTTCCCCTCGATGGTCGGCGCAAAAACCATCTGGGCGGCGGCCACGCGCAGTCGGCCGTCGCCTGTCGTGCTGGATGGGTGCTTCATGCGTCCAGCATGGGCGGGAGCGGGACGCTTGAAAGCCCGACTTCCCATGATGTGGCATGTCGGAACGGGCTCGGACGCGCCATGGGGTCGGAGGGGACGCGTTGACGTCGCAGATTCCTCCGTAACACGGGGATGAATGAGGCGTGCCGCCGGTGTTTCACAGGCGCGGGATAACGAGCAAAGGCCGAACGATTTGGGAAGCAAGGTCCAGCCAGGACGACCGCCCCGATGAAATCGCAGCCAAGTTCCGGATTGCCCCAAACGCGGCGGTTCCCATCCTCGCCGGCATGCTGGACATCAAGTTGCTTCGGGAAAAACCAGATCTCGTGCGCGAACGCCTCGCCTCAAGGCATGGCGGCGATGACGCCAAGGTCTCCGAGGTCCTTGCGCTCGATGAGCGACGGCGCTGTGCGCTGGCGGAGGTCGAGAAGCTCAAGGCCCAGCGCAACGCCGCCTCCAAGGAAATCGGGGCCCTCATGGCCCAAAAGAAGTCCGCCGACGCGGACGCCAAGAAGGCCGAGGTCCGTGCCATCGGCGACCGCATCACGGCGCTCGACCATGAGGTGGCCGAGGCCGCCATGCGTCGGGATGAGCTGCTGCTGACCATCCCCAACGTTCCCCACCCCAGCGTCGCGCTCGGGGCGACGGCGGAGGAAAACCCGGAGGTTCGCCGATGGGGCAGCCCCGCCTCCTTTGCCTTCCAACCCCTCAACCATGTCGCCTTGTGCGAGAAGCTCCGCCTCGTGGACTTCGCGCGCGGCGCCAAGCTCAGCGGTTCGGGATTCCTCCTCTACACCGGATGGGGAGCACGTTTGGAGCGAGCCCTGATCAACTTCCTCCTCGACCTTCATCAACGTGAGCACGGCTATCAGGAGGTCGCACCGCCCTTCATCATCGGCGAGCATTGCATGGTGGGCGTAGGGCAGTTTCCGAAGTTCCGCGACCAAGCCTATGCCGTGCAGGAAGGCCTCGACGCCTCCACCCTCGGCAAGCTTTACCTCCTCCCGACCGCCGAGGCGCCCGTCGCCAACATCCATCGCGAGGAAATCCTCCCGGGTGCCGACCTTCCCGTCCGTTACGTCGCGTATTCCCCGTGTTTCCGGGCCGAGGCCGGGGCGGCGGGTGTTGGCACGCGTGGCATGATTCGCGTCCACCAGTTCGACAAGGTCGAGTTGATCAAGATCGTGCCGCCCGAGTTCGGGTACGACGAGCTCGAGGCCATGGTTCGCAACGCCGAGACCGTCCTGCAACGCCTCGGCCTCCATTATCGCGTCATCAATCTTTGCACCGGCGACATGGGTTTCGCCTCCGCCAAGACCTACGACATCGAGGTCTGGGCACCCGGCCAAGGCCAGTTCCTTGAGGTGTCGAGCTGTTCCAACTGCGAGGATTACCAGGCCCGCCGCATGAACCTCCGATTCAAGGATGCCGCATCCGGAGACAATAGGTTCCCGCACATCCTCAACGGTTCCGGCACGGCCCTCGCCCGGCTTTTCGTGGCCCTTCTCGAAACGCACCAACGAGCCGATGGCTCCGTGCTCGTGCCCGAGCCCCTCCGTCCTTACCTGGGCATCGACGTCATCCCCATCCCCTGAGCCGGTTGAACCCGGCAGGGGTCATGACGTGCGCCCGATGGGATGCGTTGCCAGCCCCCGTGCAACAGTTCCCCGTCGAGAATGAGGGCTGTGCCCGTCCACTGGGCCGACCGCCGCTCTTCCCGTTCTCCGAGGTCGATCCCCGGCGAACAGGCCCTGCTGCCTTGGGTGAGCTCCAGCAAGGCCAACCTCGCGGACTTGCGCCATCCCGCGTCGTCCGGTGACCCAGCTCCGGGCCTGTCGTGCGCTCCTCGGGGCTCGGTTCCCGAAAGGACGCCTCGCAGCCATTTGTCATGCCACCGCCTCCAGGCTGCCGGACGTGACACGAGTTCCACCGATCGCCAGGCACCATGGGTGTGGGCCATCCAACCCACCTGGCCCGGCACCCAGCGGAACACCTCCTCCAAGCCCTCCCAGCGTCGGACATCCCGGTCCTGCCAGTCCGATAGCGTTTCGCCGCCGCCGGCCTGGTTTCGCCATCCCAATAGGCCCTGCCGAACGACCTCTCCCACGGCCTTTGCGGCCTCGCTGGTCCATTCCCCAGAAAGGGTCCGGGCCATTCGGGCCGCCGCCCTCATGCCGGAGGGTAGGCATGAACCGGACTCCCCCATGGCAGGGCCCGCCCCCTTGCCGGGATAGTTCCACCGACCGGGTTCACTGCACGCCACGGGCAGGTGCCGCGGTGGACCCGGCCGGAGCAGCACCGACGCCATCAAGACGCGATTCTGCCTGGCACCGGACCATTCCTCCCCTTCCAGCATCAAGACGGGGACGTCGCCCCGATTCCACGCGAGCACCTCGCCCGGCATGCCGATGGACGACACCTCCGTGACGAGCAGGTCGCCCCGCGCCATGGCCTCCGGCATGGTCCGGTAGCCCGTCCCGCCCCGGGTTTTTCCCAAGGCATCGACGCCGCTGCTTCCGTTCAGCAGCGGCACCAGCACGACGCCACCGCAATGCTTGGCTCGTCCGAGCCGGATCCCGTCGAGCCACTGCCCCACGACGTCCTGGGATCGTTCCCGAGACCGATCCTGGGCTCCATCCGCCGTTCCATCCGCCGTTCCATCCTGCCATTCCCCAGCCATGCCGTTTCGCTCCTGTCAGCGGACCTCATGCCCGCCACAACCCCTGTCATCGGGAATGGCGGCGGTTTGCTTACGCAATACTTCCTGAAAAGCCGCCCAAGGCCCCCTTCCCGGATACCGAGCCTGATCCATCGCTTTCGATGGTCGCCTCGGCCCGAACCTGATGGGTTCTGCGAAGTGACATGCCATAGCCATTCAATAGCTACTTCAAATATTTGACATACGTGAAATTACCTTTTGACCGAGTCTCGCCCGCTGTGGTTTCTAGGGCCATACCCTGGCTGGAGACACGGAAAGGACCCCTAACTTGAAACTTGGAAAACTCACCCTTGTCCGATCATTGCTGGCTGCGTCAGCCGTGCTCGGCCTCGTCGCCCGGACCGCCGCACAGGCCCAGTCCGTCAACATCAACTCGCAGCTCATGATCACGGACTTGCGCGTGGTCGAGGACCCGATCCGGACCAACCCGCGGAACGGGGCGCGGGCGGCGTGGACGTTCAAGAGCCTGATGACGGCCATGGCCGGTCCCAATGACCCGTCCGAGTTCGTGATGCGCTGGCTCAAGACCTGGGAGACCGACCAGGTGATTCACGGCAGCGTGGCCCGGGCGCGACCCGACATCCGCCGCAAGGTGATCGACCCATGGCTCAAGGCGAGCGGAGGAAAGTCCCTGAACCTCGACATCGCCCCCTTCAAGCTGCTGGCGATCGTGAACCGCATGGATCTCCGTGCCCACGATTCGCCCACCGTCGCGACGGCGGGCGAGGGGCGGTTTGTCTTTGGCTTGCTCGGCCCGGACGGGAAGCCCTTGGCGCCGTTGCTGGGCGCCAGCGTCAACCCCGGCGGGTTTGTGGTCATCTTCGAGTACGAGCTCGTCGCGAACAACATGGCGCAGCTCGCCGAGTGGACCCTCCTTTGGGCCAACCTCGGGCGATTCCAGCTGGGCACCCCGCAATACAACGCGGCTCTTGAGGCCATCACCCGTCGATTCACCGATCGCGGCCGTGCCCCCCACAAGCCCAACGGCAGCGCCATCAACCAACTTCGGTCCAACGAGCTGACGCTGGCGGAGCCGTGGGAGCTTCGTGAGTTTCGCATCCAGAATGGCTGGATGGCGCCGCATGGCATGGCCCAGACGCCCGACTTCATCGCCTTGAACGGCACGCCCGCCCTGGTGGACCTGATCAACGACAACGAGGAGGCCCTCCTGGACGGCACCTTTGTGGTTCCTGCTGAGATGCAGGCCGCGTCGTCGTTGGCCGGCGCCTTCCAGCGCACCCACTTTCCGGACTTCGAGTCGCGCACCTTCACGGCCAACGCCCTCAGCGCCACGTTGTTCGACATCCCTTGGAGCGGCGCCGGGATTGCCAACAATGACGCCCGGCAATCCTTCGCGCTCAACACCTGCGGCGGATGTCACCGGGCGGAAACCGCCATTAACTTCCTCCACGTTGGCTTTCCTGTTGGCCACTCGCTCCCACGCTCGCTCGGGAAGCCGGCGGCCCTTTCTGGCTTCATGTCTGGAAAGACCATCAAGGATCCCGTCGATCCCTCCATCACCCGCACCTTCAACGACCTGGACCGGCGCAGGCAGGACCTCGAAGCACTGATTCGCAGCTTCGGCCCGGCCAACGGCAGCACGGGACCGCGGACCCGTCATGTGCCCAACTTCGTCCACTGACATTGGCCCACCGTGGGAAGGGGGCGGTGCAAACGGCCCCCTTCCCCCACGGGGAAAGCCCGGCGTCCTCGGCCGGCCCCTTTAAGCCGGAACGATGCAGTTGGATCGGTGGTGCTTGCTCGAACTGCTTCCGAAAATCCTTCGTCCTTCGTTCGTTACGGGCCTCGTACCGGCCTGCGCCTCGCTTACTCCTCGGCTTGCCGGAGCATCTGCCTCGCAATCACTTCCCTCCCAACTGAATCGTCCCGGCCAAGCCGGGGCCGTCACGTCGCCGCAGAACCCGTCATGGCAGCCCCGGCGGTGACCTCGTCCGCGTGGTAGGAGGACCGCACCAGCGGGCCCGAGGCGACGTGCAGGAAGCCCATGGCCAGCGCCTGTTCGCGATAGGCTTCAAAGCGAGCGGGCTCGACGTACTCGACCACCGGCAGGTGCCGAAGCGTGGGCTGCAGGTACTGGCCCAGCGTCAGGACGTCCACGCGTGCCCTGCGAAGGTCCCCCAGCGACTCCATCACCTCGGGCTGCGTCTCTCCCAGCCCGAGCATCATGCCGGACTTGGTCAGCATGCCGGTGCCACCCCTTTCCTTGGCCTTGCGCAGCACGGCGAGGGAACGGTCGTAGGTGGCCCGATGCCTCACGGTCGGGGTCAGGCGCCGGATGGTTTCCAGGTTGTGGTTGAAGATGTCGGGCGCTGCCGCGAGGACGCGATCCAGCGCATCGTCGCGGTCGAGGAAGTCGGGCGTGAGGACCTCGACCACGATGCCGGGGTTCAATTCACGGACGGCGCCGATGGTCCGATGGAAGTGGTCGGCGCCGCCGTCGGCCAGGTCGTCGCGGGCGACGGCGGTGATGACCACGTGCTTGAGTCCCAGGCGACGGGTGGCCTCGGCGACGCGCCGCGGCTCGTCGTTTTCGAGGGCGAGGGGCTTTGCCGTGGACACCGCACAGAAGCCGCAGGCCCGTGTGCAGCGATCGCCTGCGATCATGAAGGTGGCGGTGCCGCGGGACCAGCACTCCCAGTGGTTGGGGCACTTGGCGCTTTCGCAGACGGTGTGGAGTTGCAGGTCCTCGAGCAGTTGCCGCGTGCGCGTGAACGCGCTGCTGGCCGGGAGGGGGACCTTGAGCCAGTCCGGAAGCCTCCTCCGCAGTTGGAGGGCTACGGGGGAAGGTGATGCTTCGAGGACTTGGCCGCCGCCACACGTGCTCATGTCGGCGCGAAGCATGGGCATGGCCACCTGGATGGCAAGCGGCCGACGTTCCGGCTCGGATTTGGCCCGGGTGGAGGCTTGCTTCGTCGGGGGCCGTTGGATCGGCGAGAGCCCGCGTCGGGCCGGGTTGGACCCTCCTGGGGAGGCTGCTTGCCGAGGCGGTTCGTGTGCCGTCAACCGGGCTTGGGACGAGTGCGAGTGGCAGGGCGTTTGGCTGGCTTCCCACCTCGGGTCCGAACCGGCTTCTTGGTCGCAGCCTTTGTCTTGGGCGTGCGCATCGTCTTCCTCGGGCGCGCCGCAGCGGGGGCCTGCGCCGTCGTTGGGACCGCAGGGGCATCCGGCGTCGCCGAGGATCCGGATTCGATTTCGACGCCAAACAACGCGGACAAATCCTCGTGCCCGAGGCCCGGGGCCGACGCATCCACCGGGACTTCTGCGGCCGTCTTGCCGGCGGCTGCGACGAGGTCGTTCATGTCCACGCCGCGCAAGGTGAAGAACAACTCCGGGCGCGTATCCAGCCTCGCGCCCACGCCGTACAACGTCGCCGCCACGTGCTTGCACATGTCGGCCCAGTCCGGGCACGAGCAGGAAAGCTTGATTTCGGCCGGACGCGGGAACAGCCCCGACTCGGGGTTTGTGACGGACTGGAGCAGGGACGGCGGGAGCTGGCCCTGGAGGAGGTCGATGACCTGCGTGACCTTGTCGGTGGAGGACTGGACGAACGATGCCCAGCGTTGGCTTGGTAGCGGGGCGATGGAGACCTTGACGCGGTAGAGGCTGGAGCCTTGGACGAGGGCCTCGACGAGGCCCTGGGTGATGCGGAGGTCGATCACCAGCCCGTTTCGGGCATAGGAACGGCCACGCGGGAGGCGGTTGGAGTAATCGCTGAACGACTCGAGGTGCTTGCACCATCCCTTGCCCCAAAACGTCGTGGCGATCTTCGTCCCCTCGACCACGACCGGCTCGCGGCGATCCTCCTTCTTGCCGACCTGCGCGGCGGCGGCCTTGGCCTTGCGCACGCGCTCGGCGACGGGAACGTAGCGGGGGAATCGGGACCAGCTCATGCGTGGTTACTCCCCCATTACGGCCTGCATGTCGAGGGCGACGAATCGCAGCAACTCGTCGTTGGACATGTTCGAGATCAGGGCCTCCGCGCCGCCCTCGGCCCCCAGCACCGCGTCCGCCAGCTCGCGCTTCGCTTGCAGCATCTCGTGGATGCGCTCCTCCACGGTGCCGCGGCACACGAACTTGTGGACCAGGACGTTCCGCCGTTGCCCGATGCGAAAGGCGCGGTCGGTGGCTTGGTTCTCCACGGCCGGGTTCCACCAGCGGTCGAAGTGGATCACATGGTTTGCCGCCGTGAGCGTGAGGCCGGTGCCGCCCGCCTTCAGCGAAAGCACCAGGAACGGCGGGCCGTCCTCACGCTGGAAGGCCTGCACGATCTCCTGCCGTCGGGGCACCGGCGTCGTCCCGTCCAACGTCAAGCCGTCGCGTCCAAACAACCCGGCCAGGAAGGCGGCGAGCGGCGCGGTCATTTCCCGGAACTGCGTGAAGACCAGGACGCGCTCCTGGCGCGAAGCAATCTCCTCGCACAACTCCGCGAGCCGTTGGAACTTGCCGCTGTCCTCCGGCGTGAACTGGCCGTCCGCCAGCCAGTGCGACGGGTGGTTGCATACCTGCTTGAACCTCATGAGGAAGGCCAGCACGAGCCCCCGCTTCTGGATGCCGTCCATCGCGCCCTCCAGCGCCTCGGACAATTGCCGCACCGATTGCTGGTAGAGGACCGCCTGCCGCTTGGACAACACGCACCAGGCCTCCGTCTCCGTCTTGTCCGGCAGGTCCGCGATGATGCGCCTGTCCGTCTTGAGTCGGCGCAGGAGATAAGGGGCCACCAACCGCCGCAGTGGCGAGTAGTCCGGCGGAACCATGGCTCGCATCCGTTCCACCGCCTCGCCAAATCCCCGCGCCGCGCCCAGCAGGCCGGGGTTCAGGAAGTCGAACAACGACCACAGGTCACCCAACCGGTTCTCCACCGGGGTGCCGCTCAACGCGATGCGCGCCTGGGCTGGGATGGCCTTGATGGACCGGGTTTGCTTCGCCCCCGGGTTCTTGATGGCCTGGGCTTCATCCAGCACCAGCAGCCTCCATTTCCGCCTTGCGAGCCAGCCCAGGCGCGCGGCCTGCCCATACGTCGTGATGGCCACGTCCGCTCCCACCAGCAGCCGGGCAGCCGCATCGCCATCCTTCCATCCATCGCCCCCGGACTGTGCCCCATGGAGGCACACCGCCTTCAATCCCGGCGCGAACCGCTTGATCTCGGCCATCCAGTTCGCCAGCAGGGACGCCGGCGCCACCAACAGCGACGGTCCAACGCACGCCTCCTCCCTCTTCAACCGCACCAGCAACCCGATCACCTGCAACGTCTTCCCCAGGCCCATGTCGTCCGCCAAGCACGCCCCCAACCCCAGGCGTTGCATCAACCACAGCCAACGCACGCCCGTCTCCTGATACGGCCGCAATCGCGCCCCAAGTCCCTCGTTGGGGTCAAACCGCGCCGCCCGCGACGGGTCCCCAAGGTCCGCCAACGCCTCCCTCAGGGTCGTCCCCGCCGCCACCTCCGCCCAATCCCGGTCCGCCGCAAGCGCCGCGCCCTCGGCATCGGCCGCCCCCGGCCGGAACCCCGACAACAACCGCATGCCTTCCAGGAAACCGACGCCGCCCTCGCCCGCCTCGCTCGCCATCTTGCGCCAGTGCTCCATGACCTGCGACAAGCGGGAGCGATCCACTTCCACCCACTGGCCCCGGATTGAAACCAGGCCGTCCGGCCCCGACATCAGCCGCTGCCATTCCTCCTCGGTCAGGGCCTCGCCACCGAGCGCGGCCTCCACCGAGAACGACAAGAGCCCGCCATGCTGCATCGGCGTGGGCGCGACGTCGCCGACCCGCACCTGGACCTTGGGCCGCGGGCCGCGGCCTTGGCGCCACCAGTCGGGGATGCGCGTGATGATGCCGCTCGCCTCCAGCGCGGGCACCTCGCGGAGCAGTCCGTAGGCCTCCGAGGGCGTCCATGCCTGTGGCTGGAACAGCCTTTTGCTCTCCAGGAGATCCCGAGCCCAGTCGCTGGCCTCCGCCGCGCGCCGGACCGGTTCCAGCAACGATTGCAACGCCGCCTTGTTGCCCGCGCCCGCGTACTCATGCAACGCCCGCGCCAACGGCAGGTGCACGGGCTTCGCCCCCTCCGAAAGCCGATGGACGTAGGTGGCCAGGAAGGCAAACGGCGTGGCCGGCGTCCGCTTGTTCTCCACCAGGTGAAACGTCACGCGGCCCAACGCATGCAGGCCTGGATGCACGCGGCCCAGCCACGCCCGCACGCCGCCCTCCGCTGCGGACTGGCCCCGGGCCCACGCCATCAGGTCCAGCCAAAAGGTCTCGAACCAACCGGGCGACACGTACTCCGCCCCTCGCATCTCCGGCATGCGCAGCACCCATTCCGCCGCCTCGGCCGCCCCCATTGGCTGCATGGCCGGGAACCGCAGCCCGCCCTCGTCCTTGGCTTCGTCGTTGGCGTCAACCGGCCCTGCTGCCGCCGCTTGGGAATGGGTCGCGCGCGCCACGGCCCCAAGGAAGGCGTCCGCAAACGAACGCCAGAAGAGCCCCGCCGGCCCGGAGGGCAACGCCCGATGACGCGGCATGGCGAGGGCGACGACTCCGGCGGCCGGGCCTTCGTCGAAGGCGCGTGCCAGCGAAGTCCACGCCGCGTCCGTCGCCTCCGACCCGTTGCCCGTTGCGTCGTTGGGCGCCAGCAGCATCAGCCGCCCCGTCGGCGTCAGATTCCATGTCCAACCCATGCGGGATGAGGCTGCCACCAACCCGTGGCCCGGGGCAAATGCGTGGGCCACCTCCGACGGCATGCCGGTGCTCCAATGCAAAAGGGCGCGGCCGTGGCCGCGCCCTTCGCAGACTCCGGTCTTGGGACCGGCGCAAGGAAGCAGGACTTAGTAGTCCATGCCGCCGCCGTGATGAGGATCCGCGGCGGGCTTCTCCTTCTTCTCGGGGATCTCGGTGATGAGGGCCTCGGTGGTGAGCATGAGGCCGGCGATGGAGGCGGCGTTCTGGAGGGCGGAACGGGTCACCTTCTTGGGGTCGATGACGCCGGCCTTGACGAGGTCCTCGTACTCGCCGGTGGCGACGTTGTAGCCCTCGTTGCCCTTGCGACGGCGAACCTCCTGGACGATGAGCGAGCCCTCGACACCCGCGTTGGACGCGAGCTCGCGGAGGGGGGCCTCGACGGCGCGGCGGACGATGTCCACGCCGGTCTGCTCGTCATGGATGGCGAGCTTGAGGGCCTCGATGGCCGGGAGCGCGCGCAGGAGCGCGACGCCGCCGCCGGGGACGATGCCTTCCTCGACGGCCGCGCGGGTCGCGTGGAGGGCGTCCTCGACGCGGGCCTTCTTCTCCTTCATCTCGGTCTCGGTGGCCGCGCCGACATGGATGACGGCGACGCCGCCGGCGAGCTTGGCGAGGCGCTCCTGGAGCTTCTCGCGGTCGTAGTCG
>CAIRNV010000141.1 GCA_903880005.1 uncultured Verrucomicrobiota bacterium | reverse complement strand
CCTTCGCTCGTCATTCCGCGCCCGCGCGACGCCTCGCTTGCTCCTCGTCCTGCGAGAGAATCTCCTGTGCCATCGCTGCCCTTCCTTTCGGGGCGTTCCCGCCTGACGACCCTCTTGCTGGCCTTGTGTTCCTTGGTGTCCGTCCATGCCGGCGGAACGGGTTCGGGCGATCTCCCGGGCGGCCTTGAGGAAGCGCGTTTGGAAACTGGCTTCGAGGCGCTGGCCAGCAGGGACATTCGGGTCACCGACGGCACCGTCACGGGCAGGCTTCGTGACGAGGCGTGGGACGTTGAGGTGCAGGGTACGAGGGCGGACATTTGGGCGGGATATCAAAATGCTGTGGCGGTGGATCCCTTGGGATTTCGACGTGACCTGGCTGAGCATCGTCATGCGGGCCAGGGGACCCTCCGCGTGCGGCCGGACGCCCGTTGGACCCTTCACGCATCGGGAGGCGGCTACCTCGGCTACACGGATTACCGGTCGTTGTGGTTGAACGAATACTATCGGCAACGGTTTGGGCCGCTCATTGGGTATCGGGAGGCGCATCCGGCGGGTTGGAACGCCTCGGCGGGCGGGCGCTGGGCGGCGCGGCCGGGGGACCGGTTCCTGCAATGGGATGTGCTTTGGCAAGGGGACACGGTGGCGCCGGCCTATGAGAAGTTTCCGTTCCAACCCTTGATTCGCAGGCAGGACCATTTGGACACGAGGGGTTTCCGGTTGGGAGGTGAGGGGATTCTCGGCCGGCGGTTGCGGGGCTTGGTGGAGGGCCAGGTGCTGTGGACGACGGAGCGACGTCCGCGCTTCTCGCTTCGGCAAGCCTTGAACTGGGCGGTGGACGAGGCGTGGGTGGCGCGCTTCACGACGGCCATGACCCTGGAGAGCCCGCGGTACGTCTCGGGCTCGGCCGGCGTGCTGGTGGAGCGGGAGCTGCCCCAGGGTTGGTTTGTGGGGATCGATTTGCGTTATTACCACGACAACGGGCAATTGAACCAATCGCTTCCCGAATCCACGGCGTCGCCGGGGTTGCGGACGATCCAAACGGCCATGGTCGCGCGTTGGCAGGGCGAAACGTGGGGCGTGAAGGCCAGCATCGGCCCTTATCTCAACGACTACGACGAGGTGACGTCGAAGCTGAATCCGTTCGTTCACCTGTACCGGGACCGGACATGGGTTGGGGTGCAGGTGGCGGCGGGGCGTGTTTTCTAGGCAGGACACCAGGAGCAACCGATGAAGACGAAGGCAACGAGACGGGGCGAGGGCGTGGGTTCATGGCTGTGGGCTTGGCTTTGGCTGGGTTGGCTGGCCTTGCTCGTGACGCAACCGGCGGCCGTGGCGGGCCCGGTGCCGGTGGGCGGGGTTTCGCCCGATTTCCAAGTCATCCGATGGAACTCGACCCAGACGGTCCGGTTGTCGGACTACGCCGGGAAGATCGTGGTGTTGGACTTCTTTGCCTATTGGTGCGGGCCATGCGTGGCGTCGTCGCCGGACGTGGAGCAGAACATCCAGCGGTACTTTGACGCGCGCGGCGGGAACGACGCGGGGATCCCGGTGGTGGTGCTGAGCATCAACATCGAACCCCAAAACCCGCCGGCGACCCAGGCCTTCATCGCGAACGGAGGCCTTCACAACGTGGCCAACGATTATTTGGGGGTCGCATGGAACCTCTACAACGTCCAGAACGGCATCCCGCTGTTCGTCGTCCTGAATGGCGTGGCGAATTCGCCGAGCCACAAGGCTTGGGAGGTCTTGCATTCCAGCGCGGGCTATCCCGGGTCTGCCTACCTGCGGACGGTGATCAATTCCGTTCGCGCCCCGGTCGTCGCCCTGCCTCCCAGCATCGCCTCACAACCCGCGTCCTTCGACGCCACCGAGGGCGGGAGCGGCAGTCTTTCGGTGTCCGCCAACGGCGCGTCGCCCCTTGCCTACCAGTGGTTCAAAAACGGGGCCGAAATGCCGGGCGAGACCTCCTCCGTTCTGGCCTTCTCAACGCTGAGGCCCAGCGATGCCGCCGTGTATCGGGTCCGTGTCTCCAACGCCCTCGGCACCGCCGACAGCGCCGAGGCCCGGGTCCGGGTGTTTCCCGCCACGACGGTCACGTTCGCGGACCCCGTGCTCGATCGGGCCGTCCGGGACAAGCTCGGCGTCCCCACCGGGTCCATCTCCTTGCTGAAAATGTCGCAATTGAAGGACCTCGACGTGACCAATGGGGTGGTCCAGAGCCTGTTCGGACTGCGGCAAGCCGCGGCGCTGGAACGATTGCGGGTCCGGACGACGGGATTGGGGGACTTGCGCGACATCGAGGGGCTTTCGTCGCTGAAGTCGTTGAGCATCACGCAACCGGGTGATGCACCGCAGTTGGACGCGTTGCAGACGTTGACCGGACTGGAGTCGTTGGCCTTGCCCTCGTCGCGTGTCGTTGGCCCCCTCCCCTTGGGGGCACCTGGGCGGCTGGCGACGTTGTCCTTGGGCCGGGTCGGCGGGTCGTCCGTCGAATGGTTGGCGGGCTTGGGCGGCCTGACCAACCTCAGCCTTCTTGGGGTGGAAGCGGACGACCTCCGGCCTTTGGGGAGCTTGTCGCGCTTGCAAACGTTGGTGCTGGCCAAGGCCAACGCCAACGACTGGGCCTGGCTCGGGGCGCTCCCCGGGGTCGCGAGCCTTGAACTCGACGCCTGCAACCTCGACACCGCCGCCCGAATCCCCGCCACGCCCAGCCTCGTCTCCCTCACGTTGAAGAACATGCCCGGGCTGGCCTTGCCGGTGATCAACGCCCCCGCCCTTCGGAACCTGCGCCTCGTTGGCATGGGTTGGTCGAAATTGCCCCAAGCGGGGTGGTTCGAGGCGTTTCCATCCCTGTACTTCCTCGATATTTCGGGCAACCGGCTCGAAAGCCTCGAAGGCCTTGCCGCGGCGGGCGTCCTGGGCCGCATCCGATACCTCTATGCCTCGGACAATGCCCTGACCCAGGTCGAGGAACTCCGCGACTGGTCGCGGGCGTGGGGCGTGGACCTGCGTGGCAACTACTTGGACCTGGCTCCCGAATCGCCTGTTGCCGAGGTCCTCGATTTGCTTCGGGCGACGGCCTTCGTGTGGGTCGATTCCCAGGTGTTTCCCCTGTCCAGCCGCTGCGTGACAGGCGCCGGCGGACGTTGGCGGGTCGAGGTCGCCGGTAGGGCCGGGCGAAGGGTCCGCATCGATTCGGGTCCCGCCCTCGATTCCTTGGGGGGCTCGCAAACGTTCGTGCTCACGAAGGACAGCGAGGTCTTCGAGCCCGCAGCCCAGCCCGGCCCGGGCTCGTCCACGTGGTTTTTCAAGGTCACCGCCGTCGCGGAGTGAGAATGACGCGCGGATACGGGGATTGGAGCGGCCCAACCCTGGGAGCGCGGCCGTCCCCGGCCGCCACCCACGCCAACAACCTCGGCATGCAAGAGGTTTTCGCGTGGGCCGAAAGAAGACTTGACAGGGATGAAGGAAAGGAATGGCGTGGCGGGGTACATTCCCGGGAAATAAACGGCGGCTAGTGTCCGCCCCGGGTGTACCCTTTGGTTTTAGGACGAGCGCAGGCTGGTGAAGGGCCCAAAAACAGCATGGCATGGCCTGGAATGGCTGGAGCAGCGGACGCTGCTGTCGGCCGATGGCCTTTTGCCCATGGCGACCGGGGCCTCCGACGACCTCCCCCTTGCTCAGGCAGCCGTCGCGGAGAACGCGGCGTGGTTCGGGGCCGGGCACGGGGACGCCGCATCGGCGGTATTGGAAGGCGCGGGGGCATCCGACGGCGACGACCTGTTCGGGGGAGCGGTTCCGTGGATGTCCGACGATGCGCCGGCGCATGAGACGACGCGACGTGGCTCCGCGGCGCTTGCGGGCGACGCGGAGGCCGGGGGCGCACCCGGTCCCGGCGGGGATGTCATCCACTTGGACGGGGAGTTGACTCCAGCCGGAGGGGTTTTGGACCTGAAGCCAGGCGATGTCTTGGCCGGATCCGGGACGATTCGCGGCGACGTGACCGGCGAGGGCACGATCCGGCCGGGCAACTCGCCAGGAAGGCAGACCATCGCGGGCGACTTTACCCCCGGCGAGGCGACGGTGACGGAGATCGAGATTTGGGGACCGGGCCAGGGGCTATCGACGGGATACGACTGGGTGGAGGTGACGGGGGCCGCATCCCCGAACGGAACCCTCAAGATTCTTTTCCAACCCCAAGGTGGATACGTGCCCGCGCTGGGGCACACGTTCGACATCCTGACTTGGGCCAGTCGTCCGGCCGGGCAGGTGTTCGACAACTGGCTGGGGACGGCCTCGATACCGGGCCAACCGGGTTGGGCATTGAAGCCGACGTACCTTGCGGACCGGCTTCGCCTGACCTTGGTACAGACCCCGGCGTTGGCGGCCGGGCTGGACGTGGTCTTGCTGGATGGCATCCAGAAGCTCGGCGACGCCGCCAACTTCCT
>CAIRNV010000140.1 GCA_903880005.1 uncultured Verrucomicrobiota bacterium | reverse complement strand
GCCTTCATGGAAGGTGGCAGCGGCATCCTGCCGCCAAGCCGGGACGATTCAGCTGGGTGGGAAGTGATTGCTCCGCAGATTCTTTCGGAAGACGAGGAGTGAGCGAGGCGCGGGCCGGTACGAGGCCCGTAACGAGCGAACGACGAAGGATTTGCGCAAGCAGATCGAGCAAGCACGACCGACCCAACTGAATCGTTCCGGCTAAGGCTCCGGATTGATTCCCAAGGACCTGTCCGCCTGGGTTGGGTGGCCTCCAACCCCGGAAAGATTTCCAAACTTTTCCGGTGAACGGCCGCCATGGAATGCGTGGCCACTAATGAGAGGCGCATCGCACCATGAAACCGCCTAGCTCATGGCCACTATTTAGGGACGTCGTTCGCGGCATGGCTTTTGCCATGACCCCGGGCCGTCCCTGCGCGCCCGTGCCCTTCATTCCACCCATCCCCGTTCCTCAAGACCCATGAAGTTCCATCACCTTGCCCTCGCTGCCGCCGTCGCGGCCTCCCTCCATGGCCGGCTCGCCGCCGATATCATCGTCCCCGGTGCCAATGGCTCCGATGGCGCCCTCACCATCACCAACAACACCGTCATCGACCTCTCCCTTGCCCCCACCGGCGTCTGGAACACCAACACCGCCGCCTCGTCCCCCAACTTCAGGCGCGGCACCTATGACCCCGCCAAATGGGCCGTCGTCTTCAAGTACTCCTCCGTCTCCATCCGCTCCAACGCCACCGTCACCTTCAAAAACCACCCCAGCAGGGCCCCCGTCGTGTGGTTGGTCTCAAGCAATGTCGTGATCGAAACGGGAAGCGCCTTGGTGCTGTCGGGACAGGATTCCCACCTCACCGTTCGTGCGACGTTGGCGGAGCCGGGGCCCGGAGGGTTTCGGGGGGGGGCGGAGTATTTAGGGCAGAATGCAGGTTCGGGACCGGGCTTTGGACCCGGGGGCGGTGATTCAGGTGGCTACAATCTCGACTGGCCTGGGCGCTCTGCCGGTCACGGTGCTCCTGCTAGCTATTGGGCCACGCCGGGCGTCTATGGGAATCCATCGCTGCTTCCGTTGGTGGGTGGGGCCGGTGGTGGTGGTGCCTTCAGGGGAGATGGCTCTGGTGGCGGCGGCGCTGGCGGCGGCGCCATCCTAATCGCGGCTCAGTCAAGCGTGATGATTCGGGGGAGCATCCAATCCAACGGGGGCAGGGGTATTGCAAGAGATGGATTTTGGGACGGCCGCGGCAACGGCAGCGGCGGTGGTATCCGACTGGTAGCGGAAGTCGTTCAAGGCGGCGGGACCGTGGAGGCCATGGGCGGTGCCAATTGGAATTCCGGCGGCGCGGGTCGTCTCCGGGTCGAGCGTGTTAGCACGGATGGTGCGATGACTTTCAACCCTCCCTCCCCCAGCGTCGTCCCGTTGCAATCCGGCGATACGGCGATGTTGTGGGTGCCGGACAGCGGGCCGTCGGTGCGGGTGGTGTCGATTGGTGGGAAGACGGCGCCTTCGGATCCTCGTGCCGAGTTTGGAGCCACGGGTGCCGACATTTCGTTGGCGCAGACGGCGACGGTGGCGGTGGTGGTGGAGACGACGAACGTGGAGGATGCATCGAAGGTGAAGGTGCGGATGGTGCCGCGGGCGAACGGGCAATTGGTGGAGAAGGACGCGGTCCTGAGCCAGGTGGTGAGCAACAGCCCCAAGGTCATTCGTTGGACGGTCGATATGCCGGTCAACGGGGGGTATGCGGCAATTCAGGCGCGGGTCATTCGTCCTTGAGCCGGGCATTAAGCCAACCCCGGTCGCGCCTGAACCCACGGTTCCCCCGGTAACCCATGAGGTTTGCCATGCTGCATCGCCGTGCCCGCAGAGCCCTTTGGCTGGCGATGGCCCTTCCGTTGGCCTTGATCGCGCAGGTGGCCACCTCGGAGAAGGAGGCCTTCACCCGCGAGTTCTCGGTCTTCGTCGGGCTTGAAAACAACCCGCCGATCCAGGAGGTGGCGTCGCGGGAATTCAGCATCGTGGTGGCTCCGGGCCGCGATGACGCGGAGGCGATCTCGCGCGAGTTCAGCGTGTTGGTGGACGTGGCGGGTGCGCCGCCCGCCTTGTCGAGCGTGACGGTCACGCCCTCGGCCACGGGCGATCGACTGGACTTGGCATGGGGGGATTACCAACCCATCCGCATCGGGGACATCCAACGTTTTGACATCTATGTGGGAACGGCGCCGCTCACGTCCCTGATCGGGAAGACCCCGACCCTCACGGTGGGCGGCGACAGCACGTCGGCCCGCGTCGAGGGCCTTGCTCCTTTTAGGGATTACTTTGTCACGGTGGTGCCGGTCGATGGGCAAGGGAACCGTGACGAGGCCATCCGCTCGTTCGGGGCCTACGTCGTGGCACGAGAGGTGGTGTCGCGGGAGTATTCGATGTTCCAAGGCGACGAGCCGAGCCCGCCCTACGGGGATTTGGTTTCGCGCGAGTTCAGCGTGTTGATGTCGAACCCGGAGCCGCCGCCCGCCATTTCGGGGCTCAAGGCGACGCCGTCGCCCACGGGCGAGTCCATCCAATTGTCCTGGGCGGGCTACAACCTGCGGGCGGTGGGCGACGTGGCCTATTTTGACGTGTTCATGGCAACAACCCCGTTCACGAACGTGGCGGGCATGACGCCCGTCCTGCGAGCGCATGGGGAGGCGTTGGAAGCCACGCTCTCGGGTCTCCAACCAGGCCAGGATCGCTACCTCGCCGTGGTGCCCGTCGATGGCCAAGGCAATCGAAACCCCGTCGTGTACTATGCCGGGGCCTATCGTTTGCATGGCGAGGTGTTCACGAGGGAGTACAGCGTTTTCAATGGCAACGAGCCGCCCTCGCCGCCGCCGGCCGGGGACGCCGTGGCTTTGTTGAATGGCGACTTCGAGGGCGTTGGGACGGGGGAATACATCTATCTGAATGGCCTGAACCGGGAGCAACGAAAGGCCTTTGGCTGGATGAGCGGCGGGAACGGGGGATCAGGCCCCGCGCTGTTCCGGAGCGGCAACGGAACATGGGGATACGCGGCGGTGCCATCGGGAACGCTGGGCTTGAGCCTTCAAGGGGATGGCTACGTGCAGCAATCCGTCGTGTTGCCGGAGGCGGGGACTTACCTTTTGACATGGCAGGCCACGTCGCGCCGGGGCCAGGTCAATCCATATCAAGTCGAGCTGATCCCGGACATCGTGGACGGCAAGCCCAGGCAATTCCTCATTGAGGCCGAGGACTATGACCATGGCGGCGGCAAGACGGTGCCTGCCGCGAGCGTCATGCCTTATCTAGGCGGGGCTTATGCGGGGTTGTCGGGGATCGAGGGCGTGGACTATTCGCGGCCCAATGGAAATCCCGAGCCGAACATCACGGAGCCCTATCGGGAGAAGCCACCCAAGGTTCCGATGTGGCGCGACGCGGCCGGCGAGCTGCCGCATGGCATCTTCGAGGTGACGCAAAGCTACATGCTCGGGTGGAATTCCGGCGGCAACTGGCAGAACTACACGCGGACGTTTCCAAAGTCGCGGTACCGGGCGTATGCCGGGTTGTCCTCTGGCAACGGCGGGACGATGGCGTGGAGCTTGTCGCGCGTGACGTCGGGGCAGGGGACGGCGTCGCAGGGATTGGAGGTGCTCGGCACGTTTGATGCCCCGGCGACGGGAGGTTGGGGGGCGATCTCGGCGGTGGGACTCCGGGCTTCGGGAACCAACGTCCTCCTGGACCTGGATGGCAACACGACGCTCCGGGCCACGTTTGCCCAAACCTCCGACATCGACTTCATCCTTCTCGAATCCACGGATGCGGACCGGGCGACCCAGGTGCTGGGGCCGTTTTCCACTTCGGACACGGGGTGGAAGGGGGTCTCGGCGTTCTTTGATGTGACCCAGCCCGGCCGGTACACGCTGACCTTTCGCGGCCTGAATCCATCGGGCGGAGACAACAGCGTGGCCGTGGACGCCGTGGGCTTGCAGCGATACCTCGGCGAAGGGGTGCGTCCGGTCCCGGGGGTTCGGGAATTAGTCTCGCGTGAGACATCGATTGTGGTGGCGACGCCGGAGGTGCCGGACGTGGTGACGGGGGACGACGGATTGCTTTCGGTGAAGCCCTCGGTGGTGCGGCCGCGGGCTTTGGACTTGGATTGGTCGGGCTACAAGGAGTTGGCGAACCGGGACGTGGTGCGATACCGGGTCTATCTCGCACGAAGCTTCTTTACGAGCGTCTCCACGATGACGCCCGTGGCCCATGCGTTGGGCGAGGGCAGGCAGTTCACGTTGGATGGCTTGGATGCGGACACGAGCTATCACGTGGCGGTGGTGGCCGAGGATGCCTTGGGTCAATTCAATCCAAATGTACGGTCCGTGTCGGCCACGACATTGCCGCGCCTTCAGGTCACGATTCCCAACCTCTCGGTGAAGGAAGGGCAGACGCTGGACCACCAAATCGTGTACAACGAGGGCAACCTGTCCGTGTACCGATTTAGCTTCTCGGTGGCGTCGGCGCCCTCGGGCCTGGAGATCTCGCCGGGCGGACGGTTGGTCTGGACGCCGGACGAGAGGCATGGCCCCGGGGATTACCCCGTGCTGGCGCGGGTCACGGACAACGGCGTCCCCGGCGTCTCCACCACGAATGCCTTCGTAATTCAGGTGAGCGGCGGCAATCTGCGGCCCAGGATCGGGACGATCTTCTTCCGGGAAGTCGCCGAGCAAACCCTGCTTTCATTCGCCCTCTCGGCGACGGACCGCGAGACGCCCACTCAACTGACATGGAGGCTCATCTCGGGTCCCTCGGGCGTCACCGTTTCCACCAACGGCGTCCTGGCCTGGACCCCCACGGAGGAGCAGGGGCCAGGCGATTACCCCACCACGGTACGGGTGACCGATGGCGGCGGCGCATGGAGCGAGGCGACGTTCACGTTGCGCGCCAACGAGGCGAACCGGGCGCCCACGTTGCAGGTGGCCGGGGCGACGACCGCGGCCGCTGGGTTGCCCGTGTCCTTGCAAGCCGTGGGCACCGACCCCGACGTGCCGGCCCAATCGCTTCAATACTTCCTGGTGTCCGGCCCGACCAACGCCGTCGTGAATCCCACGAGCGGCGCGGTCACCTGGTACGCGGATCGCAAG
>CAIRNV010000139.1 GCA_903880005.1 uncultured Verrucomicrobiota bacterium | reverse complement strand
GAGAAGCAATGCGACGAACGACCCTCGGAAAGCCGGATGCGGTAAAACCGCCCGTCCGGTTTGATGAGGGGCGAGGTTGGGGCCGGAAACTGACAACTGCGGTCTGTTTAACTCCGTGACCTCAGCCTCGCCTACTCTACTGAGGGTTTGTCAGATCCTCACACCCACTGCCGGTTTTAGGTTTACCGCCGGCGCGAAGGCCAGCGTGATGCGAGGAGGAGGGCCCCAGCTCCCATCAATGCCCATGTGGAGGGCTCGGGGACCACGCCAACCTTGGCGGAGTCGAGCATCGCGGAGTCGAGGCTCTGGTGGGGGCCCGTGGCGGTCATTTCGATGCGGTAGCTCGTCGCGCCCGTGCCCGTGAGGTTCCAGTCCCATCGGCTGGTGACGTTGAATCCGGGGAAGCCCTGCGACGGCGCGCGCTCCAGCTCGATGCGGGCGGCGGGGGAGATGTATTGAAGGCCGGCCCCCACGTCGTAGGCGAGCCGCACGGACGAATAGTCCAACTCCGTGCCAAGCGTGCGCATCTGGAAGGTCACCAGGCCCACGGCGTCGCCGGGGTTGTAGCTGACCTGGTAGGAGGCAGGTCCGGCGCCTTGATAAAGGTTGCCGCCGCCCGTTGCGATCGCCCCGGGCAAGGTCTGGACGAGCGTCGCCCCCGAGAGCGTGCTGGGGAGGTCGGGAGCATTGCCGGGCTGGCCCACCGCAACGGTCAGGCGTTCCCAGCCGCCGGAGGTGGTGCCGGGCTGGCCCCGGTAGTCCGGCACGCTGAAGGTGCTCGTGTCGGCGAGCACCTGGGATGTGGCCAAGGCCGCAAGCGCGGCGCACAGGAGGTTCGATGTCGTGTTCATGTTCAGCTTCTTGTCTTCACTTCTCATGGTTTCGTTCAACGAAAGGTCGTCCATCGCGGAGCGCACGGTTCATTCGGTCGGGGGAATCGCAAGCTGGTAGCCCACGCCCCACACGGTGCGGAGGACCTCTGGGTTCTCGGGGTCCGACTCGATGATCCGTCGCAGCTTGAGCACGAAGTTGTCCACGGTGCGCGGCGTGGGGTACTCGTCGCGCGACCACACCTGGTCGAGGATTTCGTCCCGGCGCACGACGGCGCCGCGTCGGGCGGCCATGAAGCGGAGCAGGGCGGCTTCCCGATGCCCCAGGGCCAGCGTCTTGCCGTTCCGCTCCGCCTTGAGCGATGCAAAGAAGACGCGGGCCGCGCCGACCTGGAGGGGATCCGGGACCGCCTCGAAGTGGCTTCGTCGTCGCAAGCCGTTCTCCATTCGCAAAAGGAGTTCCTGGAAGTGGAAGGGCTTCACGACGTAATCCTCCGCGCCCAGCGAAAGGCCTTGGATGCGGCGCTCGGGATCGCCTTGGGCCGTCAGGAAAAGAACGCCTGTCGCGGGCGCCGCCGACCGGATGTGGCTGGCGAGGTCGAAGCCGGAGCCGTCGGGGAGGCCGACGTCGAGGATCGCGAGGGCGAAGGAATCGATGGCCAGCTCGCGGCGGGACTCGCGGAGGGATCGAGCCCACGTGACCCGGTATCCGGCCGAGCGCAGCCGCTCCGAGAGGGTCGCGCCGAGGTTGGGGTCGTCCTCGACCAGCAAGAGCGGCGTGGCCGAGCGTTCAGGCATCGTTGGATTCCCCTTGGAACACCAGCACCGCCATGAAGCCGGACGGCCCGGGTTTGAAGCGCGCCTCGCCCCCCATGCGGCGCATCAGTTGGCTGGCCAGGTAAAGCCCCACGCCGGCCCCGGGCGACGAGGCACCCCGGGAGAACAGCCTTCCGAGGACGGGCGGCAGGCCGGTGGCGGGGCCGCCATTGTCCGTGACCCGCAGTTCCACCCGGCCAGCAGCCTCCTCGGTGGTCAGGGTGATGGAGAGGTCTTGGACCTTGGAGTGTCGGACGGAATTCTCGAACAGGTTGCGGAGCAGGGTTTGGAGGCTGGCAGGGTTGGCCAACGCCCCGACGTCGGACGTCATGTCCCGAACCACGACGCTCCGGCCCGGTGGCGGACGCCATGTCCGCACGAACTCGGCGACGATGGCGCGCAGGTTGGCGGGATGGGTGGGGACGGGGCCACCGCCTTCGAGGCGCGCCAGCTCGAGGGCTCGCTCCACCTGCGATTCCAGGCGTGCCGAGTCCTCAAGCATGCGCTCGACCCAAGGACGCCCGGCGTGACCCGCGGGCACGACGTCGGCGAGGCCTTCCACCTCCAGTCGAAGCGCGGCGAGGGGGGTGCGAAGCTCGTGGGTGGCGGACGCGAAGAACGCCTGGAGCGCCCGTGCCCTCGCGACGTCCCTGGCATGAAGAAGAGCCAGCGCCCCGAGGCTCACCAGCAAGGCGGCAAAGAAGGCGCCGCCCTCCCAGAACAACATGCGTTCCGTCCGCAGCCATTGCTCCCGGATGGCAGGGCCCGCGATGCCGGCTTGCTCGCCCAGTTCCGCGATGCGTCGTGCTTGGCTGTGCATCAGCCAGACCCACCAGCCGCCCAGGCCGCACACGAGCGCCAGCCAAGCCGCCTGCACCCACACCAGGTGGCTCGTCCAACCCCGCCCCCAACGCCCGGTCCCTTCCTCCCTTGCGTCCATGGCGTCGATCGTCGCGCCAGGGGCGCGCGGCTGTCGATGCCATCGATGCCACCCTGTCGCGGTGCCGGTGTGCACGCGTCGCGCCCCGCGCCTTCCGGTTGAAGCCCGTCCTTGGTGCATCGCCTCCATCAACGACGACAAGGTAGCGAGGGGCCGCGTCCGAGGTGTCATCCGTTTGTCATGGCGAAGCCCGTCCGCTGCCCTCGGTGGCGGAGCCGTGGTACGGATTCCCGGTTGAAACTCGTCGGCCCAGGACGCTCAATCAGCCCATCCATGAAGCTTCCCGCCACGCTTGCCGTGCTGGCCCTTGGGGCCGCGTTCACCGTCGAGGCCGCGCCGAAGAAGGTGCTGTTGGTCACCGCCACGAAGGGCTTTCGACACAGTTCCATCCCGACGGCCGAGAACGTCCTGACGACGCTGGGCCAGACGAGTGGCGCCTACACGGTCGTGGACGTCGTGCGCGGGGGTGCGAACGGGACGGACGACGCCGAGGTGGCGTCGAAGATGACGCTGGCGAAGCTGCGCGGCATCGACGCCGTGGTGTTTGCGAACACGACGGGCGACCTCGCCATCCCCGACAAGCCGGGGTTCATCCAATGGGTTGAGTCCGGTCACGCCTTGGTGGGCATGCACTCCTGCTCCGACACCTTCCACGGCTTCCCTGCGTTCATCGACCTGCTCGGCGGCGAGTTCCAGACGCACGGGGCGCAGGTTTCGGTGGACATGTACAACCAGGACCGCGCGCACCCCGCGACGCGTCATCTGGGCTCGATCTGGACCGTTTTCGACGAGATCTACGAGTTCAAGAGCTTCCATCGCAACCGCGTGCATGGATTGCTGACGCTGGACAAGCACCCGCAGACGCTCGTGCCCGGCGATTATCCCGTCGCGTGGGCCAAGAACGTCGGGTCGTCCGGCAAGGTCTTCTACACGTCGCTGGGACATCGCGAGGACGTGTGGACGAGCGCGTTGTACCAGCAACACATCCTGGGCGGGATCAAGTGGGCGCTCGGGCTCGAGGCCGGCGAGGGCAAGGTGTCGGATGTCTCCAACGTGTTGTCGCCCGCCGAGGCCAAGGAAGGCTTCAAGCTCCTGTTCAACGGACGCGACCTCACGGGTTGGAAGTACCGCCGCCCGGATGGCAAGCGTTCCTGGAGCGCCCAAAACGGCATGCTGTGCAACGTGCTGGGCAAGGACGAGCACGGGACCGACCTGCTCACGGAGGATGCCTACCGGGACTTCGTCGTGCGCTACGAGTTCCAGGTACCCCCGGGCTCCAACTCCGGCTTCTACCTGCGCGGCCGGCATGAGATTCAAATCTTCGACGACTTCAAGGCGGGCAAGCCCGAGATGGGGGGCAACGGCGCGATCTACAACGTCAAGCCCGCCTCCCTGTTCGCCTCGCGTCGGCCCGGCCAATGGCAACAGGCCGAGGTCCGCATCCAAGGACAGAAGATCTCCGTCGTGCTCAACGGCGTGACCATCCACGACCAGGTCGAATGCCCGCGTGGCACCGGTGGCCACCTCGACGACAACCTCGACCAACCCGGTCCCATCCTGTTGCAGGGCGACCACGGCTCGGTGGCCTTCCGCAACGTGCGCATCAAGGCCTTGAAGTAGGCGGCCGGCCGTCCTCGGGGCGGCTCACATGCCGCCCCAGTAGCCCAGTTCGCGCAGGCTCGTGTAGTCGCGCGGACGTTCCTTGGAGCGGCGGCCCAGGATGAGGTGGTCCAGCACCTCGATCTTGAGGAGATGGCCCGCGCGAATCAGGTCGCGGGTCACGCGAATGTCGGCCTCCGATGGGCTGGGGTCGCCCGATGGATGGTTGTGGGCGAGGATGATTGCGTGCGCGCTGGCGACGATGGCGGGGCGAAAGACCTCGCGGGCGTGCACGAGGATTTGGTCCAGGAGACCCTCGGCCACGGTCTCGACCCGGAGGAGGCGACGGCGGGTGTTGACGAGGAGGACCTGGAGGCGCTCGACCGGCGCGGCGATGGCGTCGTCCCGAAGCAACGCGGCGACGGCCTCCGGGTGGTCGAGGACCGGGGATTCATGGCGCAGTTCCTCGGAGAGGCGCTTGGCGAGGGCGAAGGCGGACTTCAGCGCCAGGGCTTTGTCGCGCCCGATGCCCGGGCCCTTGAGGTCCTCCCATGGCGCACGGGCGATGGCTTCAAGGCTTCCAAATCGTTGAAGCAGGGATTCCGCGACGACGAGGGCCGAGGCGCCGCGGACGCCGGTGCGAAGCAGGATGGCGATCAACTCCGCCGTCCGCAGCGAGTCGGGCCCGCGGTCGGCGAGGCGTTCGCGGGGACGGTCGGAGAAATGGAGGTCATGGATGCGTTGGGGTGGTTGCATGGCCGGGCAGACGTCGGGGGGGCTGGCTGTCACGTCAAGGTTGGCTTGCCCATGTCCCGGCGCGGGCCTGCAATGCGGCGGTTGCGTGCAGGAAGGGTTTCGCTAAGGGTGGAACGGGGCTGGGCTTCCGGCCCCAAGCGCGACAACAACACACGATTTCAGGACCGTTAACGCCATGCTCGCACTGTTCTTCATCGACCCGTACTTCTGGCTGACCATTCCCGGCATGTTGCTGGCCTTGTGGGCGCAGTTCCGGCTGAGTTCCATGTATGGGCGCTACTCGCGGGTGGCCGCCGGACGAGGCCTGACGGGCGCGGAGGCCGCCCGGTATATCCTGGACCGGAACGGACTGACCGACATCGATGTCCATGAGGTCCCGGGGCATTTGTCGGATCATTACGACCCGTCCAAGCGCGCCGTGTTCTTGTCGTCGGAGAATTATCGCAATCCATCCCTGGCGGCGGTGGGCGTGGCGGCGCACGAGGTGGGGCATGCGATCCAGCACGGGACGCAGTACGCGTGGCTGGGATTGAGGATGTCCTTGGTGGGCGTCACGGGTTTTGCGAGCTATGCGGCGTGGTTCGCGATCATGGGCGGCATGATCCTCTCCAGCGTTTCCCCGAGGAGCGGCCTGGGTCGCATGCTGTTGCTGGCGGGCATCGTGTTGTTCTCCGCCACCGTTTTCTTCCAGATGATCACGTTGCCCGTCGAGTACGACGCCAGCCGCCGGGCCAAGGCGGAGTTGCTGAGGCTCGGCTTGGTGACGCCCGACGAGCGCGTGGCCGTGGACAAGGTGTTGTCGGCGGCGGCATTGACCTACGTGGCCGGCATGGTGTCGGCGATGCTGGAGTTGCTTCGCTTGGTCTTGATCTTCCGGGGCGGCTCGCGGTCGGACGACGAGTGATCGGCCCCGGTCCTTGCTCGTGATGATGGGGCCGCGCGAACGAGGTGTGCCCTCGCCCATCCAACGGTTGAGACGGGCCCGTGATCTGCGCACGATTTTGTGACACGCATGCGCGGATCATTTTACGTGACGTGGTGGGAGGGCGGTTGGTAGGAAGTTCTTTTGCGGGCGGCTCGTCGCAGCAGACGGGTCGCCCGACGCCGTTGTATCCATGAAGCATTTGTTGAGCCTTGAGGAGATGTCGGGAGCCGACATGCGGGAAATCCTCGACTCGGTCGCGTCGTTCAAGGGGCACCGCGCCACCCATGCCCGTCCGCTTGCGGGACAGACGTGGGCGCTGATTTTCTCTAAGTCATCGACGCGCACGCGGGTGAGCTTTGAGGTGGGGTTGAGGGAACTGGGCGCCGACGTGTTGTTCCTGAACGCCAACGACATTCAGCTTGGGCGCGGGGAACCCATTCGCGACACGGCCAGGGTCTTGGGACGCATGTTGCATGGGGCCGTTATCCGGACGTTCGCCCAGTCCGACGTGGTGGATTTCGCGAGGTTTTCCGGCATCCCGACGGTCAACGCCCTGACCGACGACGAGCATCCCTGCCAAATCCTGACGGACATCTTCACGTTCGAGGAGGCGACGGGGCAGGGGATCGCGGGGAAGGTGGTGACGTTCGTGGGCGACGCTGCATGCAATGTGCCCGCAAGCTGGATGTTTGCTGCCGCGAAGCTGGGATTCGAGCTGCGCTTGGCGGCCCCGAGGGCCTACTGGCCGTCGCCAGAGTTGCTCCGGCGAGCGGGGGTCACGTCGGATTGCGATTGGCGCTCGCGGTCGTCCGCGGTCACGGAGCGTTTCACGGCGGGTTCGGGTGTGTTGGAATTGATCGAGGACGTGCGGTTGGCCTCTCGTCGTGCCGACTTGCTGTACACGGATGTCTGGGTGTCGATGGGCAAGGAGGAGGAGGCGGCGCGGCGGCTGAAGGAATTGTCCGGCTACCAACTGAACGCGGACTTGGTTGGTCAGGCCAAGCCCGGGGCGCTGGTGATGCATTGCCTCCCGGCCTACCGGGGCAAGGAAATCGACGAAGCCACGCTGGAGGCGCACGCGAACACGATCTTCACCGAGGCGGAGAACCGGCTGCACGTGCAGAAGGCCATCGTGGCCTGGATGGTGCGTTGATTCAGCCTAAACCGGAACGATTCAGTTGGGTCGGTCGTGCTTGCTGAATCTGCTGCGCAAATCCTTCGTCGTTCGCTCGTTACGGGCCTGGAACTGGCCCGCGCCTCGCTCACTCCTCGTCTTGCGAAAGAATCTGCTTCGCAATCACTCCCCTCCCAACTGCATCGTCCCGGCTAAGGGCCGCTGCGGAGGAGGACGTCGAACTCATCCAGGTCGAGGCCGCCGTCGTTGTTGGGATCCTTGAACTCCGCTTCGGGGCCGCGCCATTCCTTGAACTCGGCGGAGTCAATGCGCCCATTGCCGTCGATGTCCCGGCGCTTGAACAGGCGCTCGAGTTGCGACTCGGCCGGGGGCGCATTCGTGGCGCGTGTGGAGCCGGCCGGTGGGCGCAGTGCCCGCACGGCCTCGGCATGAGGCGACTCCGGGAACTCGGCGACGAGGCGGTCGATCAAGGCATCCCGTCGTTCGGGTTGATTCAAGCCGAAGGCGTCGTGGGAGAAGGCGAGGAGGAAGAGGCCCTCGGCGGTGGGCGGCGCGGCATCGAGCAACTCGACCACCCGCTTGGCGTCGCCGGAAAAGAAGGCAAGCACGGCCCGTTCTTGGAGCGGCAGGTCGGCTAGGCGCGTGCCGAGCTCGTCCGGCCGGACCTCGTCGGGAAGCCATCGGGTGGCGGGAATGGACAGCAGGGGGCGTTTGTCCACGACGAGGATGGGGGCTCCCCCTGGAATGCGGCCGAGGTCGTTGCCGATCCAAAGGAACTGCGCGTCAGCCGTCATGCAGCGGACGGGCAGGGTGACGGTGAACTGGGCAACCCATCGGCGGCTGGGTCCGTGCCAAAGGAGAATCCGCGAATGCAAGGGGCCGGACGGGTCCTCGGTGGCGACCCATGTCATGGCTCCGTCGCGTGTCACGGCGCGAACCGGTGCCGGCAAACGCGTCACGGGCGTGACGGGGTCGAGCCGGGTCCGAAACTCGCCAGCGAGCCGGGCAAGCCGGGCGCGGTCGCGCATGCGTTCGCGGATGCCCTCGGCCTGGCGGGTCCGGGCCAGGTCATACGCTCCCTTGGCAGGCTGGAATCCCGGCTTCACGACGAAGCCGATGCCGCCGGGGACCGTGGGTCGGACGGGTGCCACCCGATGCTCCATGGAACCTGTCTCGGCGACGAGGAAGTGAAGGCCAAGGCTGCTGCCGAGCCAGAAGCCGCCATCGCCATCCGGCGCGACGGATCGCCATCGTGGCGGATCCAGGGCCGGCAGCCCCTTCCATTGGGAATCGGGGACGGCGCTCCACTCAGGAGCGGCATGATGACGGACGGCGAGGGCATTTTCGGTCCAGGTGGCGAGCCAGTCCCCGGAGCCTTGGAGCCCGAGGAAACGTTCCGAGGCGCGCGGGTTGGCCGATGGAATCCCGGGGAGACGCGACCACGAACGGCCATCGGGCTTGAGTCGGAACAGGGCGCCGGCCTCGGACAAGGCGAACCAACCTCGTTGGGCGGGGGCGAGGCCGGTGATGTTGCCCGAGGTGATGCCCTGGGGTGCGCCGTGGGGATCGACGGTGAAGGTGCGCGTGTTGAGGACGGCGACGCCGGCGTCGAAGCCCATCCACAGGCCGTCGGTGCCCAAGGCGAGGCTGCGGACGGGGTGGTTCTCGACCTTGCCGCGGACGGGTTCGAGCCGGTTGTTGGAAGGTTGGAAGGACCAGAGCTGGGCGGCGGCGGCGTTGGTGAGGCTCCAAGGTCGCGCGGCAATCCATAGGCGGTTGCCGTCGTGGGCTAGCGCCTCGACGGCGGCGGCGGGCCATTGGACGGGGAAGGTCAAGGGTCGCATCGCAACCCGCGAGAGCGGCGGAAGGAGGTCGATCGGGCGGAGCGGGAAGACGTCAGGGACGTCCTGGCTGTGGCTAGGCTTGGGCTTGGTGGCGGTTCGTTGGGCGGCCTTGGGCTTTGCGGGGCCGGGCTGGGTAGGGGCGGGAGCAGGAAGCTGGGTCGTGGGCTGGGGTGCCTCCTGGGCATGGATCGAGCCGCAGGCGAGCAGCGCGACGACGCACGAAAGGGAACGCGGAAGCGACAACGACGAGGTCGGGGCGCCGCCGCGGGGGATCACGTGGGGGCTCGGGCCGCGGCGCGTGGAAGACGTGAGGTCGTGACTCATAAGTCCTCGGCGGGGCGCATGGCCGTCAGCCCCCGGCGTCGTGGCTCAATCTCGGCAGACGGTTGCTGGCCTGCGGGTCGTTCGCGCCCGGGTGGGTACGAACGTTTCTCGCGGTGCCATGACAGCGAGGGCAGGGACACGACACTAGGCAGCGCCGGCGACGGTGGCGCGGCGTTGGCGAAGGGAACGAAAGAACTCATACCCCTCGCGGCAACGACGGACGAGGATGTCCTTGTCCTCGAGCATCGTCTTGATGATGCGGAGGATGGGGCGCGGCCGCAGGTAGTACTGGCGATAGAAGCGCTCGACCTCGTCGAAGATCTGCTCCTTGGAAAGGCCGGGGTATTCCAGCGTGGATTGCTGGAAGCCGTCGCCGTGGATGATGTCGGTCTTGTCCTTCTTGCTGAACCAGCCGTTTTGGCGGGCCATCTCGTAGAGCTCGGTACCGGGGTAGGGTGCCGCGAGGGAGACTTGGATTGAGAAGACGTCCAGTTCCTGGGCGAAGCGCAAGGTCTGCTCCACGGTCTCGGGCGTCTCAACGGGGAGGCCCAGGATGAACGTCCCGTGGATGACCACGCCGGCCTTGTGGCACGCCTTGGTGAACGCGCGCATCTCCTCGGTCGTCACGCCCTTCTTGATGCGGCGAAGGATGTCGTCGTTGCCGGACTCGTAGCCGACGAGGAAGAGCCGCAGCCCGCAATCCTTCAGCAGGCTGATGGTGTCGTAGTCGAGGTTGGCGCGGCTGTTGCAGCTCCACGTGAGGCCCAACGGGGCGAGGCTGCGGGCAATCTCACGGGCACGCGGGAGGTTCGCGGTGAACGTGTCGTCGTCGAAGAAGAACTCCCTCACCTGGGGGAAGAGCTGCCTCATGTGCGCCATCTCGGCCGCGACGTTGCCGGGCGAACGAACGCGATACTTGTGCCCGCCGATGGTCTGCGGCCAAAGGCAGAAGGTGCACTGAGCCGGGCAACCGCGCCCGGTGTAGAGGCTGACGTAGGGATGGAGGAGGTACCCGATGAAGTACTTCTCGATGTCGAGGTCCCGCTTGTACACGTCGGCAACCCACGGCAACACGTCCATGTTGGCGATGAGCTCCCGCTCGGGGTTGTGCTGGACGCGGCCATCCTTGCGGAAGCTCAGCCCTGCGACGGACTCCAACGGGCGTCCCTCGCAGACCTCCTTGCAGGTGAAGTCGAACTCCTTGCGGCCCACCCAGTCGATGGCGGGCGATGCCTTGAGGGTGTCCGTGGGCAGGACGGCGGCGTGTGCCCCGACAAACCCAATGGTCGTGCCGGGGCGGCGCGCCTTGATGGCCTCCGCGACCTTGCAGTCGTTCCGGAGGGAAGGGGTGGAGGTGTGGATGATGACGTGATCGTACTGGTCGGCGACCTTGAGGCATTCCTCCACGCCCATGTTGATCGGCGGGCAATCCAGGAGGCGCGAGCCCGGCACCAACGCGGCGGGTTGTGCGAGCCACGTGGGATACCAGAACGAGGTGACCTCGCGGCGGGCCTGATAGCGGGAGCCCGCGCCGCCGTCGAAACCGTCAAAGGAGGGGGGCGAAAGGAAGAGTGCGCTCATCGGAAATCCCTGCAATGGCCCGTCGAGGTGGCGGAAGGATTCAGGAGGCCGGCAAGCCGGTCTTGGAGGCGGACTGGACCTTCGCGAGGAGCTCGTCGCGTTGCGACGTGTCGCCCGACCCGCAGGACGCGCCGTTGGACGACGCCGGGTGGTGGTCGTGGTCGTGGGGCAGGTCGTTGCCGCCCTGGGCATAGGCGCTACGAGCGCCCGCGAGACCATGGTTCAGCGCGGCCTTGGCCTCGGCCATGTGGCCCTTGCCGACGGTGGCCCCGTTGAACGCACGACGTTCGAGCTCGGTGCTGGCCGGGTACGGGGCGGGCCGGGATCCGAAGTTGTATCGGAAGTTGACCCAGGTGTCGCGCAGGCCCGTGCTCAGGGCGGCGGAGGGCTCGAAGCCGGAGTGCATCATGCAATTCTCGCAGCGCGGGTCGCGCCCGCAGCCCTTCTCGTCCACGCCAAACCGGCTCCAGTCCACCTTGCCCAGCATGTCCTGGTAGGTGGGGTAATGGGTGTCCGTCATCACGTAGCAGGGGGCCTTCCATCCGCGGATGTTGTACGTGGGGACAGCCCAGGCGCTGCATGCGAGCTCGCGGCGTCCCGCCAGGAACTCCAGGTAGCCGGGCGTGCCGAAGATGGTGAACATCTCGCCCCAGCGTTGCACGTCCTTGAACTTTTGGCGGGTGAGGTCGCGGGTCAGGAAGAAGTCCTTCGGGTCCTTGCCCAGCCGCTTGACCATGTCCTTCTTGGCCGCGTCATAGTCGTACCCCGGCGAGATGGTGTGGCCATCGACGCCGAGGGAGGACAGGAACTTGAACATTTCCTCGAGCTCGGCGACGTCGGTCTCCTTGTACACGGTGGTGTTGGTGGCGACCTGGTAGCCGAGCAACTTGGCCATCCGGATGGCCGCCACGCATTCCTTGAAGACGCCCTCGCGCTCGACAATGAGGTCGTGCGTGAATTCCAGCCCATCCACATGGACGTTCCAATAATGCCATTGGCTGGGGCGGATGACGACCTTGGCCCGTGCCTCGGGCTTGGCGTTGCGGATGGCGTCGGCCTCGGCCTCGGACACCAGCTTCTGGCCGACGAGATCCTTCAGGACGGGCTCGGTGGCGGCGGAGTAGGTGGCGGCGAGGTAGTCGCGCATCTTCTTCCGCATGAACACGCCGTTGGTGCAGATGTACACCATCCGGCCTTGGGCATGCAGGCCGGCGACGAGTTCCTCGATGCGCGGGTAGATCAAGGGCTCGCCGCCGCAGATGGAGATCATCGGCGCCTCGCACTCGGCGGCGACGGCGAGGCATTTGTCGAGGGGAACCACGTCCTTGATGGAGGTGGAGTACTCACGAATGCGACCGCAGCCCGTGCACGTGAGGTTGCAGGTATGCAGGGGCTCGAGTTGCAGCACCATGGCGAACTTGGCGCGGCCTCGAAGGCGGTTCTGGACGATGTGACGGGCGATCTTGGCGGTCGGGGCGAGGGGGAAACGCATGGTTGGCGCAGGGGAGTAGGGAGCGAGAGGCGACGAGGTCGGTGACGCGCGGCGGACGACGGGACCGGGAAGGCTACGGCTGGCCGGACTCCGGCGTGGTGGGACGGGATGCGTGCTCTGGGAGCGCCGGGGCGCCGGGCGCGGGACGTTCGGGAGCAATCTTCATGATGCCGGGAAGGAAAAAGGTGGCGGGTGAGACGCTGCCCGTGGCGTTGACGCCACCGCAACCGGAGGCAAGGAAGGCAATGGCGACGCCGGCGGCGGCGACGGCCAAACGAATGGAGCGAGCGCTCTTCATGCGGCCGAGCATTAGAGAGGGGTCGGATTGTCGCAACAGCCAAGTTGGGTGCGTGGCATCGACATGCAGCCCGGGCTTGGCGCAGGGTTCCGGCATGGCTCTCCCCGTGTTGACCGACGAGCAGGTGCGCGCATGGACGCGATCCGAGAAGGACCGTTGGTGGCGGGACCATGTGTACCGGGGCGACATGCGCCAGTTGACCCTGCGCTCGGCCCTCACGGGCTTCGTCCTGGGAGGCGTGCTGGCCGCCACGTCCTTGTACATCGGGGCCAAGATGGGGCTGTCGATCGGCGTCGGGCTGACTTCGGTCCTGGTGACGTTCGGCATGTTTCGTTGGCTCGGGCGCACGCGGTGGGGCGGGGGCTTCACCATCCTTGAAAACAACTGCACGCAGTCGATCACGACGTCGGCGGGCTACGTCGTGACGCCGCTCACGTCGAGCCTGGCGGCGTACATGCTGGTGACGGGCAACATCCCGGAGTGGTGGCAACTGGCGGCGTGGATGGTGGTGATCTCGATCCTTGGGGTCCTGGTGGCGTTTCCGTTGAAACGCCGCTTCATCAACGAGGATCAACTCCCGTTCCCGGAGGGGCGGGCGTGCGGGGTGGTGCTGGACGCCCTGTACCATGGGGACGCGGCGGCGGGGTTGCTGAGGACGCGGTTGCTGGTGCGGACGACCCTGGCGGCGGCGGGATTCCAGGCGTTGGTGAGCGACGGATGGATGCGCTGCCTGCAAATGCGGGTGCTTCGGATGGATCGGTGGACCCCGCTGAAGGAGGCATGGCACCTCAACGAGCGCATCGACCAATACTATTACCAGTGGGCGGCGTCGGCGCAGGGGTGGATTCCCCGCATCCTGGGCACCGACATTCGACAGCTCGGTTTGCGGGTCACCCTCGAGGCCGCGTTGCTAGGCGTGGGCGGGCTCATTGGCATCCGGGTCGCGACCAGTTGCCTGGTGGGCGCGCTCGTCAACTTCGTCCTTCTTGCCCCATGGATGATCCAGCGCGGGGACATTCGGCCCTACACCAACGCGGCGGGCGTGGCGGTGCCCATCTCGCGTGCGGAGATCGTCAACCAATGGTCGTTGTGGTGGGGCGTCTCCATGATGGTCGCGGGCTCGCTGGTCTCGTTGATGGCGCGTCCGGAACTGTTCCGGGGCGTCTGGCGGCTGTTCCGGCGGGGGCCGCGCACGGCGGGCGAGGTGGAGGGCGACGACGTCCTGCGAGGCATCGAGTTGCCCCTGTGGATGTCCTACGCGGGGGTCCCAGTTGTTGGGTTCCTGGGGGTTTGGCTCGGGCATGCGTTCTTCGGCGTGCCTTGGCTGCCCGGCTTGTTGTCGTTGCCGCTGATCCTGCTGCTGTCGGTGATTTGCACGAACTCCATGGCCCTGACGGCTTGGACGCCCACGGGGGCGCTCTCCAAGATCACGCAGTTCAGCATGGGTGCCGTCGATCGATCGAACCCGGCGTCGAACCTCATCCCGGCCGGCATGACGGCCGAGGTGGCATCCAATGCGGCGAACCTTCTTTCGGACATCAAGCCGGGCTACATGCTGGGGGCCAAGCCGCGCCAGCAAGCGGTGGGGCACGTGATCGGGATCGTCGCCGGATCCCTCGCCGCGACACCCCTGTTCTTCCTCCTCTTCCTGCCCCGCGACGCCTCGGGTGCGCGGACGGCCTCCACGTTGCTGAGCGAGCGCTTCCCGATGCCTGCCGCCGTGCAATGGAAGGGCGTGGCGGACCTCATCGCGCGGGGCATTGGCCACCTGCCGGCGTCGGCGGTCGTCGCCATGGCGACGGCGGCGGCGTTGGCCGTCCTGCTGGAGGTCCTGCGGGTCCGCACCCGGGGGCGGTTTCCATTGTCGGCGGTGGCGATCGGCCTGGGCGTGGTGCTGCCACCGGACGCGTCCTTGGCCATGTGGGCAGGCGCGATGTTGTTTTGGTGGAAGGGACGCGGCGCGCAGCCTGGCACGCGACGCCACGACGTGTGGGTGGATGGGTGCGAGCCGATTTGTGCCGGGCTGATATCCGGGGCCGCGTTGGTGGGGATTGGCAACGCGTTGATCAACGCGTTCTTGCCCTGAGCCAACACCTGAGGGGAGCCGCGCAAGGGTTTTTCAGGATGGAGTTGGGGTGGCGGTGAGGGCTTCGGCCAGAGGGGATCGGCGTTTGGCGAGCTGGCGTTCGTAGCGGGCGTTGTCGTAGGGCACGCGGGTTTGCCAGCATTGCCAAAGCACCCTCACCCACTTGAAGGCCAAGGCGCGCAGGATCGCGCTGTGGCCCTGGCCCTTGGCTCTCATCCGTTGGTAGTAGGCCTTGGCCCACGGGCAGAAGACGACCGTCTGGCCGGCCCACTCGACCAGGCTTTGTCGCTGGAAGCGTGGGGCGTTCCATCGCCAGTGGGTCCAGAGGGCCCCGCCGCTTTTTTCCCGCACCGGTGCTATGCCCGAGTACTTCTGGAAGCTGCCAGGATTGGGATAGCGCTGGCGATCGGTCCCGAAGGCCACCAGCAAACGCGGGGCCAGCACCGGCCCGGCCCCGGGAAGCTCGCGGAAGAGCGCCGCCTCCGGGTGGGCCTTGAACTGGGCGGCAATGACCTCGTCGAAGTCGGCGACGTGCTTCTGCACCACCCGGAGCTGGTCCACCAGCACGCGGCATTGGCGCACGGCCACCTGGGTCACGGCCGCGTCGGCGGTGAGCAGTCGGGCCTGGGCGATCAGGTCCATGCGCGCCTGGACGGCCTCGGTGCTGCGCACGTTGTGGGTGTAGTAGAAGGCGCGGAGGGTGGCGGGCCGGGCGGCCTTGAGGGCCAGGAGGTCGGGCCAACGCTTGAGGAAATCCAGGGCCAAGGGGCTGGACAGGGTCTCGCCG
>CAIRNV010000138.1 GCA_903880005.1 uncultured Verrucomicrobiota bacterium | reverse complement strand
GTGCCACGCGAGACGGTCCGCGGCCTCCTCTTTGCGCAGTCCCCGTCTCCGTGCGACCCACCCGGCCTCCAGCCTTTCCAGGTCACGCGCCAACGCCTCGGTCACCAAGGTCTCGTGCAGTCCGCGCCCGGGCTTGCTCATCGTTGGCCAGGATGAGGATGCCCGTGCCGGGGCGTCCAGGATCGAAACCTTCCGCCATCGCGAGTGGGGTGCATCCCGAAGTTGTGGGTGGCATCTGGGCGGGCAGCGGGGACCTGGCCGGTCCCGCAGGGCGGGAGCATGGAGTGGCGGCCGGGGACGACCGCGCTCCCAGGGTTGAGCGCACACGGCGTCTTCGCGATCGACCCCAACCTTGGGATGCACGGATCGCGAGGTGGGCGTGCCAACCCGGGGCGTTGCCCCGGGCTGGCGTGTGTCGCGCCGTTGGCGCTCCCGGGTCAGGGGAGCCATCACGGGTTTGGGGCGGTCGCGTAGGCGCGTTGTTGGGTTTCGATGGGCCACCCCATCCCTGGAACCCAACGGCCATGTCGGATAGATGTTTTCCCTCATGTCTCCGCGTCTCTGCGTCTCGGCGGGACGTCCTCCTCCAACCCAAGCCAGAACGATTCAGCGGACTCCATCGTGCTGGCGGGATCGGCTTCGCAATGGTCTCCCTCCCAACTGAACCTAAAATCGGCAGTTGAAGAGGGCTTCAAGGGGAGGAAATGGCCATCCCATCAAGGCAAAGAGGCCCTTTGGGATCCATTCTAGGCCTCACCCGGCCGGTGAGGTTGGGGTCGGGCGCAGGAGGCCGCTCGTGGGCCTGGACGGCGGCCGAAAGCGGCAAAGGGTCAAGAACCACGGATGACACGGATCACACGGATTCAAGGGCGCCGTGTGCCCTGCGGGCTTTCGTCATGGATGCGACCTCCCGGCTTGGCCCTTTTCCGTGCCATCCGTGCCATCCGTGGTCGTCAGGCAAAAGCCCTGATCCACAGCCCGAGTGAGAGTGGAAGCTGCTTCCAGCCGCTTGCGCTTGCCTAGCATGGACCTGCGGCAGGATGCCGCTGCCACTCTTTGCACCCGGCGAACGGAGGTGCGGCATCCTTGCCGCCGCGTGAGGGCACGCGGCCTACAGCGTGGGCCAAGCCTTTGGCTCCACCGGAGGGTCGGACTGATCCCCACACCCACCGCCGTTTTTAGGCTGAATCGTCCCGGACTAGAGATTCCCGGACGTTGACGCGGCGCTTGGGTTTTCCAGTTCACGGCCTCGACCGTCGCGTCCCCGTGGGTTGGTCCGTCGTCCCGGCGATCTGGACCTCGCAGAAGGTCAGCGCGGCGATCCCGTTGGTGCCCCGCAGGACCCGTCCGGGCTTCCAGGAGCGTCCATCGAGATAGCTCACCGTGGAGGCTGTCGCGGGCCCATCCAGCCGGAGCAGAACCCGGTTGCCATCGGCCATGCCCCCCACGACGCGATGCGCGTCGCGCTGGCCCAAGCGGAAGTCCTTCTCGAGGCCGTCCATCCACGCCATGGGTTGGTCGAACTCCAGCACCAACGCCTTGCGCGTCCCGTCCACGAAGGAGGCCGAACGAAGATTAGGCGGCGTCACGTGACCGGTCGGCCGGCGCCCATAATGATCTCGCTCGACCAAGGGGAACACCAACCGCGCGATCTCGGCATAGCCGGCCGCCGGATAGTGGCATCCGCCCGGCGGATCAATGCCCAGCGTGGACATCACATGCACGCCGTCGAAGTCCTCCGGCAACCGCCGCTGCACCTCGCGCAGTCGGTCGTCCGAGTCTCCCACGCCCATCGCGCACGCCCTGGGCCAAATCTGGAACAAGTGAACGTGGCGCAGGTTGGGGTAGTCCCGCTTCCATGCGCCGAACATGTCGTTGAAGTGCCGCCGGTACGTCTCCCACCCAAACCCGCCCGATGGCCCGTCCGCGCCCTGGTCGTTCTCCCCTTGATGCCAAAGGATTCCCCGCACGCCATGCGTGAGGCGCGCGGCCCGCACCCGCCACAGCAACCGGCCGTACAACGTCGAGGGATCATCCGGTCGCGCCGCGCTCCGCTGGTGCTGGTCGATGCGCGTCCCCCCCACCGCCCCATTGATGAAGCACACCGGCACCTTCTCCGCCTCCACAAGGCGCCGGCCCAGCTCCATCGCCCAATAACCCACCTGGAACGCCTCGTTCCGGCGACCGCGCGCCACCGCCTCGCCCCATCCCCGCGCGGGCGTCGGCTCCCAGGACATGGACCCAAAGCTCCGCACCCAGGGGCTGTGCCATTCCATGTCCTCCTTGCCGAAGTCCGTGGCCACGGCGTTGGACTGGCCCATCACGAGGAACACGTCGCCGCAGACGATGTTGGTCGCGACATGGAACACCTTTTCCTCCCGGCCCGCGCGCGTGCCCGCCTCGACCCGATGCCGCGCCAATCCGGATGGAATGCGGACCGAGACGGAGTAGGCGCCGGACTTGCCGGACCGGGCGGAGGCCTCGCGCACCCGTCCGTCTTCGGCCGTGACCCGCATGAAGACGCGCAAGCCCTCGCGTTCCACCCGGCCGGAGCACGTCACGGTCCCCTGGCCTCGCTCGTCCCGCGCCACAAGCTGGTTGTCCTCGGGAAGCTCCTCCGCGGCCGGCGCGCGCTCGAACCAGGCGTCCTTCTGGGGAGGCTTCACTTGGATGACCATGGACGTCTCCCGGGCGTCGCCGCCGTTGGAGGCCGTGACGCGCACGTGCAAGGCCCCGCCCCGATGCCCGCGCAGCAATCTCAAGGTTGATCCATTCGCCTCGTGGGTGGCGCCTGGTCCCTCCACCTCCCAGGCGAACCGCGCCTCGGGCGCGCCCGCCTCCTTCAAGGCATCACGGTTGGTCACGCGCGCCGACACCTCGATGGCGCGGCGGCCGTCCCAACGCCCTGTTCCCTCCAACGCGATCTCCGGGTCCGGGATCGCCTCCTGCACCGTCACCGGGACCTCCAGTGACCGCGCGCCGTCCGCGAACGCGGCATGGAACACCAACGTCAGCTCGGTCGTGCCCGAGACGCGCCCGGCTTCCAGCGCATGCTCCAGCGAGCCCGTGCCCACCACGCGTTCCTTGCCATCCCGACGCATCGTCCACCACACCCGGCGCGCGCCCCCTGCCGTGGCCCGCAAGGTGGCCGTGGCGCCTTCACGGACGACCACCCGGGCCGGCGTGACGCCCCAGCCCTCGCCCGTCGTCACCAAGTGCCCGGCCAATTCCTGCAACGGCTTTTGGTTGCCATGCGACAGCCGCACCCATTCCGGCGAGCGCGCCGCCGACGCCAACCGCACCTCGTCGAGGTCGCCGTCGAGGACGTCGTGGCCATGCCAGCAACCCATCCACAGGCGTGAAGGCGCCTGGATGGACAACGGGGCCGCGCGCCCCGTGCGGGTGGCGTCCAGCACGCCGTTCACATACAGGCGCGCCACGCCCCGCTCGTAAACGTGCGCCAAGTGCGTCCATTCCCCGGACGCCACCGTGGCCGTGCCCTCGACGTTGGCGTCGGAGAAGTACGCGTCCACGCGCGTGTGGGCGGGGCTCCGCACCTGCAACACAACCTTGCCCTGGGCGGCCTCGCGTCCCCAGCCCACTACCGTCCCGTTGGGACGCCCCATGCGCACCCATGCCTCCGTGGTGCTTGGCGAGGCGCCCAGGCCGTGGCCTTCGAGCACGGCGCCCGCCGACATCCCGCCCTCGCCTGGGCGACGGCCCCGTCCGGCCACGCCGGCCACCACGCGGGCATTCCGCGCCTCGACGGCGCCGCCCCGCACGGCGTCCCGGGCGTCCGCGCCGAGATGCCACACGCCCACGTGGCCGTCCCGCGCGCCGAAGACCGACGCCGGATCGGATGCCGTCGCGGCCGTCCCGTGGCCCCAATGGACGCGAATCTCCTGTTGGTCGTCGCCGCGCACCTCCGGCAGGCGGACCCAGATGGCCGCGCGCCCGGCCGCCGCGTCCCATTCCTCGACTTCAAAGGCCAGCGGCTCGCCCGTCGCCGAGGTGAACCGCACGTCCTCGCCTTGCGGACGCGCGGTGGCGAAGTCGAACCCCGACTTGTCCCATCGCAGCAGCAACGGGAAGCCTGTGACGCGCGCCCCGGGCGGGAGCGCCACGCCATTGGACGTCGTGAGGATCCATGCCGACGCCGAGTGCTTCCAACCCGGCAGGTGGAAGGCCTCGCCGGCGCAAGCCTGCAAGGCGATCACGAAGGCTGCCCATGGCAGGAATGCCCAAGGCCGACGCCATGCGAGGCCCGGGAGACGGTGGCGAATGCGTGCTTCCATGCCCCACGAGGGACACGACGATGGCCCCCGGCGTCAACCTTCGATTCCGCCGCATCACGCGGCGCGGCCGTCCCCGGCCGCCACGCCATGCTCCCGCCCTGCGGGACCGGTCGCCTCCACGCTGCCCCCCCATTTCCTGCGGATTGCCCGATTGCATCCGCCTCCACAGGGTCGGGCCAACATGGGCGGGAGATGCCAGCCTGGTTCTCCCCTGGAGCGAGCCACGATGAACGAGCGTCAATCAGGACGGGGAGAGGTTGTTCGGAAGGTGCCGAGGGACCTGTGGGAGGTGTCGGCGCAATTGAAGTACAACGAGCCGTTGGAGCCCATGGATCCGCTATGGGAGGACACGTCTCCCGGGCGGGACCTTGGCTACGACCGGATGTACAAAAGCCTTGGGGTGGATGCCAGCGCCTCCGACCCGAAGGACTGGATCCTCCGCGCGGAGCATTCCCGCCACTACGGCGCTTTTCGCGGTCACCGGGGCTCGGGCAAGAGCACGGAGCTGCGGCGGATTCGTGAGCGGTTGCACCGCCCCGCGCTCTTCCATGTCGTGTTCCTGGACGTCCTCGAAGTCCTCGACGTCAACAACCTCCAGTACCCGGACCTGTTCCTTGCGTTGGCCACGCGCCTTTTCGGGACGGTGAAGGAAGCGGGCGTGGAGTTGGAGGAGGTCTATCTGCAGCCGTTGGTCCAATGGTTCCAGGAGCGCGTGGTGGTGAGCCAACGGCTCAAGGAGTTCAAGGCGGGCATCGAGGCCGGCGCCGAGGCCAAGGGTGGGGTGCCACTCATTGCTTCCATGTTCGCCAAGCTGTCCGCCTCGCTCGTGGCCAGCTCCCAGGAAAAGGAGGAGGTGCGGGTGGTGTTGAAGAGCAGCTTCCGGGACTTCGCCCGCGCCTTCAACGTGCTCGCGGCCCACGTGAAGGCGCGGCTCCAAACGGCGGGAAAGGCGCGCTCCCTGCTCTTCATCATCGACGGCACCGACCGACTCGACCGCGACGACAGCCGCGCCTTCTTCTTTGATGACGTGCATCAGTTGCAGCAACTGGACGGGTTGTTCGTGTACGGAATGCCCATCGCCTTGGTCGCGACGGACGGCAACGTCTCCCTCGCCTTCGACCATGTCACCAAGGTCCCGTCGCTGAAGCTGCGGGACAAACATGACCCGCGGGGGCCGATCCCGCCCATCGAGGAGCCCTGCATGCGCGTCCTCCGCAACATCATCCTCAAGCGCGCGCCCGCGCCGCTGTTCGATCCCGACCCGGTTGTAACGGGCGACTGGGGCACGGTGGATCGCCTGGCCGAGATGTGCGGCGGCCATCTCCGCGACCTGGTGCGCCTGATGGACTACGCCTTCCAATGCGCCACGGGGGATCGTTTCGACCGGCGTAGCGTGGACCTGGCCGTCTCGAAGCTGGCGACCGACTACAAGCGCATCCTTGAACCCGAGGACTTCGGCCTGCTCGTCGAGATCGACCGCGCCGGCAAGGGCCATGTCCCGTCCTCCGAACGTACCCGCAAGCTCCTCTTCAACCTCGCGCTCCTCGAATACAACGACTTCTGGTGGCAGTCGCACCCCGTCGTCCGGACCTTGCCCGCCTACCAAGAGGCGCTCGCGAAAGCCGCAGCCCAACGCACACCCGCCCCCTGATTGCAGGACGCATCGACAACGGCGGCCATCCCACCGGGCTTGGCGGAGGATCATTCGGGGGAATGGCTTCGGCTCCTGCGTTGCCTGCACCATGGGCAGCAAGGCGGCTTCCGGCTGCTGCTCCTGGAATGCAATGCGCCGCTTGTGCGCGACGCCGTCATGGGGGCGAT
>CAIRNV010000137.1 GCA_903880005.1 uncultured Verrucomicrobiota bacterium | reverse complement strand
TCGGCGTAGGCCTTGGCGACGCCGGCGGCGACGGTGCCGACGCCGGCGCGGGCGACGAGCTTGACGCAGACCTTGGCGCGTGGGTTGACCTGCTTGAGGTCGTACACGAGCTGGGACAGGTCCTCGATGGAGTAGATGTCGTGGTGGGGGGGCGGGGAGATGAGGGGCACGCCGGGCACGGAATGTCGCAGGAGTGCGATGAGGGGGGTGACCTTGTGGCCGGGAAGCTGGCCGCCCTCGCCGGGCTTGGCGCCCTGGGCCATCTTGATCTCGATCTCGTGCGCGGAGGCGAGGTAGGCGGGGGTGACGCCGAACCTTCCGGAGGCGACCTGCTTGATGGCGGAGTTGCGATGGGTGGAGTAACGGGCGGGGTCCTCGCCGCCCTCGCCGGAGTTGGACTTGCCGCCGATGGAGTTCATGGCGATGGCGAGGCACTCGTGGGCCTCGGGGGAGAGGGCACCGAGGGACATGCCGGCGGTGGTGAAGCGGCGGCGGATTTCCGTGATGGGTTCCACGTCCTCCAAGGGGACCGGCTGGCCCGTGGGCTTGAAGCGCAGGAGGTCGCGGGGGCTCACGGGCTCGCGCTTCTCGACGGTCTCCATGAAGCGGACGAACTCCTCGCGCGCGCCCGACTTCAGGAACCGGTGCAAGGTGAGGACGACCTGGGGGTTGTAGGCGTGGAACTCGCCCTTGCCGCCCTTGGCGACGCGGTAGTGGCCGCCGACGTCGAGGACGGCGGCGATGGGGGCGGCGAACGCGACCTGGTGCCGGCGAAGGGTGTCGATGGCCACGTGCCCGAGGTGGATCCCGCCCACGTGGCTGGTGGTGCCGTGGAAGCAACGGTCCACGAGGTGGTGGCCCAGGCCGATGGCCTCGAAGACCTGCGCGCCCTGGTAGCTGGCGAGGGTCGAGATGCCCATCTTCGAGAACACCTTGAGCAGGCCGTTCTCGACGGCCTTGCGGTAGTTGGACTCGCCTTGGGCCGGGGTGATGCCGGCGAAGGCGCCCGTGGCGGCCGCCGAGCGGATGGCGGCAAGGGCCACGTAGGGCAGGACGGCGGACGCGCCATACCCGATGAGGCAGGCGAAGTGGTGGACGTCGCGTGCCTCGCCGCTCTCGCAGGCGATGGAGCAGCGGAGGCGTTTGCCCGCCCGGATCAGGTGATGGTGGACCGCGCCCACGGCCGCGAGCATGGGGATCGCCGCGCGCCCGGCGGTCACGCCGCGATCCGAGAGCCACAGGAGGACCGCCCCGTCGTCCACGGCCGCCTCCGCAGCCCGTGCCAGCGCCGTCAATGCGGCGTCCATGGCCTCCGGCCCGCCGGCGGCATCGAACAGCACGGACAGGTCCCGGCACGGGAACCCGGGGAGGGAACGGAGCGCGCGGGCGGCGTCCTCGTCGAGGATGGGCGAGGCCGTGAGCACCTGGCGTGCGTGCAGCGGGGACTCGTCGAACCACGAGCGCCTCCGGCCGAGGGTGCCGGCCAGCGACATGACACGCTTCTCGCGGATGGGGTCGATGGGCGGGTTGGTGACCTGGGCGAAGAGTTGCTTGAAGTAGTCGAAGAGCAGGCGTGGCCGACGCGACAGGACGGCGAAGGGGGTGTCATCGCCCATGGACCCGACGGGCTCGGCGGCGGCGGTGGCCATGGGCTTGAGGAGGTCCTCGACCTGTTCGACGTCCCAGCCGAAGGCGAGTTGCTGGAGGGTGAGGGCGGCAGGATCGACGGGGTCGGGGGGCGTGGGCTGGACGTGGGCGGCGAGCGTGATGGCGTTCTGGCGGACCCATTCGCCGTAGGGTTGGCGTTGGGCCACGAGGGCCTTCACCTCGTCGTCCTCGAAAAGGCGGCCCTCGGCGGTGTCGATGGCGAGGATGCGCCCGGGCCCGAGGCGGCCCTTTCGGATGACGCGGCGTTCGTCGAGGTCCACGAGCCCGAACTCGGAGCCCATGACCACGAGGCCGTCGTCATAGACCTTGAAGCGCGCGGGGCGGAGCCCGTTGCGATCGAGGGTCGCGCCGACCCATCGGCCGTCCGAGAAGACCACGGCGGCGGGGCCGTCCCAGGGCTCGTTGAGGCAGGCGTGGTACTGGTAGAAGTCGTGGACGGCCGGGTTCATGTCCGCCCGGTTCTCCCACGCCTCGGGGGCGAGCATCATGACCGCGTGGAGGAGGTCGCGCCCGCTGAGCTCGAGCGTCTCGAGGGCGTTGTCGAGCGCGGCGGAGTCGGATCCGCCGGGCTGGAGGATGGGCCGCAGCGCGTGGAGGTGCGGGCCCCAGATTCCGGGCTCCAGCTCGCGTTCGCGTGCCCGGGTCCAGTTGCGGTTGCCGAGCAGCGTGTTGATCTCCCCGTTGTGCGCGAGGCGCCGGAACGGGTGGGCGAGGTTCCACGTGGGGAACGTGTTGGTGGAGTAACGCTGGTGGAACAGGGCCAGCGCCGAGACGAAGGCGGGGTCGCGGAGGTCGGGGTAAAACGACGGGAGCTGCGGCGCGTTGAACAACCCCTTGTACACGACGGTGCGCGAGGACATGGACGGGATGTAGAACCCGGCCAGGTCCTCGCGGCGCGCCGCCTCCTCCGCATGCCGCCGCGCCAGGAAGAGGCGGCGCTCGAACTCGTCCGACGACCAGCCGGGGTCGCGTGCGAGGATGGCCTGCTGGATGTCGGGCTGGGTGGAGGCGGCCTTGTCCCCGAGGCAACGCGGGTTCACCGGCACGACGCGCCAGCCGAGGAAGTGAATGCCGTGGGCGGCGCAGCCTTGCTCGACGAGCCGCCGGCCGCGCGCGGCGAGGTAGGTGAGGGAACGCGGCAGGAACACCATGGCCACGGCGAGGTCCTCGGCGGCGACGGCCGCCGCCCCGAGCCGTGCGGCCTCGCGATGCAACAGGGACCGGGGCACCTGCACGAGGATGCCGGCGCCGTCGCCCGTCTTGGCGTCCGCGTCCAACGCCCCGCGGTGCGACAGGGATTCCAGCGCCTCGAGCGCATGGCGCACGATGCGATGCTCCGGCGTGCCATGGATGTTGGCGACGAAGCCGACGCCGCAGGCGTCGTGCTCGAATTCGGCGGAGTAGAGCGAGCGGGGGACCGACGGGTAGGAGTTCATCTCGTTCAAGGGGCCTTGAGGCAACGCGCCCTCCATGAGTCAAGCGGCCCGGCCCGTCGTGCGGCAAAAGGGAAACCCGCCCCGTGGCCCGCAACGGCTTCATGGTTTGGGTGAACATCCCGATGGGCCTCCTCGCCGTCGCGTCGCTCCCGAAGGGATCCCATGCATCCCGAGGGGGCGGCGGGAGGGGAGCGGGGGGCGGGGGGCGGGGGGCGGGGGGCGGGGACGGCCGCGCTCTCAGGGTTGGGCGAGCCGCGACGTTTTCGGGATCACCCACGATTGGGGCATGCGGGAGAAGGGATCACCGGGGCGAAAAAGAGAATTGCACGCGCCACGTCGCGTGCATTTCCTGTCGCGTCGGGCGGGCAAGGATCGTGCGCGAGAACGTGGTATGGCGAGCGGCGCGGCCGTGCGGCCCGGTGGAGAAGACAACATGACGATCCCAGACTCATTGTACCTGTTGAAGGATGGCCAGCAGACGGGCCCGCATGCCGTGGAGGAGCTGCGCCAGCGAATGTATTCGGGCGAGGTCTCGCCGGCGGACTTGGTCTGGGGCGAGGGCATGGCTGAATGGGTCGCGTTGGTTGCGGTGCTGGAGCACGAGGCTCCGGGCGGGGACGAGAAGGTCTCCGGCGCGGGGCCCGAGGTGGATGCCCTGCCGGACGAGCGGGGCTTCGGGTCCATGTTGGTGGATGCCCTCGCGTATCCGTTCCGGGGCGACGGCTTTCTGATCCTGGTGCTGGGGACGGTCTTGTTCACCGGCCTCGATTTCGTGGGGCGATTCAGTTGGATCATCTCGGCGGCCGCATGGGGCTACCTGTTGCTGATGCTCCAGCAGGTGTTGCACGGCACGGCGATGGGCGAGGATCGCGTTCCCAACTGGCCCGACATTGACGGGTTTGGGGAATTGTTGGGCAAGACGTTCCAGTGGTTGGGGGTGCTCGCGGCGTGTTTCGGGCCGGGGATCTTCGTCCTGATGACGGCGACCGACGAAGACGTGGGCCGGTTGGCGATGGGGGTGGGCTTGCTGTTGATCGGCTTGGTCATTGGGCCCATGGCGCTCTTGTCGGTGGGCATGCACGACACCCTGAACGGGCTACATCCGGGGCTGATCTTCCGTTCGATGGCGCGCGCGCCGGGGCATTACGTGGGGCTGTTGCTGGTGATCCTGTTGCTCGCGTTCGTGCAGGTGTTGGCGGGCAAGTTGAGCGACCTGATACCGATTGCGGGCGTCGTGATCGACAAGCTCGACGCGCTGTGGTCGGCCGTGTTCATCGCGCGGGTGTTGGGGGCGTTCTACTACGTCAATCGGAGGCGGCTTTCCTGGTTTGGGGAGTGAGGCGGGCCGGGGTGAACGGCGCGCGTTATCCTTGGGGCGAAGGAGCCTCGCCATCGGAGGGGACGCTTTGGCAAGGTCGCGCGCATGGAGTTGCCTCCGCGCGTCAACGTCCTTGGGGTGGGCATCAGCGCCATCAACCTGGATTCCGCCGTCGCCACGCTGGCTGCGGCCGTCCGGTCCGGCACCCGTGGCCATGTCTGCGTCACCGGCGTGCACGGCGTGATGGAATCCCAGGCGGACCCGGCCCTTCGGCGGATTCACAATCGCTCGTTGCTCACGACGCCCGACGGCATGCCGATGGTGTGGTTGGGGCGTTGGGCGGGGCATGGTTCCATGGGCCGCGTGTACGGCCCCGACCTGATGGAGCGCGTGATGGAATGGAGCCGGGATTCGGGGGCGACCCATTTCCTGTATGGCGGCAACACGGGCGTCGCGGAAGAGTTGAAGTCGCGGTTGGAGCAGCGCTTTCCCGGGGTCCGCATCGTGGGCACGTACACGCCGCCGTTTCGTCCGTTGAACGCGGACGAGCAGGCGGCCCTGGAGGGGCAGGTGGCGGCCTGTCGCCCCGACTTCCTGTGGGTGGGCTTGAGCACGCCGAAGCAGGAGCGGTTCATGGACGCGCAAGGCGGGCGACTGGCCGCGACCGTGATGCTGGGCGTGGGGGCCGCGTTCGACTTCCATGCGGGCCGCGTCCGGCAGGCGCCGCGATGGATTCAACGCAGCGGGTTTGAATGGTTGTACCGCCTGGCTGCCGAGCCCCGGCGGCTATGGAAGCGTTACCTCACGAACAACCCGCGCTTCATCCTGAGCATCCTTGCCCAAAAGCTGGGCTTGCGATCCCACACCCTCGAAGCATGAGGCCACCCCAAGACATCACGGGCGCAAGGCCCGCGCCGACGAAGCGACCCGGGGCGGCCGGCGCGCCCTCGGCCAAGCTGGGCGACCTTGTGTCCCACGCCGAGGCCCTGCTTCAACCGGGTCGCTTCAAGGACTACCCGGGCGCCGTCAACGGGCTCCAATTCGAGAATCGCGGCCGCGTCACGCGGATCGCCGCCGCCGTCGATGGCACGCTGGAGGTGGCGCGGAAGGCGGTCGCGGCCGGGGCGGACCTTTTGCTGGTGCACCATGGATTGTTCTGGGGTCCGACGACGCCGTGGACGGGTCGGCGCGCCGAATTGCTGCGGCTTCTCGTGGAGAACGACGTGGCCGTGTACTCGCAGCACCTGCCCTTGGACGGTCATCCGAGGCTTGGCAACGCCGCGTGCCTGGCGAGGGCCATGGGATGGTCGCGCCTGCGGCCGTTCCTGGAGCACGAGGGCATGCCCATCGGGGTTCAGGTCGCGCTTCCCAGGCCGGTCCCGAGGGCGGCGGTGGCCGCGCTCCTGGCGCGCGTCACGGGGGCGCCCCCGCGCATCCTTCCGGGCGGGCCCGACGCCTGCCGTCGGATTGGCGTGTGCACCGGGGGCGCTGGGTCGGAGATCCCGAAGGCCCGCGCGGCGGGGGTGGACACGCTGATCACGGGCGAGGGTCCGCATTGGACGTATGCCCTGGCGGAGGATTGCGGCCTGAACGCGTTCTACGCGGGCCATTACGCGACCGAGACGTTCGGGGTGAAGGCGCTTGCGGACGAGTGGTCCCGTCGATTCGGGATTCCTTGGGTGTTCGTCGATCACCCAACGGGCCTGTGACGGTGCGGGCGTCGTGTCGTGTTCGAGGGCGACGTGGCGGCGTGAGACACGACACTAGCGTGCCGTCTTTGGCCGCGCGGCCTCGGGGCTGGGGAGGACGGTGGAGGCGAGGGTGTACTGGTCGGGGAAGGTGACGCGAAGCAGTTCGCCGGCGCGGCTGATGTGGGCGACGGCATCGAACCGTCCCAGGATTCGGGCGGCGACCTTGAAGGTTCGGACCTTGTGGCGGCCGACGACGAGGGGTTCGTCGGAGGCCTTCCACGTGATCCAGGTCTCGGGCTTGGCCGGGGCGGCGGGGGAGGGAGAGCCGGCGGTGGGCCATGGGAGCAAGGCGGCGATGGGTCCGAGGCTGGACTGCATGCGCGTGAGGTCGGAGAGCTGGAAGGATTGTGAGCGGCGCACGGAGCGGCCGTCTTCCTCGACGACCTCGACAGTGTCCTGGCCGGAGCGGAGGCGGACCTCCCAGGCCTTGGGCCGTTGGATCCATCGCACCTGGGCCTCGCGCAAGGCATGGTCCGGGCCGATGTCGAGCTGGCCCAGGATGCGCCAACGTTGGTCCGGGGTGTCGCCATGAAGGGTGACGTCGATGTCGAGGCGGTATCCCTCGATGATGCGGACCATGCCCTCGGGGGCCGCGGCGGCGGCGGGATCGTCGGTGGCCGGGGAACGTTCCTGGATGGAGGCCACCCAGCGCAACTGGCCTAGCTCGACGCCTCGGTGGAGCAATCGGAGCTGGGACGGGTCGGAGGCGTGGAGGATACGTTCCACGACAAGGTCGAGGGGGATGGGCGAGGAGGGGTTGTCGCGGCCGGTCTCGGCCCGCCAAAGGAGGACGACCATGGCCAGCCAGAAGGCGCCGAGGAGGGCGGTGATGGCATGGCGGGTCATTTGGGCGGCACGATCAAGACGAGGCCGGGCTTCATCCGGTTGGGATCGACGCGGGGGTTGGCGGCCTGCAAGGAGGCGGGCTTGATGCCGTAGCGTTGGGCGATGCGATTGAAGTTCTCGCCGGCGGCCACGCGGTGGGCGCGTTGGGCGGGTTGAGGGCGGGGCGTCTCGGGCGGCCTGGCGGGGTTGGTGGGGCCGCGAGGCGTCGCGGGCTGGATCGCGACGGGGCGACCGGGCGGTTGGACGACCAGCGCGGGCGGCGCCTGGGTGAGGGTGGTGGGCGCTGGTGGCGAGGTGGCCGGCGGCACGTAGATGGGATTGGTCAGGGACGCGACCTTGGTGGCGAGCTGGAGGTTTTGCTGCTGGAGGAACTGGACCTGCTGGAGGAGGAAGGCGTTGGTGCGTCGCATGGCCTCGATCTCGGCACCGCGTTGGTCGTTGAGCAGGGTGTTCGCATACGTACGGGCCAGCTCGATCCGGGCGTTGCGGATGCCGTCCTCGGCCGACTGGTCCTTGAACTTGCCGCCGTCGGACTGCTGGGCGGCGAGTTCCTTGTAGCGTTCGTAATGATAGATGGACCGGACCTGGTTGGAGCCGTCGGTGCGATACAGGTCACCGAGCTGGAGGTGCGCGTGGTAGTTCTGGGGGTTGACGTCGAGGGCGCGGTAGAAGCTGTCGCGGGCCTGGGTGGGGCGGCCTTGTTCCTTCCAACGAAGGCCGTCCTGGTAGTTGCCCTCGCGACGCGCATCGACGCCGGGCTGGGCGAGCCAGTCGCATCCGGCCAGCAACAGGAGCGCGAGGAGGCACGCGGGCACGAGGCCCAGGGGGTGGCCGTGGCGGCGTTCCCCGGGGCATGGAGTCCCACCCATGGCCTGATCGATGCGCATCGTTGGGGCGAGGCTGGACTGGGCGCGTGCGAAATTCAAACCCGGGCGCAGGGCTCGAATTCATGCCCGGGCGGGACGATCGCGGTGGGGCCTTCGACCGCTCCGTGCCTTGCGGGTGAACCTGCCGAGCCGGGGCCTCGCTCCTGCTGGGGTCGCGCCGTGCGGGCGGGGCGGGAGCCCCCTTGAATTCCCTCTTCCCACCGTTGGGCGTCGGTTTCACGGTGCCCCCGTGATGCAGCGCGTTCTCCGTGGGTTGATGGCGTGGGGGCTGATGTTGGGGTTGTTGGCTCCCGGGGTGGCCGAGGCGGCCGGCAAGCCTGCCGGGAAGCCGCCGGGGGTGGCGGCCGCCGAGACCTTGTCGCAGGTGACCGGCATCGCGATCTCGCCGTTGATGGGCGTGGGTGCGGTCGGGGCGTACCGGTACTTCAAGACACCCGAGGCAGGCCGCGCGGGATTGTCGTGGTACGCACAACCGTGGTTTTGGGGTCCGGCCTTGCTGGTGGTGGGGTTGTGCGCCCTCAAGGACGCCCTGGGCCCGGCCGTGCCCACGGCGCTCAAGAAGCCCCTCGACGTGGTCGAGGTCTTCGAGAACAAGCTGTCGGGCTTGATCGCGACCGGCGCGATCCTGCCGATGACCCTGGACCTGTTTCGTTCGCTGGGGTTGGAAGGGCAGGCGGGCTTGGCGGGCTCGGGCTTGGCGGCGTTGGATGCCAACGGCTTGATGGGCGTGCTCATGGTGCCCCTCGCGTTGATCGCATACGTGGCCGTGTTCCTGGTTTCGCACGCGATCAACATCCTGATCCTCGTCAGCCCGTTTGCGACCGTGGACGCGGCGCTCAAGGCGCTGCGAACGGCCCTGTTGACGACGGTGGCGGGCACTTCGTGGATGGACGACAAGCTGGGCGCGGCGTGGGCTTTGTTGATTGTCCTCGCCTGCCTGCCCCTCGCGGGCTGGGCCTTTCGCCTTGCCGTGTTCGGGCACGTGTTCGCCTGGGACTACCTCACGTTGGCGCGCACCCGAACGCGGGTGGTCTCCGGGCCGTTGACGGCCTTCCTCGCGCGCAGGGTTGGATCGGTGCCCCGTCGGACGTACGGCACGGTCTCGCGGGACGCGGTGGGCAACATGGTGTTTACGTGGAGGCCTTGGCTGGTCGGCGCTCCGCGGACCCTCCTTTTGCCGGCGGCCTCGCATGCCATCGGGCGCGGGTTGTTGCACTCCGAGTTGCTGGAGACGCAGGGGGACGCCTCGGACGACATCCTCAATTTCCCGCCGAGGTACAACACGCACGAGGCGGCCGTGGCGGCCGTGCTGGGGCTGGCCGAGGTCCGCGATGTGGGGCTGCGGGCCATGTGGGCGTGGTTGAAGTCGTTGTTCGCGAGCAAGCCCGTGGCCGCGGCCTCGTGAGGGGCGATGGTGCCCTTCGGGGTGCGCGGGCCGGTGATCGCAGATGGAAGACATGGCCATGACCAACGCTGGCGCGTCGCACGAACGGCAAACCACCCGGCAGACATGCGTACGCTCATCGACGCCCCCGTCGTGGCCGCTGCCGCTGCCTCTGAAGCAGAAGACGACCCCACTGACGCTGGTGCTGGTGCTGCTGCTGCTGCTGACGCTCACCCCCGGCTGTTCCCCGCCGTCGCCGGTATCTGAGCGAGCCCAGTTGCGCATGACGACCGCCGAGGTCGGGCCTGGCACGGGCTTTGAGTTGGTCCTCGAGGACACGGTGGCTTCGTTTGAGGACGTGGGCGTGACCTCGGCCGTGCCTCCCTTGGTGGTGATCCCGGACGTGCCCGGGGAGTTTGTCTGGCGCTCGCGTCGCTCGGGAATCTTCCGGCCATCGGCCCCGTGGCCCTTGGGCGGCACGGTCGAGTTTCGGCTGCGTGCGGGGCTGCGCGACGTCGAGGGCAAGCCCATCTCGTCACGCCTTCTGAGGCGGGTGGAGATGCCACCGTTTCAAGTGACGTTGGAAGCGGCGGGGTGGTGGGGGCCGGACGCGATGCCGTCGTCCCCTTCGGCGTGGGTCTTGGCCAACGCGGCCATGGACCGAGGCGACCTGGCGCGTCGTGCGTACTTCACGGACGGAATCCATCGCGTGGGTGCCGTCGTCGAGTCGGCCCCGACCAACGCGGCCCCGTGGCATCGGTCCTGGAGGGACGCCATGGGTCCGGTCGCAACCCCGCGCGGCACGGAGACGGTGTCGCGCGAGGTGGACGCGGCGTTGCGGTTGTCGCCGGCCACGGTGTTGGTCTCCACGGGGGTGTGGAAGGTCGTGGTGGGGCCGGGGTTGAGATCGACGCAGGGCCTGAAGACGCGGGACCCGGCGGAGCTGACGTTGGGGCGTTCCCTGCCGTTCGTGATCAGCGGGGCCGAGGCACGCTCGACGATGCAGCGCGGGCGCGAGGTGGTGCTGACGCTGACGCGTGCCCCTGCGATGCCGTGGGTGACCAACGTGGGGGCGTGGCTCTCGGCGGACCCGCCTGTGGACGGGTTGATGGCGGATGTGGGCGGGGGCGGGCGGGACATCCGCGTGCGGGGGGCCTTTCAACTGGGGACGAACTACCTCCTGCGCGCGGGCGAGGGGATGCGGTCGGAGGATGGCGTGTTGCTGGGTGGCCCGAGGGCGTGGACGAACCACTTCGAGCCGCTGGCGCCGAATGCCTGGCTGCCGGTGTTCGACGCCGTGCAACCGGCCTCGGGCTCGCGCGGGCTGGAATTGCTGACGGTGAACGTCCCGGAGGTCCGGGTGCGGGTG
>CAIRNV010000136.1 GCA_903880005.1 uncultured Verrucomicrobiota bacterium | reverse complement strand
TGCTCGATCTGCTTGCGCAAATCCTTCGTCGTTCGCTCGTTACGGGCCTCGTACCGGCCCGCGCCTCGCTCACTCCTCGGCTTGCGCAAGCATCTGCTTCGCAATCACTTCCCTCCCAACTGAATCGTTACGGCTAAGCGCCGTCTTTGAGGCTCACGCGCCCCGGTTGAGGGCGGAGAAGACGGCGCGCACGGACGCGAGCTCGATGTGGGTGTCCACGCCCGCGCCCCAGCGCGTCCGGCCGTCGGGGAACCGCGCCTGGATGTAGGCGATGGCGGTCGCGCCCTCGCCGCTGCCCAGGGCGTGCTCCGAGTAATGGAGGATCTCGAGGCGCGGATGGCCGGCATCCGACAATGCATGCACCAACGCGGCCAAGGGTCCGTTGCCCTGCCCTTCGAGGACCACGGGCTGGCCGTCGCGCTCCACCTGCACGCGGCAGCGCACCACGCCGTCGCGGCTGTCCGCGTCGAAGCCCTTCAGTCGCCACGGCGCATCCCGCTCGACGTACTCCTTCCAGAACATCCCCTTCAGCTCGGCGGCGCGGACTTCGCGGCCGAGGCGGTCCACGGCGTCGTTCGCGATCGGCCCGAACTCGCGTTGCAGGTCCTTGGGGAGCTCGATTCCGAACTCCGACTCCAGCAGGTACGCCACGCCGCCCTTGCCGGACTGGGAGTTCACGCGGATGACCTCCGAGTACTCGCGGCCGATGTCGCCGGGGTCGATGGCGAGGTAGGGGACGTCCCACGCGGGCGACTCGCCGCGGGCCGCCGACGCCTCGCGCTCGCGCAGGCCCTTCCGGATGGCGTCTTGATGCGAGCCGGAGAAGGCCGTGAACACCAATTCGCCCGCGTAGGGGTGGCGCGGCGGCACCGTCATCCCCGTGCAACGCTCGTACACGCCCCGCAGGCCATTGATGTCCGACAATTCCAGGCCCGGGTCGATGCCGTGCATGTAGAGGTTCAGGGCGACGGTGACGACGTCGAGGTTGCCGGTCCGTTCGCCGTTGCCGAACAACGTGCCCTCGACGCGTGTGGCGCCGGCCAGCATGGCCAGCTCGGTGGAGGCCACGCCCGTGCCGCGGTCGTTGTGGGTGTGCACCGACACGATCACGTCCTGGGGCCGGCGCAGGTGGCGGATGAACCACTCCACCTGGTCGGCGTACACGTTGGGCATGGCGACCTCGACCGTCTCAGGAAGGTTGAAGATCACGGGGTCGCCCGGCTCGGGGGCCCATTCGGCGAGGACGGCCTCGCAGATCTCCAGGGAGAAATCGACCTCCGTCCCCGAGAAGCTCTCGGGCGAGTACTCCAGCCGGATGCGCGTGCCTTGCATCCGACGGGCGCGCTCGCGGATCCATCGGGTGCCGCGGCGGGCCACCTCCACGATGCCCGCCTTGTCGAGCCCGAACACGACGCGGCGTTGCGCGGGCGACGTGGAATTGTAGAGGTGCACGATCGCGGACCTCGCCCCGCGCAGGGACTCGAACGTGCGCTCGATGAGGTCCTCGCGGGCCTGCACCAGGACCTGGATGGTCACGTCGTCCGGGATGCGGCCGTCCTCGATGAGCCGACGCATGAACGCGAACTCGGTGTTCGACGCCGCCGGGAAGCCAACCTCGATCTCCTTGAAGCCGCATGCCACCAGCGCCTCGAACATCTCGAGCTTCTGCGAGACGTTCATGGGGACCGCCAACGCTTGGTTTCCGTCCCGCAGGTCCACGCTGCACCACGTCGGCGGGCGCGCGAGCACCCGTCCCGGCCATTGGCGGTCGGGAAGATTCACCACGGGAAACGGTCGATACTTGCTGGACGCTGACTTCTTCATGTTCACGGACGGCTCGTCTCTTCAACGGCCATCGCGGCATGGGCACACCAAACAAAAAAACCACCGCCGCGACGGCGATGGGGTGACAAGGCCCAACTCATCCCGGCTCAGGGCAGCGCAAGGCTCGTAAGCCGGGACGCAACACCCGTTGCCATGGGCAAAAGGGAACCGGGCGGGCCGTCCGCCGGTCAATGGATTTTTCCCGGACCGCCGCCGGCGCGCATCCGCCCCGCAGCCCGGGATGGCTTTCGGGCTGGAAAGCCCTCGCGCGGGTCGGCCAACCTGCGTCGCATCATGAGCCGTCCCCTATTCCTCGCCTTGGCCTGCGCCGTGTTGTCCCTCGCGGGATGCAACAAGCCCCCGGAGCCGCCGCCGGTGTCCGGATCCGACGCCAGGGGCCGCGGCATGATCGGCGTGTCCCTGCTCACCCTCGACAACCCGTTCTTCAAGGTCATTGGCGACAACATCTCCGCCGAGGGATTCAAGCGCGACTACGACTGCGTCGTCGTGAGCGGCGACAAGGACGTGGCCAAGCAGGGGAACCAGATCAAGGACTTCATCGTCAAGAAGGTGAGCGCCATCGTGCTGAGCCCCTGTGACTCCAAGGCCATCATCCCGGTCATCCAGGAGGCCAACGCGGCCGGCATCCCCGTCTTCACCGTCGATATCCCCTGCAACGAGCCGGGCGTGAAGATCGTCACGCAGGTCGCCACCGACAATTACGGCGGCGGCAAGGAGGCGGCGGCCGCCATGATCGAGGCCCTGGGCGAGGCGGGCGGCAAGATCGCGGTCCTGCACTTCAAGCAGGCCGAGTCCTGCCTCCTGCGCGTCAAGGGCTTCACCGAGGTCATCCAGGCCCACAACGCCGGCAGCAAGGCCAAGGTCCAGATCGTCACGGAACTCGAAAGCGGCGGCGCCAAGGACCAAGGCTACAAGGCCGCCGAGGACGCCGTCCAAGCCCACCCCGACTTGCGCGGCATCTTCGCCATCAACGACCCCGCCGCCCTCGGGGCACGCGCCGCCCTCGAGAAGGCCGGCAAGCAGGCCCAGGTCGTCGTCGTCGGCTTCGATGGTCAACCCGAGGGCAAGCAGGCCATCAAGGACGGCAAGATCTACGCCGACCCCATCCAGTTCCCGGCCAAGATGGGCGCCCAAATCGTGGACGCGATCGTCCGTCACTCGAAGGGCGAGTCCCTGCCACCCCAGATGCTCATCCCCACGAGCCTCTATCGACGCGCCGACGCGCTGAAGGATCCCGA
>CAIRNV010000135.1 GCA_903880005.1 uncultured Verrucomicrobiota bacterium | reverse complement strand
CGCACTCACGAGATCGCCGAACGAGACGCGGTTTTTTTGATCACACGAAGACACGAAGCCACGAAGAGGTCCTGCTGGGTCCACCGCGTGAGGCGAGGACTGGACACTCAAAACTGTTTGCGCGGGGATCAGGGATCCCCCTCCTCCATCGCCCCCTCCTCGCCCTCCCATTGCCCGCCGATGGACCACCTCAAACGACCCTCCCTCCCCGAAATCATGCGCCCCAGCCGAGCCCCGTTGCCTCCCCCCCGAAACGTCGGGATCCCAAAAACTTCCGCTGCCCAAAACCCTCGCCAAACCCCCATGAACAGGCCCTCCCATGCGTGCCTGGGGGGAGGGACATTCATTTGTCACTCTTCACAAGGACCGCCCGACCGTGGTACATCCTTCCTCGTTCAAGAAACGACGCGCCACGCCGATACCCCGATCCAGCATGGATACCAGCCGCCCTGCCTGTCCCGTCCGTCCCAGCCGCCCCCGTGTCTCGACGTTCTCCCCCGCCGTCGTGCCGTCCCACCTTCCCGACGCTAGGACCGCATGAGCTTGAGGGGGCCTCGACTTGATGGACACCAAGGCCGGAAGAAAACCCACCGCCGTGAAGATGAGCGAGACCACGGATCCCGTCACCCCGGCCACGTCGGCCTCCGGCCGTGCCGCGCGCACCCCGGCCGAGCCTGAATCCCCGGCCGACCTCCAAGCCCAGCTGGATGCGGTGCTCCAAGAGCTGCGCCGCGTCACCGAGGAACGCGACAACCTGAAAGAAGCCTTGGGAATCCGCCCCGATCCCAAAACGACCTCTGCCAATCGATTGACGCGATGAAACAGGATCATTCCACAGAGGCTCTCTGCGATTCGTTCGACGTCTCGCAAGCTGGCTATGACGCATGCAGGCATCGCCGCGACCATCCATCCAAGCGCGGGAATGCCTTTGCGGTGCCGTTGCATCCGGATCTCCAACCCCCCGGAGGCGCTCGCAGGCGATGACGCCCCAGAGGGCTACATCATGCCTTCACGGGTGGGCTTGGAGAGCAGCAGGACGCGCCGGCTGAGATACGCGAAACCCTCAAGTCTGCCGCCCATGCCATCCCTTCCCTTACAAGACATTGAGGCGCGCCCACAAGGACGAAGCCTGCCTTCGAGCCAACGCTTCATGTCGCCTCGATGGCGTCCTGCCATCCCGATCAGCGCCACGGATTTGTCGTGTCGGAGTTTCGTAAAGGATTAAGCCTGTCCCCGATACGAAGCAGACGAGAAGAACCGCTCACCATGCCCACATCCTCTCCCAGCACCTACCCGCCGCACGAGCCCGCCGCTCGGGTGCTCAATGAGCACGGGATCGAGGACCTTTTCATCGGCCGTCTCCGCGACCTCAAATACTCCCACCGCCCCGACATCACCGACCGCGCCGCGCTGGAGAGGAACTTCCGCGAGAAGTTCGAGGCCCTGAACCGCGTCCGCCTCACCGATGGGGAATTTGCCCGCCTGCTGGATGAAATCGTCACCCCGGACGTCTTCACCGCCTCCAAGGTTCTCCGCAGCATCAACGCCTTCACCCGCGACGACGGCACCCCGCTGAACTTCACCTTGGTGAACATCAAGGACTGGTGCAAAAACCACTTCGAGGTCGTCAACCAGCTCCGCATCAACACCCACAACAGCCACCACCGTTACGACGTCATCCTTCTCATCAACGGCGTGCCCGTCGTGCAGGTCGAGCTCAAGACCCTCGGCGTCAACCCACGCCGGGCCATGGAACAAATCGTCGAATACAAGAACGACCCCGGGAACGGCTACGCAAGGTCGCTGCTCTGCTTCATGCAGCTCTTCATCGTCAGCAACCGCGACCGCACCTTCTACTTCACCAACAACAACGCCCGCCACTTCGTCTTCAATGCCGACGAGCGCTTCCTGCCCGTCTATGAGTTCGCCGACGAGGCCAACCGGAAGATCACCCACCTCGACGACTTCACCGACCGCTTCCTGAGGAAATGCGACCTCGGCCGGACCATCAGCCGCTACATGGTCCTCATCGCCACCGAGCAAAAGCTCATGATCATGCGGCCGTACCAGGTCTATGCCGTGCAGCACATGGTGACGTGCATCGACGACGACAACGGCAATGGCTTCGTCTGGCACACCACCGGCAGCGGCAAGACCCTCACCTCCTTCAAGGCCGCCACGCTCCTCAAGGAAAACCCTCGCATCCACAAGTGCGTCTTCGTCGTGGACCGCAAGGACCTCGACCGCCAGACCCGCGACGAGTTCAACCGCTTCCAGGAGGGTTGCGTCGAGGAAAACACCAACGTCGCCGCCCTCGTTTGCCGCCTCCTTTCGGAGGACTACGCCGACAAGGTCATCGTCACCACCATCCAGAAGCTCGGCCTTGCGCTGGATGAGGGCAGCAAGCGCAACAAGCAGCGCAAGAAGAACGACCAGCCCACCTACAAGGAGATGCTGGCCCCGCTCAGCGACAAGCGCATCGTCTTCATCTTCGACGAATGCCACCGCTCGCAGTTCGGCGAGAACCACAACGCCATCAAGGCGTTCTTCCCGAAGGCCCAGCTCTTCGGATTCACCGGCACGCCCATCTTCGAGACCAACGCCTCCTTCCAGAAGATCGAGGACGCCACGGCCTCCATGCGCACCACCGTGGACCTGTTCCAAAAACAGCTCCACGCCTACACCATCACCCACGCCATCGAGGACGGAAACGTCCTGCGCTTCCACATCGACTACTTCAAGCCCGAGGGGAAGAACCCGCCAAGGCCCGGCGAGGCCATCGCGAAGAAGGCCGTCATCGAGGCCATCCTTTCCAAGCACGATGCCGCCACCGCCGGCCGCCGGTTCAATGCCATCCTCGCCACCTCGTCCATCCAGGACGCCATCGAGTACCACGCCTTGTTCAAGGCCATCCAATCCAGCAAGCAGGCCGCCGACCCCTCGTTCAAGCCCCTCAACATCGCCTGCGTCTTCTCCCCGCCCGCCGAGGGCGATCCTGACGTGCGGCAAATCCAGGAAGACCTGCCCCAGGAGCAGGCAGACAACGAGGTGGACCCGGAAGGCAAGAAGGCCGCGCTCAAGGCCATCCTGGCCGACTACAACGCCCGCTACGGCACCCATCACCGCCTCGGCGAGTTCGACCTCTACTACCAGGACGTCCAGACACGCATCAAAAGCCAGCAGTGGCCCAATGCCGACTACCCCGCCGCCCAGAAGATCGACCTGACCATCGTCGTGGACATGCTCCTCACGGGCTTTGATTCCAAGTACCTGAACACGCTGTACGTGGACAAGAACCTCAAGCATCACGGCTTGATCCAGGCCTTCTCCCGCACCAACCGCGTGCTCAACGCCACCAAGCCCTACGGCAACATCCTCGACTTCAGGCAGCAGCAGGACGCCGTGGACGACGCCATCGCCCTCTTCTCCGGCGAGAAGTCCCGGCAAGAGGCCCGGGAAATCTGGCTCGTGGACAAGGCCCCCGTGGTCATCCAAAAGCTGCAGGCCGCCGTCCAAAAGCTCGATGGGTTCCTCAAGTCCCAAGGCCTCGAAGCCGCCCCCGATGCCGTCCCCAACCTCAAGGGCGACGCCGCCCGCGCCGCCTTCATCCACCACTTCAAGGAGGTCCAGCGCCTCAAGACCCAGCTCGACCAATACACCGACCTCACCCCCCAGGACAAAATCACCATCGAGCACATCCTGCCGGAGGAAACCCATCGCGGCTTCCGCGGCGCCTACCTCGCGACCGCCCAACGACTCAAGGACCAGCGCAACCAGCGCGACGCCGGCCCCGCGTCACCCGAGGCCGACCACCTGGACTTCGAGTTCGTCCTCTTCGCCTCCGCCGTCATTGACTACGACTACATCATGGGGCTCATCGCCCGCTTCTCCTCCATGGAGCCGGGCAAGGCCAGGATGACCCGCGAGCAGCTCATCGGTCTCATCAGCGCCGACGCCAAGTTCATGCACGAGCGGGACGACATCGCCGAATACATCGGCACACTCACGGCCGGGGAAGGCCTCAGCGAGGCGGCCATCCGCGAGGGCTACACCCGCTTCAAGGCCGAGAAGAACAGCAAGGAAATCGAGGCCATCGCCCGCAAGCACGGCCTCGCCACCGTACCCCTCCAAGCCTTCGTGGACGGCATCCTCGACCGCATGATCTTCGATGGCGAACAGCTCGGCGACCTCATGGCCCCGCTCGACCTCGGCTGGAAAGCCCGCACCCAGGCCGAGCTCGCCCTCATGGAGGACATCCATCCGTACCTGACGAACCGCGCCGGGGGCCGCGAGATCTCGGGACTCAGCGCGTATGAGCAATAAAACGGAACTGATCCCTGCGGATTACCCCGCTTGGTTGGAGCAGATCAAAGTCCACATTACGGCTGCCCGCAGCCGAGCGGCCTTGGCTGTCAATTCAGAACTGATTCACCTCTACCACCGGATCGGGCGAGACATCATTCAACGCCAGACCCAAGACGGATGGGGAGCCAAAGTCATCTCCCGCATCGCGGATGACCTCAAGAGCGCCTTCCCCGACATGAAGGGCTTTTCCCCGCGCAATGTGAAATACATGCGCTACTTCGCCGAGCATTGCCCGGATGGCCAATTTGGGCAGCAGCCTGCTGCCCAATTGCCGTGGTTCCACATCGTCACCCTGCTGACCAAGGCCGAGCCAGCCCTGCGCGAGTGGTATGCCCACCAATGCGTCACCCACGGCTGGTCGCGCCTCACCCTGGAACAAAACCTTACCAGCCGCCTCCACGCACGGCAGGGTGCGGCGGTCGCCAACTTTTCCCTGCGCCTCCAGCCGCCCCAATCCGCCCTCGCCCAGGAAACCCTCAAGGATCCCTACCTCTTCGACTTCCTCGGCCTCGCCGACGATGCCCATGAACGCGAGATCGAAAACGCCCTCATCCGCCACATCACCCGCTTCCTGATCGAACTCGGTTCCGGCTTCGCCTACGTGGGCAGGCAATTCCGCCTCGAAGTCGGTGGCGACGAATTCTTCATCGACCTTCTCTTCTATCACACCCGTCTCAAGTGCTACGTTGTCATTGAGATCAAGGGCGGCGCCTTCAAGCCGGAGCACATCGGCCAGCTCAACTTCTACCTCTCCGCCATGGACGCCCAAGTGAAGGCCGACGACGACAAGCCCACCATCGGCCTCCTCCTCTGCCGCAGCAAAAACAGCGTCGTCGCCCAATATGCCGTCAACGGCATCAACAAACCCATCGGCGTCGCCGAGTTCGACCTCCTCCGCGAACTCCCAGTGCCGCT
>CAIRNV010000134.1 GCA_903880005.1 uncultured Verrucomicrobiota bacterium | reverse complement strand
TCAATCACCTTCTGCAGCCGGGGAATGATGTGGGTGTGACAATGCTCGCCCAACTCCACCATGATCCAGCGACGCCCCATCTTGTGCGCCACCGCGCCCGTCGTCCCGGAACCGGCGAAGGAGTCGAGAACCCAGTCGCCGGGTTGAGTGGCCAATTCGATACATCGACGCAAAAGCCTCTCAGGCTTCTTCCCTTTTTTAAACTGAACGCCGCCTTCGCTCGCAATTCCCTCCCAAGCTATGTCTGCCCATATATTAGTTAACAACTTTGAAGCGGATGGTGCACCGTCGATGATCGAAATATTCTTGTCATAGAATATCAATTGCTGGCCATCCACTACATAGACATCTCCTAAACCGTCGCCTCTCCTGAGATGAAAAACCTCGCCGCTCTTCTTGAGAGACTCGGCTTTAACTTCGAGAATAGCTTGGCCTGCTCCCGAGTCGCTGATCGAAGCCAGGCGACAAATTCGACTTGCATTCGCCACCATGAATTTGTGAAAGCTCTCCAGCTGTGATCGAGGATGCTTCGCCTTCTTGACGGGACTCGATCCATAAATATCCAGCAATGATTCAAAGCGCCAAGCCTTGGGGTTGCTTTCAGGATTCACTAGCCATTTGCTGTACGCGTAATCCGGCTCCCTTGCAATCCTGAGCCCAATTTCCCGAAAACAAGTCTTATCCTTTGCATACCAAAGCAAGTACTCGGATGCTTTGAATACTCCGGGATTTACTGTGCTGAACGCAGATGGAGATCGCGCATCGATAGTTATCCTATTGATGAAGTTGTGACGACCAAAGATTTCATCCAGAATTACCTTGCAATAATCCAACTCATTGTCATCCAAATGCACAAACAGGGTGCCGCTTTGGTCAAGAAGTCGGTGAAGAATCCTAAGACGCTGATCAACCAATGAAAGCCACGTCGAGTGCTCCAAACAATCATCATAATGCTCGAACGCGCTCCCCGTGTTGTAGGGCGGGTCGATGTAGATGCACTTGATCTTGCCGGTGAACTCCTGCTCGAGCGCCTTCAGGGCGAGGAGGTTGTCGCCGAAGATAAGGCGGTTATCGAACAGGTCGTTGTCCGTCACGCGATGCCGCGCATGATGGGACCTTGCTGGGTCTTCGAGCAGGATGCGGGGCTCCAGCCGGGGCCGGTTCTCCTTCCCGATCCAGGTCAATTCCAGCTTGGGCTTGGTGCGATTCATCGTGATCTACCTTGCAGCGTCGCCGTCGTTCGGGTCATTAAACCTGGGGTCCCCGAGTCAATCAAACGATTCCTGACGCGTGAGTTGCAGCATGAGGTAAGGCAGGTTGGCGAGGTGTTCGCATAGGTCAGCCTCATGCAGGCAAAGGCCGCAAATCATCTCGGTGATCTCATGGATCAAATCATCCAACCAGTCATAGTCCACGATGGATCGGCTGTTCAAGATCGCCACGATTCCCCGCCATAGCTCGCCCGCGTGCACAAGATCGAAGTCAACATCCGCCCGAAACTCATCGGCAAGAACGAGACGCTTGGGGATCGTGTTTTCCGTGCAATAGACGCGTATGGCGAAATACGGGTCAGGCCGGACACTATTGGCCCAATCCTCGATGGTGCGCGGCAAGGCCCACGGTCCCCACTCGAACTTAACCGTGTGACCATTGGCAAGCTCGCAGGATATGAGTTTCCGCACAGCCAGCATGTCGAGATGGCGCGGGTATGGTTCCGGGTCATTTTGCATCGGGGACCGGCGTTCCAGCGGGCCTGGCCTTGCTCATCACCCGGGACGCCGCCTTCCATGTCTTGCTTCGTTCGATGCCTTGAAATCCTTGGTGCGCTTGCCCATGTCAGGCATTGGTTGAACATGCCGATGCAGCCTTACCTAAGCAGCCAACGCAGCGTGAGGATGCCTTTGATGGAGGCTGTCTGGGCCAGCTTTTGCTCGATTTGTCGGATGAGTTGGCCATGCTGTTTGTCCACGGAGTCTTGCTCCTCATAGATTGCCCGGCGTCTTTGGCTGCGCGTGGACTCGAGGGACTTGATTTTTCTTCGTGCCGCGAGCTTCGCTTCGAGTGTCATGGATGCGGTCGCCTCACGTCTTGCGTCCCGGATTTGCCGGTCGAGGTCCTTGATGCCGCCTTCGAGGCTTGCCTTGAGGTCATCGGCCCATCGGTCGAGCTTTTCGATTTCCGCGTCAAAAAAGCGGGCATTTCGCCGCTCGATGGTTTGATGGATGTGCGCTTGGCTCCCTTGGATGGCTGAAGCCAGCGTGGCCGGGACACTCGCGGGGCAAGGCCCAACGACTTGCCCCGGCAAGGTAAGGAGCCGTGAGGCGCATGACTCATCGAGTTGGGTGCCGTCATCGGTAACAGCGGCAAACAGGAGATGATCCTCCGCTTGGTCGAGGGAATCGATGGTTAGAACCGAAAGGGTCAGCCAGCCGGACTTGCCAAGGAACGGCTTCAGGGTGCTGATGATGCCATCGTGGGCGTGATAGTTGAGGTGAACCTCCTGGAGGGGCAAATCCCTTGCCTTGGCCCTTTCAATAATCGCCTCGGCCAAGGGATGATTGAGCCTGTAAAAATGGGCGTCGCCCGATCGCCGCGGCAACTCGTAGCGCCCGAGTGGGATGGGGCCGTCGAAGGGTGAGGACCTCAGGTGGAAGGAGTCGTCGCCGAGGAACTCGGCGTGGTTGCGAAGTTCATGGGCGGTGAGGCGCATGAGTTGGCGCTCGATGCGGTTCAGGGTTGCGGTGGAGGCGTCGGCACGCAGGCGGAGTTTTTCGCGGACCTCGTCGTCGAAGTTCTCGAGCAGCTTGCGGCTGGTTTGGGTCATGGCCTCGCTGATTTCGAGGTTGAGCTCGAGCTGGAGTTGGTCGAAGGCGACCTGGATGTCCTCGTGCCTGCGGCATTGCTGGTAGATGGCGGCGATGCGCTTCTCGAAGTCCACGCCGCTTTCAATGGCGCCCAGGACCTCGTCGCTCGCGCCGAAGACACCCTCAAAGAGGCAGAACTTCTCGGAGAGCAGCTCGAAGACGCGGCGGTCGGCCTCGTTCCTGCGGTTGAGGAAGTTGACGACGACGACGTCATGTTTCTGCCCGTAGCGATGGCAACGGCCGATGCGTTGCTCGATGCGCTGGGGATTCCACGGGAGGTCGTAGTTCACGACGAGGGAGCAGAACTGGAGGTTGATGCCCTCGGCGCCCGCCTCGGTGGCGATCATGATGCGCCCCTGCTCGCGGAAGTAGTCCACGAGCGCCGATCGCATGTCGGCGGACTTGGAGCCGGTGACACGGTCGGTGCCGGCGTGTCGTTCGAGCCATGCGGCATAGATGAGCTTGGACGACTCGTCGGAGTTGGAGCCGTTGAACAAGACGATGCCGTCGTTGAACTCGCTGTCGGCGAGGACGCGGAGCAGGTAGTTCTGGGTCTTGCGTGATTCGGTGAAGATGATGGCCTTCTCGGCTGCGCCGAGCTCGCGGGCCTTGGCAAAGGCCACGGAGAGGGCCTTGACCAAGGCCTTGCCCTTGGCGTTGTGCTGGATGGACAGCGCGAGCTTGGAGAAGGCGTCGAGGTCGGCTACCTCGGCCTCGATGGCGGCGCGGTCGGCTTGGGACAAGGACTCGGGGGCGTCGTCCTCGTCCCATTCCTCGGCAGTGTCCGCGAGCGCCTCGTAGTCCTGGTCGAGATCGTCGTCCGTGGGGGCATTGGGAGGGTTCGCGCCGAGCTTGGACTTGAGGCGCCTTGCCATGGATTCGAGCGCGGCGGCGATGGCGAAGGTGGAGGAGGCGAGGAGCTTCCGGAGGACCAAGGTCATGAGCGACCGTTGGCTGGCGGGCAGGGCGACGAGGTTGGCGCGGCGAAGGTAGTCCGAGACCAGATGGTAGAGCTGGTCCTCGCCGTCCTCGGGGGTGAATTCCTCGACCAACGGCAACCGCCTGGTGAACGGGATGTAGGACGTGACCTGCCGACGAAGCGTGCGGTGGCAGATGGGCTTGAGGCGGGCCTTGAGGGTGTCGAAGACCTGTTGCTGGCTCAGGTTGGAAAACTGTTCGCGGAAGCTCTTGAGGTCTCCAAAAGCGTGCTCGTCGATGAAGCTCACGAGCCCGAAAAGCTCCATGATGGAGTTTTGGAGCGGAGTGGCGGTGAGCAGGAGCTTGTGCTTGCCGACCAGGGCTTGCTTGAGGGTGTTGGCGATGACGTTGGACGGCTTGTAAACATTCCGCACGCGATGCGCCTCATCCAGCACCACGAGGTCCCACGGGGTGTTGGCAACGTCCGACGCCTTGTTGCGGGCGAACTGGTAGGAGCAAATGACGATGTTCTCCTGGTCGAAGGGACGGAACCGTCCGGCGCGAATGGCGACTTGGTAGGACTTCGATTCAAGGATTGCGCAGGGCAGGAAGAACTTCTCGGTGAGCTCCTGATACCACTGCTTCCTGAGGTTCGATGGAACGATGACGAGGATCCGGCGTTTGCGCTCCGCCCAGCGTTGGGAGAGCACAAGGCCGGCCTCGATGGTCTTGCCAAGCCCCACCTCGTCGGCAAGCAGGGCGCCCTTGGACAGGGGGGAGTTGAAGGCAAAGAGCGCCGCATCCACCTGGTGGGGGTTCAAGTCCACCTGCGCGCCGGCGACGGCGCCCGCAAGCTTCTCGGCGCTGTCTGATGGGCAGCGGCGTGTCAGCTCGTAGGCGAGGTACTTGGCGTGGTAATCGGTCAACATCGCGGCGCTTGGAGATTCAGTTTCAGCGTGTTGGACGGGCCTTCATGGAGGATTCGCCGGCGCACCGTTGCACCTGGGTGCCGAGCAGCGGCGGGCCTTGGTGGTTCTGGGGCGTCGTGTTGTTCATGTCATGGACGGCGTGACGCCCCATGCACCGGCCGGCCATGGGGTCGTGGGAATCGCGCTGGGAAAGTTGTACCCGAGACACCACGTCCTTGTGAAGAGTGACAAATGAATGTCCCTCCCCCCTGGCACGCATGGGAGGGCCTGTTCATGGGGGTTTGGCGGTGGTTTTGGGCAGCGGAAGTTTTTGGGATCCCGACGTTTCGGGGGGAGGCAACGGGTCTCCGCTGGGGCGCATGATTTCGGGGCGGGAGGGTCGTGTGAGGTTGTCCATCGGCGGGCAATGGGAGGGCGTGGAGGGGGCGATGGAGGAGGGGGATCCCTGATCCCCGCGCAAACAGTTTTGAGTGTCCAGTTCTCGCCTCACGCGGTGGACCCAGCAGGACCTCTTCGTGGCTTCGTGGCTTCGTGTGATCAAAAAAGCCGCGTCTCGTTCGGCGATCTCGTGAGTGCGGAAGCTGGGAACGCCTCACACGAAGACACGAACACACGAAGAAGGCAGGCGCGTGGGTGCTCAAGACGGCGTTCATCCGATCCGCTACGACGGCGTGTTGGCACGCAGCCTGCCGCAACGCGCCCGCTTGTGGATCGCGAGCCTACCACCTCCTTACGCGCGGATTTGGGGGGATCGGGGTGAGGATGGAGGCTGGCGGGTTGGAAAACCCGCGCCCCTGTGGTCCGCGCGGGATTCCTCCCCCAGTCCATCGACACGGCGGGAGATGCCAGGTGGACGTCGTGCAGGACGTTTTCCACCTCCCGAGGCAGAGCCGCCCGCAGAGGCGCGGAGACGCGGAGGTTGGAAGGTAGGGACTTGAACGCTCGGCGTGAGGCACCGGTTCCATGCGCGTGGATCAGGCCAAGACGCGCCGAAGTGGGCGTCCATGGCTCATATCTCCGCGTCTCTGCGTCTCAGCGGGAGAGTCTCCTCCAGCCGATGTCCCGCAGCGGGCGATGCCACGGGAACGAGCCGAGGAACATCTCCACTTGCATGAGGCAGAACGGCCCGCTGAGGCGCGGAGACGCGGAGGCTGATGGGTCATGACTCCGCGTCTCTGCGTCTCAGCGGGAAAATCTCCTCCAGCCGATGCCCCGCAGCGGGCGATGCCATGGGAACGAGCCAAGAAAGGTTTCCAAGCGCATGAGGCAGAACCGCCCGCTGAGGCGCGGAGACGCAGAGTCTGATGGGTCATGACTCCGCGTCTCTGCGTCTCAGCGGGAGAATCTCCTCCAGCCGATGTCCCACAGCGGGCGATGCCATGGGAACGAGCCAAGAAAGGTTTCCAAGCGCATGAG
>CAIRNV010000133.1 GCA_903880005.1 uncultured Verrucomicrobiota bacterium | reverse complement strand
CGTCACCGCCGACAACAAGCCCGCCACCATCAACATCGGCCAACGCATCCCCCTCATCACCGACTCCCGCGTCACCCCCCAGGGCGACACCATCAACTCCTTCCGCTACGAGGACGTCGGCGTGAACCTCACCGTCACCCCCAAAATCTCCCGCGACGGCTTCGTCAAGATGGAGCTCGGCACCACCAACTCCGCCATCTCCTCCTCCACCGTCGAAATCAACAAGTCCGCCGTCGTCCCCGTCGTCAATCAACGCCGCGCCAACACCACCGTCTCCGCCCAGTCCGGCCAGACCATCATCATCGGCGGCCTCATCTCCACCACCGACGACCGACGCGTGAAGAAGATGCCCGTCCTCGGCGAAATCCCCTACCTCGGCGTCCTCTTCCGCTCCACCAAGACCTCCCGCGAACGCAAGGAACTCCTCATCTTCCTCACCCCCGTCGTCCTCGCCAACCCCCAGGAATCCGTCGCCCTCGAAGATCCCCAAGCCATCACCGACGACATCATCCGCCGCTCCCGCTTCCGCAAGGAGCTCAAGCCCGACGAATTCCAACGCCCCGTCATCGAGCCCATCCTCCCGCCCGACCTCGCCCCCACCAACGGCGCCCCTTCCCTCCGCCGAAAGCCCCTGCCCAAGCCCGCCCCCAACGGCTCCCGCTAGTCAGGACGCCGTGATTGGCAAATGGCCCCATCAAGAGGTGACGCGGCGAAGTCGATGCCGAACCCCATCGGATAGCCTCGACTCCTGAATCCAGCGCCGTTCCAACGGCCGTCATCTCTCATGAAGACAATCGGGACAATCATGGCAGCCACCATGGCGCTCAGGCGCCTCCTCCTCCCTTGCGTCCACTCCACCTCCACTCGCCATTCCCCATTCCCCATTCCCTTCCTCCTCCTCCTCGCCTCCTGCGCCACCGCACCCTCTTCCTCCAGCATCTCCCAAATCCACCTCTTCGGCCTCCCCATCGCCCTTGACCTCGATCCACGCCCCGGGCCCGATGGCATCTCCGTCCGGGTGTTCGCCTCCGCCCCGGACAAGGCCCGCGGCATCCCCATCCGCTCCGGCACCCTCGAAATCCTCGCCTTCGACGGCCCCCTGCCCCCCGGCAAGCCCCTTCCCCCTCAACCCATGGCCACATGGTCCTTCACCCCGGATCAACTCAAGCCCCTGGCCTCCACCTCCAGCCTCGGCACCGGCTACCAGTTCACCCTCGCATGGCCCGCCAAGCCCCCCGCCCGCTCCCACGTCACCGTCGTCGCCCGCTACGCCGCTCCACATCTCCCCATCCCCGCCCTCTCAGGCTCCGCCACCATCGCCCTCCGCCCCCGCTGATCACTTCCCCCCCGCCCCCCCGCCCCCTCGTCCACTCAGTCCACTCAGTCCACTCAGTCCACTCGGTCCACTCGGTCCACCCAGTCCACCCCATCCACCCCGTAAGAATCAATCGGGTCACATCCAATCGGCCGTCATGGCACCAACCACGGTGCGCCTCCGTGCCCTACGCATGGAACCCTGCCGTCAACCGTGGCCAATCCGGCCAAAGCATCCTCCGCAAGCGTCATGGTCGGCGCAGCAGGGCAGGGCCGTTGGCTCACATCTCGGCATCTCCACGTCGTCGCGGACCTCCTCCTCTTGAAGGAGCCGGAGCCAGATGTCGTGGAGCAGGCGGAACTCGTCGGTCCATCCGCAAGCTTCCAGAGCAAATGTCAAAGCTTTGGATGTGACCCCATTGCCTCCGGCGGGGTTTTCAGGCTTCAAGCTTGGCCCCCGACCGAAGATCCAGGCGCTCCCGGATCGCCGCAGCCAGCGCGACGACGGAGGCGGGCTTCGGCAAATACAAGATGCCCTCGGGCCCGGCGGCGGATGCGTCGGGATTGTACCCGCTGGAAATGATGACCGGGAGGCCGGGGTCGTCCTTGCGAAGACGCCCCGCAAGTTGCCTGCCCGTCATCCCGCCCGGCATCACCATGTCGGCAAGGAGCAGGTCCGCGCGTTGCCGCTTCCATGCCCGGATGGCTTCGGGTCCCGTGCCGGCCTTGAGGACGCGATAGCCCAGCGATTCAAGGTATTCCCCCAGGAATTGGCGGAGCGAGTCGCTGTCATCGACGAGCAGCAACGTCTCGTGCCCACGCAAGACGGGCGACGGCGCCCGGGACGGCGCCCGGGACGCACGGTGCGAGCCGTCCACCAAGGCGGGCAAGCAGATGCGAAACGTGCTGCCCCGGCCCGGGCTGGAATCGACGTCCACCCAGCCGTGATGCTGGGCTGCGGTGTCACGCACCATCGGAAGGCCAAGCCCGGTCCCCACGCCCACCTTCTTGGTCGTGAAGAACGGCTCGAAAATGTGCACGAGATCGCCCGCCCCGATGCCGCATCCATGGTCCGTGACGGCGATGCCGACGAACCGCCCCGGTCGGCGGTCCGGATGCTTCCGGGCAGCCTGCGCATCCAAGGCGAAGCTCGAGGTCGCGATGGAAATCCGTCCGCCCTTCGGCATGGCATCCCGTGCGTTGAGCACAAGGTTCAGGATCGCCTGCTGGAGAAGGCCAAGGTCGGCCTCGACCCGCATCAATCCGGGCGCCTCGTCGAACGTGATGGCAAAGGTCTCCCCAATGGTCTTGCGAAGAAACGCAAGGAGGTCGCGCACCACGTCGTTGGCGTCGATGCATTGGATGTCGAGGGGCGCTGGACGGCCAAACAAAAGAAGCCGCCGAACGACGCTCGAAGCCCGCTCGACGCACCCGCCGACACGGTCCGTCCACCGCTGGACCTCGGGGGTCGGAGCCAGGACGCCGGAGGTCTGAGCAAGGCAGGCAAGGATCGACGCCAGCTCGTTGTTGATTTCGTGCGCCACCCCGGCGGCCAAGCGGCCAATGGCATGGATCCGACGGGCTTGGTTGAGCTCGAACTCGACCTCCGCCAAGCGGTCACGCTCGGTGGTCTCGACCAAAATGGCCCGGCATTCCCTGCCGTCCTCCGAGGCAATGCCTTCCATCTGGACCGTCATCCTCCTGCCGCGGCGCACGGCAAGGCGGAGCGGCACGGCCGGCTGGGCTTGACCCGAGAACACCCCTTGCAGGAACCGTTCGCAGGCCGCGACGTCCCCGGGGTGGATCAGGGTCCGAAGGCGCACCCGGCGATGGCGCACATCAAGGCCGAGGAGCCGCGTGGCGGCTCGATTGGATTGGGTGATCACGCCCTCGGGGGTGATCGTGAGGTACGCCACCGGCGCGAGTTGATAGAGCTCCGTGTACCGCGCAACGGCCTCCTCCGCCGCGGCCCTCGACCGGGCAAGCTCGGCGTTCTGGACCTCAAGCTCGACCTGGTGGACGCGAAGCTGGTGAAGCAGCCGAAGGTCGTCGGCCGGTGCGGCCCGCGGCTTACGACCCCGGCGGGACGACGGAAGGTCCTTGGCCACGCGTTGCCGGGCAGACGTGGGCTTCATCGGCGTGTGCCCCGTTTTCCCGGGGACTTCAGCTCGGCTCCGGGGATGGGTTTCGCGTCCTCCTGCACGCCACGCAGAAGGGCTTGGGCGACCTTTTCGAGGACCTTTTGGGGGGGCTCGCCATGGACGACGTCGCGCCCTCCATCCGGGCTGAGTTGCAACAGGTTGAAGACCTCGCGCAATCGCTCTTGGCCACGCCTCGATGCCGTCACGTCGAGGAAGGTGATCACGACGCCGTCAATGCGGTTGTCGAGGGTGCGATAGGGCATGACGCGGACGTTGAACCACCGGCCATCCCGGGATGGAACCTGCCGTTCGACATGGATCAAGGAATGGAGGACGTCCTGGATGTCGGAGGCAAAGTTTGGATAGTCGAGGTTGCTGACGATGTCGGTGATGGTCCGCCCGGCGTCGCCGGGGATAAGGTTGATGAGGCTGGACGTCTGGGTGGTATAGCGGCGGACGCGGAGCTGGTCGTCGAGGAACAGGGTGGCGATGCCGGTGCTGTTGAGGAGGTTCTTCATGTCGTCGCTCGTGCGCGACAACTCATCGAGCTTGGCTTGCAGCTCGTGGTTCACGGTTTGCAGCTCCTCGTTCATGGACTGCATTTCCTCCTTGGACGTGGTCAGTTCCTCGTTGGCGCTCTGCAACTCCTCGTTCGTGCTCTGCAACTCCTCGTTGGTGGAACGCAGCTCCTCCTGCGAGATCTGCATCTCCTCGCGCAGGCTGTTGAGCTCCTGCCGGCACCGCTCGAGCTCGCGTGACAACGCGGCAGCCCCAGACGACTTGGCCCGGGCGGGCCAGTGCTTGATCCTCGCGATCGATCCGGGCCCGGGCTCCCGGAACACCGTGAGGACCATCCCCCGCAACGCCTCGGGCTCGCCCAGGATCTCGACGACCAAGTCCACGCGATGCCCGTGTCCTTCAGGCCCGACGTGGACGCCATCCAACGCCACCGGAGCCTTCGTCCGGCTGGCCTTCGCAAACGCCGTCGCCAACGCGGACCCAAGTCCTTCTCGCGCCATGGCAAACAAGTTGAGGGTCGCCTTGCCCACGGCCGGCTCGAGGTATCGCCCCGTCTTGCCACCCACGTACAGGATGTCGCCCTTCGCATTCGACAGGATGGCCGGGGGCGCCAGGCGATGGATCAGCAACTGCTCGACGCCCGCCTGAAAATGAGCGCCGCCAAACGGGGCATGCCCTTGCGCCATTTCCATCGCCACGGGTGGCGGCCGGTGGGACGTCGCGATCGGGGGCAATACCCCCGCTCCATCACGCAGGCCCGACTCCAGCCTGCGGTAGATCCGGCAATTGCCCGCCACGGCGGCAAACATCCCGTCGGCCGCACCCACCGTCTCCGCACCGCCCAAGACCAGGATGCCGCCTGGCTTCAAGGCATAATGGAACAACCCGATCACCATCCGCTGCAACTCGGGCTCAAGGTAGATCAGCAGGTTCCGGCACAGGATGATGTCCAGCTTCGTTAACGGCGGGTCCAGCACGAGGTTCTGCTGCGCAAACACCACCGTCGATCGCACCTCCTTGCTCACCCGATAGCTCCGGTCCTCTTGCGTGAAGAACCGCCGCAGCCGCGCCTCGCTGACGTCCGCCGAAATGTTCGATGGATAGACCCCGCTCCGCGCCGTCTCGATCGCCTCCCGGTCGATGTCCGTGGCAAACAGTTGCAGTGTCTGGGCCGAGGTGGTCCGCCGGTCCCCCGCCACCTCGCGGAACACCATCGCCAGCGAATAGGCCTCTTCCCCCGTGGAACACCCGGCCGACCAACCCCGGATGACGGAACCCCTCGGACGCGAGGCCAGCAGGGCTGGCAGGACCTTGTTCTTCAGTCGAGCCCACACGGCGGCGTCGCGGAAGAAGCTGGTGACGCCGATCAATAGCTCCTTGAAAAGCAAGTCCAGCTCCCCGGGGTTGCCGCGCAGGAAGCGGACGTATTCGTGGATGCCCTTCAGCTTGTGCAGGCTCAACCGCCGCTGGATCCGGCGGTGAAGCGTGCTTTTCTTGTACTGTCCAAAATCATGGCCCGTGCGGGACCGAAGCAGCATCAACACCTTGTCCAATTGCCGTCGGTCATGCGCAACCACCGCCGCCCCGTCGCCCGCCTCCCCTCGATGCACGCTTTGCAGATAGGCGAGGATCTCGGGCACCATGTCCCCCGGCGCGGCCACGATGTCAGCAAGGCCCGCGTCGATCGCCGATCGCGGCATGCCATCAAACTTCGCCGTCGCGGGGTCCTGCACCACGCACGTCCCGGCTTCCTCCTTGATCGCCCTCAACCCCAGCACGCCGTCCGAACCCATGCCGGACAGGATGATGCCAATGGCCGCAGCCCCCTTGTCCTCGGCCAGCGACCGCAGGAAATGATCCACCGTCAGGCGTCCACCATGGGCCTCCGCAGTCTCCTCAAGCCGAAACACGCCGTCCTCGATCGACAGGTGACGGTTGGCCGGTATGACATGCACATGCCCGGGCTTGGCTCGCGTCCCATCTTGGATTTCCTCGACGGGCAGGCTGGTCGCGTGGCCCAGCAACTCGACGAGCAAGCCCTTCCGCGCCGGGTCGAGATGCTGCACGACGACAAACGACAACGGGCAGTCCGTGGAAACGGGCCGCAGGAGCGCCCCCAAGGCCTCTAATCCGCCGGCGGATGTCCCCACGCCCACCACGACAGGCATGCGGCCCGCGCGGCGGATGGACGGGGACTTTGAAGCAGGAGGCTTTCTTCGTGGCTTTTTCACGAGTCATGCCGGATCCAGCCCAACGGCTTTCAGTCATCCGGCCTTCCCTCGCACCCTGCCCCTCGGCCCGCATCCGCATCAATGCATTTCCCTGCACCGCTCCGAGCGCCCCGGGCGACCGGGCCGGAACGATGCAGCCGGGAGGGAAGTGATTGCGGAGCAGATTTCTACGCCGGCCGAGGATCGAGGCCGGCATCCCGAATGGGCACCGCTCCGGGAGCCATCAGGCCTTGCCAGCGGCCGGAGCCACCTGGGGCACCGTCGGCGCGTTCGTGGCGGCGAGCTCGGCCGTCTTCTTGGCCACGACGGCCTCCTTGATCTTCCGCGCAATCTCAGGCTTTTCCGCGAGGGTCTTGCGCGCCGCATCCTTGCCCTGGCCGATCAACTCGCCGGCGTACTGGAGCCACGCGCCCTTCTTCTCGACGACCCCTTTGTCGAGTCCGCAGTCGAGGATGCTGCCTTCCTTGTCGATGCCGTGGTTGAACAGGATGTCGAACTCGGCCTCGGCGAAGGGCGGCGCGACCTTGTTCTTGACGATCTTGACCTTGACGTGGTTGCCCACGGCGTTGCCGGAGCCGTCCTTGAGGGCGTCCTTGCGCCGGATGTCCATCCGGACGGAGGCGTAGAACTTGAGGGCCTTGCCACCGGGCGTGGTCTCGGGGTTGCCAAACATCACGCCCACCTTCTCGCGGATTTGGTTGGTGAAGATGCAGGTGGTGCGCGCCTTGTTGAGGATGGCGGTGAGCTTGCGAAGGGCCTGGGACATGAGGCGGGCCTGCATGCCCATCGTGGCCATCCCCATCTCCCCCTCCAACTCGGCCTTGGGGACCAGGGCGGCGACCGAGTCCACGACGATGACGTCCACGGCATTGGACCGGACGAGGGTCTCGCAAATGGTGAGGGCCTCCTCGCCGGAGTCGGGTTGGGACACCAGGAGTTGCTCCAAGTCCACCCCCAGGCGCCGGGCATAGGCCGGATCCAGCGCATGCTCGGCGTCGATGAAGGCGGCGATGCCCCCGGCCTTTTGGGCGTTGGCAATGACGTGGAGCATGAGGGTGGTCTTGCCCGAGGACTCGGGCCCGTAGATCTCGATGATGCGCCCGCGGGGGACACCGCCAACGCCGAGGGCCATGTCCACGGCCAAGGCACCCGTGGGGATGACATCGATGGGACGCACCACCTGGGAGCCAAGCCGCATGATGGCTCCCTCCCCATAGGACTTGGTGATGGTGCCGATGGCCGCCTCCAGGTCGCGGGTCTTTTGTGGGGAAAGCTTGGGCGATTCAGGAGCCGCAGAGGCCACAGGCTTGGCCTCGGCAGGCCGGGCCGGGTTTTTTTCAACGTTTCGATCGGACGGCTTGTCGGAGGGGGTCGCTGGCATGACAATATTCTTTTGCATGGGTGATAAGTTGGCACGGGGGGTCGGTCAACCGCTGGGTCACCCTGATTTTCGTGGAGCCCGCCGCCCAGGGGGTCCAAACCGGGATTGGTGAGGCGGGTGCCGGGCGCGTGCCGGAAAAGGGGCGCCAAGAGGCGTCCGGCGTTTGCTGCTCGCCACGATTGCAAAGCGGCGGCGAACGGCTGATTCAATTGCTCGACGACAAAACTAAACCTCTGTAAAAGGCAACCGAGTGGAAGAACAAGCCAATCCAAAAATCGAGAGGCCAAGAGCCGGCGCTCGTGCGCCATCCCAGGCCATCGGTCCGGCCAAGCAGTACCGGAGGGGATTCATCGGCATTCTTCTGGCCGACAAGAAATTTGCGATCGCCTTGGCGTGCATCACGGCCGGGATCGGGGCGCTGGCAGCAAGCCTGCCCAAGGTTTGGGTGATCACGCCGGATGGATTTGCCCCGGTGCTCCGGGTCAGCCTGCTGGACATGGTCCAAGCTCGGATGTTGTCGAGGTCGGCGCGGAGACTGGACGGGGAGGGGAGGCCGAATGAGGCCTTGCAGGCCTGGGCTGGAGCCTTGGGCAACCAACCGGCCCACGTGGACCACATCCGGTCGTTCGTTGAATTCTTGCTGCACCGCGATGGTCTGGAGCGCCGCTGGTTGTCGATTGGCGCGCAGCAGTCGCAATGGTTGGTTTCCCTGGTGGGCACCAATGACTTCGGAGCGGTGGAACTCGCGGGTCGCATGTGCCTTCGCGCAGGGATGAACGAGGCCGCCTGGACCTACCTGGGCTCCACCAACCGGGCCATCTCCACCCCCGCCGCCAAGGCCCTCGCCGAGGCCGCTTTCAAGACGGGGCGGCTCAAGGAGTTCGTGGCTGCCTGGGACATCCACCGCGCGGAGATGGAGTCCGATCCCGTGCTCGGCTTGTATCGGGCTGCGTGGCTTGCGGTGGCCGGACAACCGTCCGAGCAGGCACCCAGCATGGCCATCTTGAATCAGGGCGCGACCCAGCCTGACCTCAAGGTCATCGCGATCCGGCTACGGTCCATGGTCGAGGCGCAACGCCTCGACGTCGCGGCCTTCGAGCGCTCCTTCGAGGAACTTCGGTCGCTCCGGGGTGATGATCTCGAGGACCATACCAGGGCATGGTTGGTGTTGGAGGCCTCCGGCAACCACGCGGCTGCCGTGGCCCGCGCAACGGCGTATGCGATACCCCCTGACACCGCTGAGCGAGCGCAGCAATTGCTGACGAGTTGGGGTCAGCTTCGGCTGGAAAACCTTGCCGCGGGTTTTGCGCGCTCCCAGCTCGGCAGTTTCCCCAACGACCCCTCCACCTGGTTCCTCACCAGCCAAATGCTCGTTCGCGCCCAGGAATGGGAGGAGGTGCGCAGCGTGGCCGTTCGCATGAGGGCCAACCCGTTCCTACAGCGCGTCTTCGGCGGGTACACGGACTTCCTGGAGGGCGTGGCCGAGAATGCGACCGGCCGACGGGAACGAGCCAAGGGTCTTTTTGCGGGGCTGTTGGAGCGTCTCCCCGAGGCGCCCCTGCTCGGCATGGACGCCGCCAATACCCTGGAGCGAACCGGATTTCGCGACGAGGCCCGGGCCGTGCTGCGCCGCCTCGAGTCGGTCTATGGCGGGTTGTCCCAATATTGGTTCTCGATGGGGCGCTTGGCGTGGCAAGAGCGCGACGCCGATGCCCTCCTCATGGCCGCGGAAAAGGCCCACAAGCTCGAGCCGGCCAACCTGGAGAACATCAACAATCTCGCGGCCGCCCTTCTCATCACCCGCAAACGCCCCGAGGAGGCCATCAAGCTGACCCTCGAGCTCACCCAGAAGGCCTCCTACCAACACGGCATTTACCTCAACCACGCCTTCGCCCTCATCCGAAACGGCCGCACGGACGAGGCCCGAAAGCTTTTGGATGACCTTCCACTCAGCGCCCTCACCGACGAGGAGCGGACGTTTTGGCGATTTGCCGCCCTGGAATTGGAACTGGCGGCGGGAAACATCACGGCGGCGGCGAAGCACGTTCCCGGCATCGACTCACAATACCTTTATTCCATCCAGAAGACGTGGCTGGCCGAGACGACCAAGCAGATCATGAACCAATGACCCGGCTTGCTGGAATGCTTCCCTGTTGAGGGGGCGGCCTTCATGGGCCGCCTTGATGGCGGTCAGGGAGGCCCCTTCAAAACCAAGTCAGGCCCGCTTGGCCACCGAGGCGAATGCATGTCGGCCTGTTGCCATGTCTCACCAAGCCCGGAAATTCGCCGCAAGGTCCCTCAGGCCCCAGCGAGGCACCCACAGCAACCGGCTCCGCTCGTTTCTGTAGGGGACGGGCCGCTACGTTTGGAAGTGGAGGCAAGGGGTAGGTGGCACACCAGTCTCCTCCCAAGGACGCGCCAGGCTGGCAGATAGGACTCCTTTTCGCAGGAACGTCATGGAAGGCTCATGGCATCCTCCTCCATGGATCTGCCCATCCTCGTGTTACGAATGACGCCCCATTTCACGACATGCCTTTGGGGACTGGTCCTGACGTGCCATCTAGCCCTTGGCGGTCCCGCCCCCGCCCGGGAAGCCCCCAGCCTCCTGCCACAAGGGCACGGCCTTCCCGTTGATGTCTTAAACGTCCAAATCGCCCTCGCCCTGCGAGGATTCAGGATGGGACCCATGGACGGATCGGAAGGACCTCGCACCCGTGCGGCGCTGAAGGCATTTCAAGCGGATGAGGGGCTCCCCACCACGGGAACCGCCTCCCCAGAAACCATCGCCCGCCTGGCCATCACTCGAAGCCTGCTCACCGATCACGTCGTGACTTCCGCGGACATCGCCGCACTGGGGCACGTGCCTTCCACTTGGCTTGGCAAGTCCAAGGCAGCATCCCTGCCCCACGAAACCATCCTCGAATCCCTCGCCGAACGCTCGGCAGCCCATCCACATCTCCTCCGCCGCCTCAACCCCACCCTGTCCTGGAGCAACGTTGCCCCGGGCACGCGGGTGATCCTGCCGCGATTCGTCAACCCACCCGCTCGCCCGGCTGCATCGGTCCGCATCAACCTCCGATCCTGCTCCCTGCGGGCCCGTGATGCCTCGGGTCGCATCCTCCTTCATGCCCCTTGTAGCATTGGCCGCATGGCTTCCTCACGGCCCTCCGGGGCCTTGCGCGTCGTCTCCGTCGTGTCCAACCCTCGCTACACCTTCGACCCCCAACGTTTCCCTGAATCAGCCGAGGCCCGCAGCCTGAACCAAAGGCTGGTGCTGCCACCCGGCCCCAATAGCCCTGTTGGCGTCGCATGGATCGGCCTCGATCGACCCGGCATCGGGATCCATGGGACGCCGACTCCTGAAAGGGTGGGACGGGCCGAGAGCCACGGGTGCTTCCGGCTCGCCAACTGGGATGCCGCCTATCTCGCCCTGTTGTCATCGCCCGGCTTGCCCGTCGAGATCGGAGACGCGGACTGAGCCGTAATGATGCAGTTGGGTCGGTCGTGCCTGCTGGATCCTCTTTCGCAAGAGCCTCGTCCTTCGCTCGTTATGGGCCTCGTACTTGCCCGCGCCTCGCTCACTCCTCGTCTTGCGAAAGAATCTGCGGCGCAATCAATGCCCTCCCAACTGAATCGTTACGGCTGAGCCGAGCCCCCATCCAGCCGTCCCGGCCTTGGGCAAACCCCGACTGGCGCACGGCCCGTTCGCGCATACCTTCGGCCAACACTTCTTGCCATCCCATGAACCCTTCCTCCTTCGAGGACCGGCCCAGCCCTCGAACCCCCTTCGTGACCACCCACTGGAGCCTCGTCTTCAAGGCGGGCCGTGACGATGACCAGGCTGCCTTGGATGCCTTGGAACAGCTCTGCCGACAGTACTGGCCCCCGCTCTACGCCTTCGTCCGGCGCTCCGGAAACAACCCGGAGGACGCCAAGGACCTTACCCAATCCTTTTTCGCACGACTTCTGTCCGAGCGACGCATCGCCCTCGCCGACCCCGAGCGTGGCAAGTTCAGGACCTTCCTTTTGTCCAGCCTCCGGCGCTTCATGCACAATGAATGGCGCACCGCCCACCGGCTCAAGCGCGGCGCCCAGTACATCCACGTCCCCCTTGATTGCGATCCCGAGGAGCGCTTTTACGCCAAGGAACCCCACACCAACGACACGCCCGAGAAGCTGTTCGAGCGCCGCTGGGCCATGCGCATCCTTGAGCAAGCCCTCGAACGGCTCCAAGCCGACTACGTGCGCTCCGGGCAGCAGCCGCTCTTCGAGGAGATGCGCCGCGTCATCTTGCAACGCGACAAGGACCTGACCTACGCCGACCTCGGCCAGCGCCTTGGCATGAGCGAGACCTACTTCAAGGTCTCCGTCTTCCGCATCCGCAAGCGCTTTCGCCAACACGTCCGCGCCGTCGTGGCCGACACCCTGCCTGAGAGCGCCACGACGCCCGAGGTGGAGGCCGAACTGGAGCACCTTCTCTCCATCCTCCGCGAGCCGCCCGAGTCCTTTGGGGACCATGCCTGAACCCTACGCCCATGGCCTCAGCCTGTCCGACCTGCGGTGGATCCCTGCTGGGTGAAGCCGCCGACCCCTCCCTTCGCGCCGCCTGTCCCCACTGCATTGCCCATCTCCTGTCATGGGACGCAGAGGCTCCACCCGAACCGGCGGCTGACATGGGTCCCTACCAGCTCATCCACGAGATCGCCCGCGGCGGCATGGGCACCGTATGGCTGGCCACGCGATCCACCGACGGCGTGCAGGTCGCCCTCAAGCTCCTGCCGCACTCCTTGGGGGCCGACCCCTCCCGCCTCGCACGGTTCCGCGCCGAGGCCACCCTCGCCGCTCGTTTGGTCCATCCCCACATCGTCGCCATCCGTGACATCGGCGAGCACGAGGGCGTCCCGTACTTCACCATGGACTTGGTGGACGGACCGGACCTCGGCGAGGTCGCCGGCCGTCGGCCCATGCCCCCCCGCGACGCCGCCCGCATCGTACGGACCGTCGCGATGGCCGTTCACTTCGCCCACGAGCAAGGCGTGCTTCACCGCGACATCAAGCCCACCAACGTCTTGCTCGGCCCCGATGGCGAGCCACGCATCACCGATTTCGGCCTCGCCCGCCTCCTCGACATGGACGCCCGACTCACGGCGACCGGCGAGACCATGGGCTCCCCCAGCTTCATGGCTCCAGAACAGGTCTCCGGGCAACAGCTACCCGCAGGTGTTCGCACCGACGTCCATGGCCTCGGGGGGCTCCTCTACTTCTGCCTCACCGGCCGCGCCCCATTCGCCGCCGAATCCGTCGCGGCCGCGTTGGCCAAGGTCGTTGAATCCAAGCCCGTGCCCCCGCGTGAATGGGTGCCTTCCGTCCCGGCGCCTTTGGAGGCCATCACCATGCGATGCCTTGCGCGCGACCCTTCAGCCCGATATCCGAGCGCGGCGGCCGTTGCCGACGATCTCGAACGGGCCTTGTTGGGCCAACCTGTGCATGCCCAAGGCTCCAGCACCCTGCGCCACGGCATGGGATGGATGCGCCATAGCAAATCTTGGGGCCTCGTCATCCTTGCCATCGCAGGCGTGGCGACCCTCGGCTCCGTGGCATGGACGGCCTCGGCACGACGACGACGCGCCGAGGAGGAGACCAACCGGGCCAAGGCCGACGCCACAGCCCTGGCCCGGTTCGCGATGGACATGATGCAGGCGGGCCAAGCGACGGAGGCCGGGAACGGGGACGAAGCCTTGCGCCTTCTCGAAGCCATGATTCCAACCAGCGGCTTGCCTGACCCCCGTGGCCTCGAGTGGTTTGCCCTCCGCAGACGCGTGGCCACGCTCGACGGCGTCATCCATCCACAGCAAGGCCCCCGGCCCGCTGAATCCTTGGCATGGAACCATTGGCCCGTAGGCCCCAGCCCGACCCGATTGTTGTTTTCCCCCGACGGCTCCATGCTCGCCGTCGCCTTTGCCCAGCCCAAGGATCCCATGATGCTGGCGTGGCGTGTGGCCCACCCCGAGGCCATGCCTGCCACCTTGCCCGGGATTCCCATCGTCTTGGACCCGTCCGGCCAAGCCGCCCTCGTCGCGGCCCTGGATGGTTCGCTGCAAGCGCGACGCACCTCCGACGGCCACCTCCTTGCCAAGACCCGTCGTCCCCTGGGTGCAGCGGCCACCCAATGGGAATGGTCGCCGGACGGCGCCTTCGTCGCATGGCTCGACGCGGCCCAGCAGGTCCAATTGATGCATGTTGCCTCGGGGCAAGCCTTGCCAGGACCCACGGGTCGCGCCGCATCCTTTCAAGTCTCTCCCGACGGCAACGCCCTGCTGCTCGCCGGGGCGTCGGGCGTCACCTTGTTCACCCTGCGGCCCCGCCAACAATCGTTGGTCGTCACCGGGGCCGTGGCGTCCGTGGCCTTCGACCCTCTCGGAAGAATCGCCGCCGCCAGTCTCGCCGATGGCTCCGTCTGCGCCGTCCACATCGCGACCAAAACCCTCGCCGCCCGTTGGAAAGGCCAAACATCCTCGCCCGTCCGCCTCGCCTTCTCCCCCGACGGACGAACCCTTCTGACGGGTGGCGCCGATGGCTGGCTTCGCTTCTGGAACACGACGCTTTGGAGGGAGGTCCTCAAGCTTCCCTTCCCCCAGCCCATGACACATGTCGCCATTTCACCCGACGCCCAGCGCATCGCGGTCGTCGCGGCCGGACGCCTCCACCTGCTCGACACCACGGGTGCCTCCGCACCCAAGCCCAACACCGTTGCCGCCCTCAACTCCCCGTGGCTCGATCCCGCCGCCACCCTCGAAAACCTCCCCAAATCCGATACCCGCCCGCTGCCCCCGGAAGCCCTCCACTATTGAGGCGTGGCCTTGCCGGCATCACGGCTCGGCTGCCTCGACAACAACCCCCATCGCACCAACGCGCTCCCCACCAAGAGCGTGGCCGTCGCACCACACAACACCTGCACACCCGACCGGTAAGCCTCCATCGGGGGCAACATCACCCACCCCGCCCGCAGCCATCCCAACGCCGCCACGTACCCCACCGCCACCACCATCACCAGCCACGCCACCTGGACCTTGCCGCGCGCCACGAGGTCGTTGAGGACGACGTTGCTCAGCGTGAAGAGCACCATTCCCCAGGCAAACCACGGCACCAGCGGGGCCGCCGCCCAATTCGCTGGGTTGTTGAAGAACATCACCTGCAACGGCAGCCGTGGAGCCACGGTGCACGCCAACGCGGCCAAGCCACCCATGCCCGCCGTGCACCACAACGTCAGCCGCAACGTGTCCGAACCCTCGCCCAATGCCGCCGCTCGCGCGACGCGGGGCAACATCACCAACACCAAGGGCACCGTGAACTGCGTGATGCCGAACCCCACCGTGTGCGCCGGCGAATAGCTCGTCCCCAGGCTCCATGCCTCCAGCGCAGAGCCCGGGATCGCCGAGGCCCAGAACAAGTTGTCGTATTGCTGGAACACCTGCAGCGCCGCCGCCTGCAACGCCAACACCGCCGCCCCGGCCCAACCCACCCCCGCCGAACCCCCGCCGCGTCGCGCCAGCACATCCCGTGCACCCCACGCCGCCGCGCCCATGGCCATGGCGCTGCCCGCCACCGCTCCCATCACCGCCCCCGTCGCCGTTGCCCTCCACCACGTCACCAGGACCACGACCGCCACAAGGCGACCCACCCCATCCAAGATCGCCACCCCACCCAGCGTCCCAAAGCTCTGCCGCCCCTGCACCACGCCACGCAACACCGACAACCACAACGTCAGCAAGCCCAACAACCACGTCGCCCATAAGCCCGAGGTTCCCGAAAGCTTCCACGCCTCCATCAAGCGCCCCTGCACCATCCACAACACCACCGCCAAGCCCACCCACGCCAAGCCAATCGCCCCCAAGGCCTGCCGCGCCGACCGGGCCACCGCCGCCTCCTCCTCCTCCGTGACCGCCGCCGCCGTCCGTTGGCCAAACGACAACCAAAGGCCCCCTCCCACCGCCGCCACCGCGTAAAACGTCGAAAGCAACGTCTTGAACTCCGCGTAGGCCGCCCCGCCACACGCCTTGCTCACCCACGTGTGCACCAACATCATCGCCAAGCCACCCGACAACGACGCCGCCACCATCCACGCGCCCTGCCGAACGAAGCCCCGTGCCTCCGACTTCATCGGCCCGCCTTTCCCACGTGCTCCACCCAATCCACCGCCCGCGCCGCGATCCGGCTCCAGTCCAGCTCCGAAGCCACCCGTTCCGACGCCGCCTTCCCCAGCTCCCGGCGCCGCGACGTCGGCATCGCCAGCCATTCCAACACCCGCCGCGCCAACGACTCGCCATCAAACCCGGAGAACGCCATCGCCGGCTCTTGGGCAAAGTGCCGCGACAGATTCTCCAACGGCGTGCTCGCCACCGGCAGGCCGCACCCGAGGTACTCCACCGCCTTCGCCACAAACGCACAATGGGCACCCTCGGTCTCCTCGTAGGGCACGATCCCCACCGACGCTCCCCGCAACCACCGCGCCATCTGCTCGTAGGCCACGAAGCCCGGGCACTCCACCCGCAACCCATGGCAACGCCGATGCAGCTCCCCCACGAACCGCTTCAGGTTGGGCGTCTCCCTCCCAACGAACCGAAACACGACCTCCGGCCTCTCCCGGTGCACCCGCGTCACCGCCTCCAACGCAATCGGCCCGAGGTGGTGACGATCAAAGGAACCGTGCATCACGACCACCGGCGGATCCTCCGGCACCTCCGTTGTCCCCGGCTGGAATACCCGGCTGTCATACCCATACAACAACGTCCGCACCCGATCCCTCGCGCAGCCCGCCGCCACCAACCGATCCGCCAAGGGCTCCGAAACCGTCAACACACCCTCCGCCCCAAATCGCCCAGGCATCGTCATCTCATAGCGCTTCAGCCACGGCACCAACCCGCTCCGCGTGAACGCCCCCGGCCACGCCTCCATGAACCCAGTCAGGAAGTCCAGGTAGTTGAACACCAGCCTCCCCCCCACCGCCCGTCGTGCCATCCCGGCAGCCACCGACGCAATCGTGTGTTGCGCCAACAACACGTCCCAGGGAGGCCATGCCCGCCCACGTTGCTCCCCCGCCACGCCGCGCACCTGCCGCGCCAATGCCGACGGATACATCAGGTACTTCAATGTCCTCAGCCTCGTGTACCGGCCCATCTCCCACCCCGTGAACGCTCGCACCCGCAGGCCCGGATCCCCCAGCACCCATTCGGGGGCCTCGAAACGCGGGCAAAACAAGTCCACCTCATGCCCGCGCCGCCGCAGCTCCCGCACCACATGCGGAGCCTCCGCCGATCCACCGCCGCTGGGCGGCCAGAATGGCTCGTGCGTCAGGAACGCCACCCGCATCCCATGCTCCTTCCACCCTCCATCATGGCAACCCCCTCAGGAATCGCTCCATCAAGTCCGTTCCCCGCTCCAGCGACTCCACCGCGATCCATTCGTCCCGTGTGTGCGCCTGGGCGATGTCGCCAGGACCAAACACCACCGACGGAATCCCGCCTGCGGCCAGCGGCGCCGCATCACAAAAATAGTGCACGCCCGTCGTCCTCCGCCGCCCCGCCGCCTTCATCAACCGTCGTACCCACGGGTTGCCAGGGTCCGTCTCCAACGCCGGGCATGGAGCCGTACGCAACGGGTCGAATTCCACCTCCAACCCGCGACGCGACAGCAACGCCTTCACCTCCCGACGCACGTCGTCCTCGTCCTCGCCCGGCAACGTCCGGCGATCAATCGAGATCTCGCAGGCGTCCGGCACGATGTTGGGCTGCGTCCCCCCCCGGATGGAGCCCACGTTGATCGTCGCATGCCCCAGCAATGGGTGCGACCTCGCCTCCAGCGCCCCCCGATACTCCGTCTCCAGCGCCTCCACGACGCGCGCCATCGCGAGGACCGCGCTGCGGCCGAGATGCGGGGTGGCCCCGTGCGCCGCCCGCCCGGTGGTGCGCAGTTGCAGCCAAACGTCGCCCTTGTGCGCCGTCACAACCTCCAGGCGCGTGGGCTCGCCCACCACGGCCAGGTCCACACGTCTCCCTGACCGTTGTGCCGCCGCCGCATGGTGCCGCGAACCCGCCTGGCCATTCTCCTCGTCCACAAGGCCAACAAACATGACCTCGGTGGACGCCGGTCGGTCGCCCCCGGCCGCCACGCGCATCAACGCCTCCAACCCCGACGCGACGCAGCCCTTCGTGTCGCATGCACCACGACCCACGAGGCGCCCCTTTGCCACCACCGGATTCAGCAACGCGCCCAACGACGGCTCCCCCACCGTGTCGAGATGCGGCGCCAGGAGCACCCGATGCCGCACGGGCCCGCAGGGCGACAAAACCACCACCACGTTGCGACGGCTCTCCGCCACGTCCTCAAAGCCGACGTCCAATCCGGCCGCTCGCGCCCGCGACGCCACCAACTCGCCCACCGCCAGCTCTCCAGCGCGGGCATCGCCCGGTGGCAGGAACGCCGGATTCACGCTCGGGCATGCGACCAAGTCCCGCAGCAATCGGACCACGCTCGAATGGGAGGCCATGCACCGGCGACCCTATGAAACCGACCGGACCAGACCAAGGTTCGATTCCAAACCCGCGGCCCGATGACGTGCGACGGCCCCGTGAAATAACCCTTCCACCTGAGCCAACGGTTGCGTTGCCGTTGCCGCGTTGGGTAAACACATCGGCGCATGTCGGAAATTGCCAGCTACGTGATCCACGGGGCGTCCTTGGTGACGCCGGCCACCCTCGAGAAGGTTCTTCGCAGCCTGCCGATGTGGAAGGTCGAGTTCGCCCAGATCAACGCGCCCAACTTCCCGCATTTGGTCGATCAACTGGAGTTCCTCGCCGATTGCGTCGAGGACGTCGCCGAAGGTGCCTACAAGGACTTGCCCTACGCCGCCCTGTCCGCCGCCGTCTTCGCCCTGACGTACGCCCACAAGAAGACGGACATCATCCCCGACCACGTCGGGCCCCTTGGCCACGCCGACGACTCCAGCGTCGCCCGCGCCGCCCTCATCTTGCATCGCAAGGCCTTCGCAGCCTACGCCGACAAGAACGACGTGGACTTCGAGAAGATCACCCACCAGCCCTAAGCCGGAACGATTCAGTTGGGAGGGAAGTGATTGCGAAGCAGATGCTTGCGCAAGCCGAGGAGTGAGCGAGGCGCGGGCCGGTTCGAGGCCCGTAACGAGCGAGCGACGAAGGAGTTGCGCAAGCAGATCGAGCAAGCACGACCG
>CAIRNV010000132.1 GCA_903880005.1 uncultured Verrucomicrobiota bacterium | reverse complement strand
GTGTAGGTCTCCATCTCGAAATGCTGGCAAAGCCCGGGCGCCAGGCGGACCTCGTCGAGCACGCCCGAAACGTGGGCTGCCGTGGTGGCGAATCCCTCCTGCGGCCGGGCATGGAGGGGCACGTGGAAGTGGATGCGCCATTCGTCCGAGTCGGCGGTGGGCGACGGCGCCGTTCCAAGAGCGTCGTCCAGGTCCCAGTGCCGCCGCAACGGGCCGGAGGCGCGTCGCTCGACCACCTGATGAAAGTACACGGGATCGAGGAAGGCCCGGAGGGCGTCCCGCGTGGCGGGGGTGGGATGGACGGCGAGGGCGTTGGACAGATGGACCTTGGAGATGCGGATGCCGGCCGATCGAAGGCGCCCCAGGGCCTCGGACGGGGACTCGAACTCGACGGCGAGATGGCAGCAGTCGTAGTTGATGCCGAGGAAGCGATCGATGCGCGGGTCGCCGGGCCGGTCGCTGCGAAGGCGTTGGAAGAACGCGACGGCCTCCTCGGAGGTCTCAAGATGGCAACAGGGCTCCGGCTCGAGCCCGAGGTGCAGGTCGCGCCCGGTCTCGGACGAGAGCGCGGCGAGGCAATCGACCATGTCCCAGAGACGGGCGCGCGCGGCCGCCTCGTCGGCCGGGGTGATTTGGAAGCCCTTCCATGAGACGGGGACGGTGCTCACGCTGCCTTGGACGGCGGGGTTGTCCGGCAGGAGATCGACCAGGAGGCGGAAGAGGCGCTGCGTATAGGCGAGGCGTTCGGGCCGGGTCCAGTCGGGCGCATAGACCTGCTCCTTCACGCGGGCTCCGTGGAAGGTGCCGAAGGGGAACCCGTTGATCGTGAACACGTAGGCATCGCGCTCGCGCAACCACTGGCGGAAGCGCGCGAGGGTCGCGGGTTGGGCGAGGTCGCGGGACGCGGCGTCGGAGAGGCGCAGGCCGATGGCGAAGGGGGCGTCGGGGGCGACCCGTTGGCGCACGGCCATGGCATGGGTCTCGAGGGCCGCGAAGGTCTCGGGCCATGATTCCCCGCGGTGGATGTTGGTGCAGTAGGCCAGGTGAAGGCCGTGCGCGAGATGCATGGCCAAATCAAGCCCGGGGAAGGGGCCCGCATGGCAAGGGTGAAGTGCGGCGCCGTGACGGTGGCGGCGTGCGACGGGGAGCAACGGTGCGGATTCACGCCCGGGTTGGCCGGACAAAATGGATGCAATGACGCAAGGGCGATGGCAGCGTCGCAAGGGTTCCTCATGCGCATCCCTTGGTTCACGACTGGTCTCTGGTTGTACGTCGCGGCGGCGGTGCTCGCGGCGGAATCGTCGGCCCAGGGCGGCTCGCGGCCGTGGTTGTGGAAGGCACCGGCCCGCCAACCCGTCCCGGATGCGGCGGGCTCGACCGACATCGACCGCTTCCTTGGCCGGCGTCTCGCCCAGGAGGGGTTGCACGCCGCGCCGCCAACGGATGACCGGACGTGGTTGCGGCGGGCGAGCTACGTCGTGACGGGCTTGCCGCCGCGACCGGAGGACGTGGAGGCCTTCCTCAAGGATGCGTCGCCCGGCCGGCACGGGATCGCCCTGGACCGCCTGCTTGCATCGCCCGCCTTCGGAGAGCGCTGGGCCCGGCATTGGCTGGACTTGGTGCGCTATGCGGAGACGCGTGGCCACGAGGACGACTACCGGATCGCCAACGCCTGGCATTATCGCGACTACCTGGTGCGTGCGTTCAACGCCGACGTGCCCTACGACCGCGTCGTGGCCGAGCACGTCGCGGGGGACTTGGTGGAGCCCCGGGCGCGGCCGGAGAACGGGGCCAACGAATCGGTCCTCGCGACGGGTTGGGCTTTCCTCGGCGAGGAGGTGCACAGCCCGGTGGACATCCGGCAGGACGAATGCGACCGGATGGACAACAAGCTGGACGTGCTGACCAAGACGTTCCTGGGGCTGACCGTCGCGTGCGCCCGGTGCCACGACCACAAGTTCGACCCCATCCGGCAGCGTGACTACTACGCGCTCGCCGGTGTCATCCGGGGGGCGGCGTATCGCCAGGTTCGGTTCGACACGGACCTCGTGCACGCGCAGGCGGCCCGGACGCTCGCCACGATGCGGTCGCAGGCGACGGGCGACATCGAGCGGGAACTGGCGGCCGGGATGGCCGGGTTGCCGGACCGGCTTCGGGACGCGTTGGCGGCCGGGAAGGCCCCGCAGCCCCACGATGCCAAGGCATGGGACGCCGAGATGGAGGCGGCGTCGAAGAACCCCCTGCACCCATTGCACCGGGTTGCCGTCGTGACCCGGGGTGGCCTGGCGGGGGACGTCCCGACTCCGCGCCCGTGGCCGCCGTCCGCGCCGGACGTTGTGGTGGCGGACTTCACCCGCGCGAGCCTCACGCCGTGGCGAACCGACGGCCCCGGGATGGGCGCGGGCGTGGTGGAGGCGGGTCGCCTGGTGCCGGGCACGGCGCGGGTGGCGGACCTTGGCGGGGCAAGGCGGGATCGATTCTGGGACGCGATGCGCGTCGTGTCGGGGAACGAGGCCGACCCCGGGTCGTTGGCGGCGACGGAGCGGTCGGGGAGGACGTTGCGCACGCCGTCGTTCAAGCTGGCCTCGGGGAAGGTTCACTACCTGTTGCGTGGCAAGGCGCGGGTGTATGCGGCGGTGGACTCGCACCTGTTGATCGCGGGGCCCTTGCATGGAGGCCTGGTGGCGCGATGGGACGCGGGGACGGGGGCGCGATGGGTGACGCACGACTTGTCCGCCTACGTGGGACATCGGCTGCACGTTGAGTTTGCGCCGGACGGGGACGCGTCGCTGGAGGTGTTTGCGGTGGTGGATTCGCCGGGGTTGCCGCAGTCGATGCCGTTCCCGGCGTGGAGCCCGGGGGCGGGGCAGGGGACGCGCGAGGGCATGGCCAAGGCGATGGGGGACGCGTTGGCAGAAGGGGTTCGCCTGCTGGGTGAGGGCCGGTTGACGACGCGGCCGGACTTGGCGCCGCTGGTGGAGTGGGCCCGGTCGCATGCGGTGATGCTGGGGGGCGTGGAGCCGTCGTCGGCGTCGGCCGTGGCGTTGGCGGCCCGCGAGCGGACGTTGGCGGCGTCGCTGCCGTGGGAGTCGCGGACGGCGGTCGCGTGGTGGGAGGGGGATGGCGTGGACGAGGACTTGCTGGTGCGAGGCAAGCCGACGCGTGCGGCGGGGCCCGTGGAGCG
>CAIRNV010000131.1 GCA_903880005.1 uncultured Verrucomicrobiota bacterium | reverse complement strand
CTCACCTGCACCGGGTGCACCGAGTGCTCCCGGGCGATCTGCGCCACCGTCTTGACTCCGAGCATGGCCTCCATGGCCACCGTCGCCTTGAACGCCGCACTGTGCCTTTTTCGCTTCGCCTTCGTCTTCATGGGTCTGATCCTTTCTTCGCTCTCCAGACCCCAAAAACCATAACTTAGCAGGTGGTCCTAAAAATGGGGTCCACCTCACCTTGCCGCAAGGTGACCTGCTCGCTTGTCCACGGCCTTCCAGACACGCAGTGAGCGCACCAGCGGCCCGGATCCGAACTGCCCGAGGGCGAACGTCCGCTTTCTGCCAACGTTCAGTGGATGGTTCAGCACCGTGTCGATCCTCAGCTCTCGATCCACCCATACTCGCAGTTGTTGCCCCCTTTTTTCGACCCGCAGCACGTGTTCCCCTCGATCAGGGACGGGTCTTGGATCTTGAACCAGCAGCGTTAAACCTGGCGGGTACAGGCTATCGACCGCGATTCCATTCGGATAGGTGGGCGTAGCGAAAACGACACGATATCCCTCGAAGCAGTCGCCATCGACGGCCATCTGGAGCGACCACTTCTTTTCAGCGACGATCCCAACCTCCATGGCGATGTCACCACCGACCGATTCAGTCCAACGCGCAACGATGAGGCCGTGGATTCCGAAGGACTCTCGTTGAGGTGCGAATCGCAATCCCCCATTGCCCAAGCGGACTCCTTGAGGAGCGGGACGGATTTTCCGTTTGGCTGTATGCAGGCTGGGGGAATCACAGAAAACGGTCTGCAACTGAGTCGGCAGCCCGGTCGCAGCGCTGAAATCCAAATCGCAGATCGGCATCCAGGCTTGTACGCCATGGATGTCGGCAGTGCTCGACTCTCCCGCAACCACTTCGATGCCATCACCCCCGTCGGCCCACCGTGCCTGCCCCTTCTCAACACGCACCCGCGACTCGACCGCTGCCGCGACCAGGTCGAAGGTAGTCCCTAGCGCAATCAATTCCGCATGGGGCGTCTGGAAGACCAGTGGCCGGCCTGACGGCTGTTCGGCCACGACACATCGCACCACACCCCTCTTCAACTGGAAGGTCCGTGGATCCTTCGGCCGTGGCACCGCCAATTCGGTCGCCCCCGCTAAATGGACGCTTGTCCCGTTGGATAATCGAAGTTCCACCAAGGCGCCATCACTTGCCGTTCGGATGCGTTCCCCAGGCTTCACGATGTTCCCCAGGGTGGCTGGAATCCATCGATCGTCCCGGACGATCTCGACGACACCTCGGGTGGAGGCGACGATTGGCTTCACCCCATACTCACGGGCGTTCCAGGCAAGAACGATGCCGGCCACAACCAACACGGCGAGCACGGCAAAAACAACAGCCAATCCTTGGCGACCTGTCCCCGAAAGTTTGTCCCGATCGACAAAAGGGCCAACGGCCTCGCGTTCGACGGAGGCCACCACCGCGCTACGGATCTCCTCCTCAAGGACATTGGCCTCGACAAAGGCGCGGAGATGATCGGGATGTGCCTTCAGCCATGCCAGCAACGCCGCGCTTTCCTCGGTGGAAAGGGCGTCATCGAGATAGGCCTCGATCCAGTGACGTGGGTCGTTCATGAGCTTTGCCCGTCAACCCTCAACCGCTGTTCAACGCAGACGCGGAGTTGCTCACGGATGCGCTGTAAGGCCATCCGTACCGCAGCCGAGCTGCCGCCCATTCTATCGGCGATCTCCCCTGAGTTGAGTTGCTCGAAATATCGAAGACGAACCATCTGTCGCGGGCGGGAAGGCAGGCCTTCAAGGCAATCCTCCAGAGCGGCTGATCGCTCGGATGCTACGGCTGCCGTTTCGACCCAGAGTTCCGTGAATTGTTCCAGCAACTCGCTGTCGAAGCAGACCCGGCTACGTGCAGCGTCCCGATTGACTCCCCGCACCTGGAACTGAGCGACACCCAGGGCCCAGGCGAGAAAAGGACGGCGTCCATCGTATTCGGTGAACCGGCGGAACAAAACCAGGGCCGTCTCCTGCGCGACATCCTTAGCCGTAACGATTCAGTTGAGGATGTGTTTCTGATGCCTCCGGGCGGTTTTCCCCCTGGGTTCCATCGGGTCAGGCCGCGAGCGATCCAACTGCATTGCAGTTGGGGTGGGCCGTCAGTTTCTCCAGTATTTGCAGCCACCATGCCCGCTGCTCCTTCCCTATCACGGCCAGCTTGAGCGTGGGTTTGCCCTGCGCTCGACTCCACACCGCCGCCTTCGTGAACAGTCGCCACCTCAGCGTCTGCAACTGCACATGGCCCTCCTGCCCCAGTCGCCGTTGCAGCAGCACGCACAGGTTGTACGCCGTGATCGCGATCTGGTGCAGCGCCTCGGTCGCCCAAAAGCCCTTGCAGGCCAGCCGCTTCACCCCGAACTGCTCCCCAAGCTCCTTGATCCGGTTCTCGATGTCTGCCCGACCGTTGTACCGGCGCCACACGGCCAGCGGCTTCATGCTCCGCGGCAGATTCGTCACCAGCGCCTGGAATCGGTACCCGGGCACCTCCAGCAGCAGCTTCCCGCCGGCCTCAGGGCGCCGGGCGATCCGCTGTCGCAGCACCAGGATCCGCCGCCCAACCTGCTCGGCCTCCAACTCCTGCACCTCCATCCCCTCCATGTCCGTCTTCTCCCAGGCCGCGTCGTCATGCCGGCAGACCGACTGGATGGGCTTGGTCAGCCGCGTCGCCATCACATACGACATGCGCCGCGATTCCAGTTCCTCCAGCACCGATGCGTGCGAGAAGCCCGAGTCGGCCCGCACCAAGCCCACGGCCACGTGCCGGGGCAGGGAGTCCAGGGTGTGGCGCAGGAACTCGGCCGCCCCGTTGACGCAGTTGGTGTTGCCCGATCGAAGCCAGTATCCCACGACCATGCGCGCCTCGGCCAAGGCCGCCACCAAGGGACGATGACAGGGCTTGGGCCCGTTTCGGGTGTAGCCCACCTCGACCCCTTCCTGGTGGCCGTCCTCGTGGAGCAACGACCACGAGTCCATGTCGAGGGTGTAGCCACCCTTGTGGGAGGGGAGCTTGCCGGCAGCCCATGCATGGAGCTTGCCCAGCTCGGTCGAAGTGCGTTGGGAGAAGACACCAAGGAAGCGGGTGAGGGTGGACTGGCTTGGGACGGCCTCGATGCCAAGGACCTCGGCCACGGCGGGGTCGGAGGCGAGCCACGCGACGCGGGAGAGCTTGTCAGCCCCGCTGATGATGCCGCCGAGGAGCCCGAGGGCGATGTCGGAGGGGAGGAAGGCGTTGGGGCTGGAGGGGCCGTGGGGCAGGAGGTCGGCGAGGACCTTGCGGAAGCCGTGGCGCTGGAGGAAGTGAGACCAGACGACCATGCCGCCGTGGGCGGTGAGGCGTTGGTCGGTGAAGCCAATCCTGATGGACGACGGCCCCCCCGAGGTGGAAATCTCAACCCGCACCGTTTGGTTCGCCTCCTGTTGAGGTGTCATGGACTGGTTCTTTTCCATAAAAACAAGTCCGCCAGACGGTGCCTTTCCATTTCAACTGAATCGTT
>CAIRNV010000130.1 GCA_903880005.1 uncultured Verrucomicrobiota bacterium | reverse complement strand
CCCGTCGAAAACGACTCGGCGGTGAACATCGTGCTCGATGCTCCTGCCCCGGTGAATGCGGTGACGCTGACACGGTATCAGGGATTTGGCTACGATGGCGCCGGTGATCCTGAATCGATCATGGTTTGGGGCAGGATCGGCGAGACTTGGAGCCTCTTGTACGAGGGCGGGACAGGGCTTGCCAACCACGACGGGGCCAAGGTGACCGTGGCGTTTGCCAACGCGACCAGCTATTCGGAATACTCGGTTCGGTTCTCGCGGACCCGTGGCACCACCAGCGTCACCACGGGAGGTTCCGGCACGTCACGAATGATCGTGAGCCAGGTTCGACTTGCGGGGCTTCAGCTTTGGGCGAACCGGGATTTGTTTGTCCCGGGGCCTAACGGCATCCGGCCGCTCGGTGTCACGACGGGGGGGGTGGGTTCCTCGCCGTTGTCGGAGCAGGTTGGGTTTGGGGTGGATGGGATTGCCAACACGAAGTACCTCAACTTTAGCGGGCCCGGCAGCGGCATGGTGCTGGAGTCGTCCTGGGCGGACCCGGTGACCCGGGTGACACTTACGACACGGACGAACGACGACATTTGGCAATGGGATCCGAAGTCCATCGCTGTGTATGGAACGAACTCCTTGGTCACGACCGATGACACCGAGAGGGCGCCGCTCTTGGCGGACGACGTGTGGACACGGTTGTTCGAGGGCGAGACGAACCTTCCGGACGGACGGGGCCAAACTGGCAGCGTGACCTTTGCGAACGACGTGACATACAGGTACTACGCGGTGGTTTTCACGGACGTGAAGGGGATATGGGAAGGCAAGCGATTTGTCCATGTCGCGGACGTCACCCTGGGTGCCTCGAAGACGTATGTGAGCGATGTCCAGGCCATGGCGGCTAGCACCCCGGGTGCCGACGTGATTCGGGCAACGGGGTCCGGATTGCTCGTTGTCGGCGGAGAGCGCAAGGATGATATCCAAACGGGCGTGGGCTCCCGTGCCGTGGTGCTCGGTGATCTGGGGCGGGTCGTCATGAATGGCTCGGGCCATGCCACGGCCTTGGGTGTCATGGCATTTGACTCGCCCGATGGGTACCGGGTGGACGATGGCATGGCGACGGCGTACCTGACGCTGCTCGGCGACGTCCGGCTTTGGATCGGCCGCGGACCCGATGGAGCACTGGAACGCACGACGTTGGATTTCGTCGGACGGGTCTGGGTGGGCGGCAACAAGCTTGAGTTGCTCTTCCAGTCAGGATTCAACCATGAGGCAGACCGGCGCGAGGGCGAGAATGTGCCGCTCCTGTCCGGCATTGTTGGCCGATTCGCGTCTGCGAGCGGGTTGTTCAGGAACGGTCACCTGACCTATGACCTTGTGGAGACGGATGACCCGGCGAATAGCGATGCCAAGCGGGTGTCCCTCTCGACCATACGGATCCCGGGCAACCTCGACTCGAAGGTACACCTGTACATTGCGACCCTGGAGGGGCAGGACGAGGTGGGGATGGGCTTTACGGATTACTATTTCCGAAGCGCCGCACGGATTGGGCAAGCTCGATGGGTCTTCGATGGGCTAGCCTATCTGGACGGCGACTTTGAGTTCCGTGAAACGCCCGGTGAAGGTGGCGACCGTACGAAGGACACCTGGGCGTTTGTGTCATCGGATGTCGAGGGCGGCCTCCGAGCCGGGACGAGCAACCAAGTCTTTGTAGGATTCCGGCGTGGCATGGGTGCCGTGGTGACGGCCTCGCCGGGAGCACTCGCGTCCGGGATGGGCGTGGCGAACGCGACCGATGGCGACCAGTCAACGACCTATCGGAACGAGGGCGGCGCAGGCACCGGAATGGTCCTCGACATGCAGAAGTTCACCACGGTGACGTCGATGACCCTGACCACGCGGACGACGGACGACGTGTGGGAATGGGACCCGGCCGAGTACGCCTTGTACGGCGCCAATGGGGACGCGGCACCCGAATGGGGATCCCAAGCCTGGGCAACGATTTCCCGCGGCGACACCATGCTTGGGGACGGGCGCGGCGCGACCAGCACGGTCAAGTTCACGAACAACATGGCCTATCGATACTACAAGGTCGTGTTTACCAAGACGAAGGGCGTGCACGAGGGTCACGCCTACGTGCAGGTTGGGGAGGTAAGCCTTGGCAACATGGTGGTGTCAAAGGCCGCGGTGGAGCTCTACCGGGACGCGAACCGCCGCGTGTTTGGGTCTGGGCAATTCGTGATCGAGGCGTTGGACAACTTTTCCCATGCGAGGGGCGTGGTCCAAATACGTCAGTCCACGAGCGGACAGCCGATGGATGCCAAGGAGGTTTTGGGTGTTGGGACACGCGTGAGTGTTTCGCAATTCCAAGCCAACGAGGGCCAGATCGGGGGCAACCTTGGCGTCGAGATCGGCGGCCTGATCAAGATGCAGGGGCGGACTTACTTCTACGCGCGGGCAGATGGTGGGATTGACGCCGAGGTGGATGGGCAGCCGTTGGCGGACAACCGGAGCGGGGACAGTCGTGTCACGATGAGCGTGCATGGATTCAGCGCCGGAGTGGCTGGCGCGGACGTTGCGATGATCATCACGTCGGCGGGGGGGGTGGCATTGCAGACGAACATGCTGGAGGTGCGGAAGCCTTTCGAGGGTGCCGGCACGGCGTCGCCGGTGGTGGGCGGTGGAACACGCGTGTCGGCGGATGCGCAGACCGGCGAATGGCTGGCGGACGGTGCTGGGACAGCGTTGCTGAAGGGGCGAACCGTTTTGGAATTCCCGACGCTGCTGGGGGTTCGGCTGCTGGAAACCAAGACGGTGGCTGGCGTGACGACGGTCGTGTTCAACAGCACGGGTGCGGCAGTGGACACGACGGTGAGTGGGCGCGTGGTGGCGAAGAACGCGGCGGCAGGCTATGGCGGAGGCGCCTTGGTGGTGAAGGTTCCGGTTCAGCCTCCAGACGGATATCCGGGCTCGCCGCTTGCCTTGGTCTCGATGAGGGACCTTGAGGCAACGATGCTGAACTTCATCAGGATCGAGGGTGACTACGTGGTCAAGAGGCGGTCCAACGGCGACTTCCTCATGTCGAGCCCGAGGGCGACGTTGAAGTTGATAACGGGCTCGGACGAGTGGGGTGCGGGCGTGGTTGGGGCAGAGTTTGGCATCCTTGTGGAGACCGACGGTGGCGTTGCGTTCCATGCGTCGGCCGAGCGGCAAGTGGGCAAGACGGCCGAGGAGTCCGGCATCTACGTGAAGATGCCCGGCGAGATCGGAAGCGTGAGTGTCGATCGCGTGACCGTGGACTTTAACAACACGGGCCACGTGGTGGACGAGGACATCACTTACACGGACTCGGCGGGCATCACAAATGGCCTTGTCCTGACGGTGCCATGGGGATCGCCGGAACTGCCGTTCGTACAGCTGGAGATCATCAACCTGGACGCGCGGATCGGGAAGCCTCGCGAGGAATACTTCGAGGTACGGGGCGACTTTGGCTTCCGTCTGGATCGCGGGTCCATCGTGGGGGTTGCTCGGGACGCGACGGTGGCCTTCCGGGTGGGAGGCAACGAATTGTCCATCCGGAATGCGGCGGCCGCCTTGGCGATCAACCCGGACGGCGGGGTCGCGTTTGATGCATCCGGCACGCCAACGTTGGTGATTTACCCCTTCGTGGACCTGAGGGCGACGCGCCTGAGAGTGGGTTGGAACTCGACGGGGGCGGCGATGATCGGGTCCTTGATGGTGGGCGAGGTTTCGGCTGACGTGAACCTGCCCTACGGGGACGCGCAGAACCCCTTCGTCATTGTGGTTGCACAAGGATTCGAGGGTAGGCTCGGCCAATTCCTGCTCGTGTCGGGGGACTTTGGCTTCCAACGCCTTGGGAAGCCGAATGGTGATTACGAGCTCGTGGTTGCCGTG
>CAIRNV010000129.1 GCA_903880005.1 uncultured Verrucomicrobiota bacterium | reverse complement strand
GCTGCCGTCGGCGAACGAATAGTTGGAGCCGCCGCCCTTGCCGCCCTTGTCGCCACGGGAACTCGGCCCATGCACGCCTTGGTTCAAGACTTCGACATCGTTGCCGAGTTGCCCCTCGAGCAGGTCCATGGTGTAATCCCTGATCGCGTAGAGCTTCTCACCAAAGGCAATCGTATCGCTCGGTTCGCGAATCGCCGTGTCCTTGATGGCCTTTCCAACGATCGAATCCATGTTGAACGCGCTCCCCATCTCTGAGGCAAAGTAGTCATTCCAACCGTTGATGATGTAGGTACGCGGCGCGGAGTCAGCGACGTAGTTCGTGTTCTGGATTCCTGTGGCGGGGCGATTTCCCAGGAGACCCGTGGCCGGATCTTGGCCCAGGTCGCCGGGGCAGGCCAGGATCCTTGCGGATTTGTAATAAGGCAGCAGACGCTCGGGCCATTGCGGTCCGTCGCTCACTCCCGGAAACTCGCTCGAGTTGTCCCCCGCGTAGAGCGTGGCTGCAAGTCCCAACTGGCGGACCTGATTGAGACACGCAACCCGTTTCGCGGAGCCCTTCGCCTTGCCGAGGACAGGAAGCAGCATCGCCGCAAGGATTGCGATGATCGCGATGACAACAAGAAGCTCAATGAGAGTGAAGGCACCTCGCGGAGCCCTAGGAAAAGTGACCTTGTTTCGCATGATCGTGATCAAGTTGGTCCAGATGAATCTGGTCGTGCTTCTCGAGTCCTCCGAGCCGTGGGACCCGAGACACATGGCTAGTCCAGTGCGATAGTCTTGCCTGATTCCCTGTCGGGACGTGTACCGCCCCCAAAGGTCGGAACCAAGCTGGCCCGGTCGCAAACTGCGAACGTCATGGATGAGAATACGCGACGCGACAGAATCATCCATGCACGAACTGACCAATCGCGATGTACAGATTGTGCCGACTCGGCTTCGCATGGGCCCTGGTGATCTGGAAAACTGTCGTCGCCGAACCCACCCTCCGCGAGTTCATCACGGCGGCTCGCCAAGCCCTTCCCTCGACCCGCAGCCGTCAAGTCAAGCCATGTGCTCGATCGGGGAGGATTGAGGGGCTCCCTTCGTGCGAAGTCCTTGCGGCTTTGCCCACGACATGCGGCAACGGGCAAAATCTTGCTACTCTCGGCGACGCGCGCTCTCACACTGCCGGGCTTGGGAGCCTCGAAGCGGTAGGTGTGGATGTGAGTATCCCACGCGGCCCGGAGGGTCCTTCACCTCCGCGAGAATAAGGGCTTATGGCTGGATCTACTCCAAGATGAGCGCTCCCATGGAATAGGAGGCCAGAATTGTCCAGTGTTCATTGACCTGAAGTCCTCGTGGAAGGTTTGCCACGGATGCCTGAAGACCGCCGTTGACGACGCGGCATGGAGTCGGTCGGTGCCTCCAGAGGTACAGAGCCCGGCCTCCGGATCACCTCGCGGTAAGATGACGGGGTCATCCCCTCCCGCCGCTTGAAGAGACGCATGAAGTAGAATGCGGACTGGAAACCCGCCTCCTCCGCGATCCTATGCACCGTTGCGTCGTTGGTCGCCAGCATCTCCTTGGCCCATTGCATTTTGGTCTCCAGGACAAACTGCCGCGGGGAGTATCCAGTATGGGCCTTGAACAAACGCCGGAACGCGCTGTAACTCATGTTCAGTCGCTCCGCAAAGTCCTGCATTTGCATGGGCGTTCGATGCCCCTCGGCAAGCAAGGTCTTGGCTTCACGCACGATCACGCCAACAGGGCGGTCTGCCTCGTGGATTCGCCTCACATGGGCGAGAACTTCCGCAATCGCCTCGCATGCGAACGCGCCGAGAACCAAGTCCCCCCCCAGACGGGGGTGGTGGAGCAGATCGAGCATGCGATCGAGAAACGGAATGGCGGGACCGATGTGAAAAACGGGACCTGCCTCCAAGAACTCCCGGCGATTCATCCAGCGATGCGCCAAGTCGCCACCGAACTCAAACCAATACTCGTGCCATCCAATGTCGTGCAAGGGCCGGTACCGATGCCACATTCCGGGTTGCAGGACCACCAAGTCGCCCGCAGTCAGCGTCACCTTGCCAGTGGCCTTAGACTCGAACTCCCCTTTGCCTGCCGCTATGTAGAGAAACTGGTACGTTGGAAGGACACGTCCATGCTCACCCACACCATGGTGGTCCGCTGGATGGCGGCATGTCGGAAAAGCGGAACCCGGCGGGACGACTGCGTGCCCGGCGTTGACGACATAAATGCCCCACTCCTTCGCGGCTGGGCTGACTGGCATGTAGCGAAAAAAGGAACGTTCGTTTTGGCCCATGAACGCAGCATGGCGCGGTGCCCTCGAATTGGAGAAGTAGGGAAAATCCTTACTCGCTGGAACTCATTGACCGCGGCATGCTCGCTCCGAAAAAGCAAAAGCCGAGGCCGCCATGGCTGGGGATGCCGACGCCGTACCCGGCGATTCATCCGCCTCTCGCCCCGTCCATCGGTCCTGGTCGTTGCAAGCGGAACTCAATTGGAGACGAGGATAGCCTGATGAAACGATCCCATTCGGCCTCATTGCCCAAGCAAAAACACCATTGGCTTCGTCTGCTTCAAGCGGAGCAGCGGCGCCGAGAACAGGTGGAGTCGGAATTGCGCACGTGGCAAGATCGTTTCCGGCTGTTCCTGGACCAGGCGCCCATGCCAGCCTTCATCCGAGACGAAAACGGGCGTCATGTCTATGGCAACAAGCCCTGGGCAGCCCAGTTTGACCGCCCCTTGGAAAAGCTGATGGGGAAGACCAACTGGGAACTCTTTCCGAAGGAGACCGCGTTGGTTTTTGAAACCAGCGACCACGCTGCCCGCGAACGAGGCGAAGTCAGCGGTTTGCTAGAGTCAGGCCTCGCCCCCGACGGCAAACGCCACTGGTGGAAAGTTTACAAGTTTCCGATTCCCATCCCGGGGGGCAAGACTTGGGTTGGCGGCTTGGCTCTGGATGTGAGTGACTTGGTGCATGCGACAACCCGCCTCAGCACGATCGAACACGATCTTTCCACGGGCCGGTTGATCCCGGAGGCACCACGCGGCAACGTCACTGAATTGCGGAATCTTTCGCCAAGGCTCCGACAGGTGCTGGAATTGCTGGCGGCGGGTTGGACCATCAAGGAAGTGGCTGGCCGCTTGGGCATCAGCCAGAAGACGGCGGAAGCCCATCGAATGAAGTTGTTGAAGCGCCTGGAACTCCGAAGCGTTGTGGAAGCAACGCGCTTCTATCTCGAACAAAAGTCTCATCCACCAACCCCTCCCAGCACCCACCGTAAACCCTAGCGCGGTGCCGCCTGTCACCGGCGAACCAACGAAAGCCTTGCATGGAAACACATCGCCGCCGTCACAGGTCCGATCAGGTCGATCTTCCACATAATCAGCCAAATTGTGCATGTCGATTGGTCATTGCGTGCATGGCTGCTCGTTGCTAGCCGGCGTAAGCTCCGATGACATTGCTTCCAGCCGACAAGAATGTTGCGACCCGTCAGTAACTCGCGGCCCGTCCGTCTTGGAAACTCTGGGGTGGGTAGCGAAAGGGCTGGTTGGTGGCTTGTTCGGTGAGACCAGGAGAGGGCTGGCCCCCGACGCATCGGCTTGCGCTGGCACGTGTCGGTACTTCTTCGCCATGAAAAGTGTGGATACCAAATCGCGTCTCGCATGGTATGGCATGTCGGTGTTAGCTTGGTTCTTCGGTCTGGCAGCGCTGATGCCGTTGCACGGTGCGGAGACAACGAAGGCTGCGACAGCCATCCACACGTCGCCGCTCGAGACCGGCAAGCTGCGCGTGGTCATCGCCGACAATGAAGCCTACGCGCCAGCTCACCTGGCCGGTTACAACGGCGTGGCGGAACTTCGGTCGGCCGGCGCGAACCAACCCAACCTCTTCGTGCCGCTCTACGCGGGCCTGAACCTCGAGCACATCTTCAGTGGTGATGCGGCGTCGTATGGCTGGCATATCTTCGAGCCACGGCAAGCCCCCATGGAGCTGCGCCGGATCTCGAAGCGGCGCGTGGAGTTAAACCAGCAGAGGACGGAGCATTGGCCGCTGCGCAGCCGGTTGACCTTTGAAGTGAAAGGCGACGCGATGGACCTGACGTACTACGGCACTCCGCTGGAAGACGTTTGGCGTAAGCACGGCTACATCGGTGTCTTCTTCGCCTCCTACATCCAGTCGCCCAAGGACATGGCGATCCAGTTCATCGGGCGCTCGCGCCCGGGTCGGGGCGACGCGACGCCGCGGTGGATCAAACACCTGCCCCCGAGCCACGGAGTGGCGGCGAGCCATCGGCCCGCAGGCAGCGCCTGGGATCCGTCATTTGACGATGGCTTCAAGCTCACCTTGGCGTCGAGCTTTTCGGATTTCGAATACGTCTATCCTTTTTGCTTCGGACGTTCGGGCGAGAACGTTCTGGTCCTGATGTCCGAGACGCTGCGTGACGGCGGGGAAATGCGGTTCGCCCAGTCGCCTTCCGGCGGCGGCACGGGCAATCCCGCCTGGGACTTCGTCTATTTCCGCCGCGATTACGCCGTCGGGCGCGAGTTTAGTTTCCGCGTCCGCGCCGTTTACCGGAAGTTCACCAACGTGGAGGACGTCGTGCGACTTTACGAGCGTTGGTCAGGCGAGAAGGTTCGCCGACCCTCAAGCTAAATCCCCATCGTCATGAAACACAAACAAACCCAAACACGTCCGCCTACGCGCGTCGTGTCGGCATGGAGATGGTTCGTTGGTCTGGCGGCCCTCTTGCCATGGCAGGCGTCAGAGCCATCCAAAGCCGCCGAAACCACACCGGGTCCGGAGGCGAAGATTCAGCGACTGGCCCCACCCGCGATCTACAGCCCGTCCGCCGAACACTATCGTTTTGGAACCTACGGCCCCACTCTCGTTTCGGATCCGGATTTCTACCCCATCCCGCAGGACTCCGTGACGCGCGAGAGCTACCTGCAGTTCATGGACGAGCTGGGGCTGTTCAAGGTCGTCGAGAACCCGAAACAGGGGCTTGAAGGTCCCCAACAATCCCTGCCGATCCTGGTGAAATACCTGCAAACCGGCGAACGGAGCCACGGCGAGGCCCTCATCATCATGCTCAAGGACTGGCATCGGGCCATGATGGAGGTGGTGGCGAGGGACGGCTGGACCTCGCAGTTCATTGAGGAGCCATGCTTCATTCCGCTGTATCGGAAATATCTCATCGCCGGCGGGCTAATGCAGGAGGATGACGCCTGGTTCCGCGATCTTTGGCTGGACTATTGCCGCAATATTCATGTCTGGGGTACGAAGCCCATCGAATGGCGCGGAGGCTGTCATCGCGCGGTGCCGGAAGCCTTGATGAAAGGCCTCGCGGCGAAGTGGTATCCGGACATCCCGGAGGCGGCGCACTGGAAACGGTATGCGGAGCTGGGATTCGGCGACTTCTGGAAGAACAAGGAAGTGCAGGCGAACGACACGGGCTACTTCCCCGGCACCATCTTCATGCTGCTCACCTGCGGCGATCAATACCTCGGCGACCACCGGGTGGTGACCGACCCCGGAATGCAACGGCTCTGGCAGCGGCTCACGGTGGAGGTCACGCCGGACGGCGCGGTGAATCCCTACGGCCCCAATGGAGGTTGGAACAGCACGGCGGGCTTTCGGCTCTTCGCCCTTGAGCTTGCCGCAGCGAAAACCCGCAACGGCGAATACCGCTACGCCGCGCACAAGGTTCTGAACTATCTCCGGTATCAGGCGGGGCCCACGCGGAGCGACCATTACCTGCGCACCATCGAGGTCGGCATGCACGTGGCGCTGGCGTGGATCTTCGCCGATGATTCAGTGAAGCCGGTCATGCCGTCGCCGGGATCACTTTGGAACCGGCGCATGGAGATTGCCCGAATCCCGCATACCGACAAGGCGGTTGGGGAAAAGCT
>CAIRNV010000128.1 GCA_903880005.1 uncultured Verrucomicrobiota bacterium | reverse complement strand
TGCACGGCCTCGTGGCCGCCGTTCACACCCCCTTTGACGCTTCGGGCGCGCTGCGACTCGACGCCGTGGAGGCGCAGGCCGCGCACCTGTTGCGCAACGGGGTGGGCGCGGCGTTCGTGGGCGGGACAACCGGGGAGAGCGCGTCGCTGACCGTGGACGAGAGGATGGACCTTGCACGCCGCTGGATCGAGATGGCGCGGGGCACGAGCCTGCGGGTGGTGGTGCATGTGGGATCCAACTGCCTTGAGGATGCCCGAAGATTGGCCGCGCAGGCAGGAACGCTGGGGGCCGCCGCCATCTCGGCGATCGCGCCGTCGTACTTCAAGCCGGGCTCGATCGACACGTTGGTGGCCTGCTGCGCGCGGATTGCGTCGGCCGCTCCCGAGACGCCCTTCTACTACTACGACATCCCGCCGCTGACCGGCATCACGCTGTCGTCGGCGGAGTTCCTGCGACGCGCCCCGTCCGCGATCCCGAGCCTTGCGGGGTTGAAGTACAGCAACCCGGACCTGATGACGTTGCAACGATGCCTTGCGATGGGATTCGACGTGCCATTTGGGATCGACGAGCACCTGCTGGGCGCGATGGCGATGGGCGTTCGAGGGGCGGTGGGAAGCGGGTACAACTTCGCGGCGCCGGTGTACCGGCGGATGATGGAGGCGTTTGATCGGGGCGACTGGGCGGCGGCGCGATTGGAGCAGGCGCGGGGGTCGGAGTTGGTGCGGATCTTGGCGGCGCGGGGCTACATGGGTTCCGCGAAGGCGTTGATGGGGATGCTTGGGGTGGACGTGGGCGGGCCGCGCCTTCCCATCCAGGCGCTTTCGGCCGAGGAAGCCGGCGGCTTGCGACGGGATCTGGAGGCAACGGGCTTCTTCGAGTGGGTGGCATGAGCCTCGTGGCGAGCGAAACGGACCGGGCCGCGCTGGGGGCCTTCTACCGGCGCGCGTTGGTCGAGGACGTGGTGCCCTTCTGGCTTCGGCATGGGCTCGACCGCGAGCACGGCGGCATCCTGACATGCCTGGATCGCGACGGCTCGATCCTGGACACCGACAAGAGCGTCTGGTTCCAGGGCCGCGCGGGTTGGATGTTCGCGACGTTGTGGCTCACGGTGGAACCCCGAGCCGAGTGGCTCGATGCCGCTCGTTCCTGCGTCGAGTTCCTGCGACGGCACGGCCAAGGGCCGGATGGGAAGATGTGGTTCAGCGTCACGCGTGAGGGGCGGCCATTGCGGATGCGGCGGTACGTGTACAGCGAGGCGTTCGCGACGATTGCCCTTGCGGCTTGGGCGCGTGCCACCGGTGAGGCGCGGGCGGCGGATGACGCGCGTCATGCGTTCGAGACGTACCTGCGTTACTCCTTCGAGCCCGGCGTGATGACGCCCAAGTTCGAGCCCACGCGACCGTCGAAGGGGCTGGGCCCCCTGATGATTGGCGTCGTCACCGCGCAGGAGCTGCGGCGGCACTTGGGCGAGGTGACGGTGGGCGGGCGGACGCCCACCGAGTGGATCAACGCCTTCATCGCGGAGGTCGAGCGCGACTTCCTGAAGCGCGAGCACGGGGCGTTGATGGAGACCGTGGCGCCGGACGGAGCCCTGCTGGACCACGCGGATGGAAGGACGTTGAACCCGGGCCACGCCATCGAATGCGCGTGGTTCATCATGGAGGAGGCCCGGTGGCGTGGGGACGCGCGGATGGCGTCGTTGGGCATCGAGATCTTGGACGCGATGTGGGAGCGGGGCTGGGACCCGGTGCACGGCGGGTTGATGTACTTCACGGACCTTCGCGGGAAGCCGGTACAGGAGTACTGGCATGACATGAAGTTTTGGTGGCCGCACTGCGAGGCGATCATCGCCACGTTGATGGCGTGGCGGATGACGGGGGATCCGCGCCATGCGGCCCGGCACCAGCAGGTTCACGAGTGGAGCTTCCGGAGGTTTCCCGACCCGGTTCACGGCGAATGGTACGGGTACCTGCACCGCGACGGCACGGTGAGCCAACCGGCCAAGGGCAACCTGTACAAGGGGCCGTTCCACTTGCCTCGCATGCTGTGGCGCTGCATGCGCCTGCTCGGGGAGCCGGAGGCGTGACGATGCCGGGGCGGATGCGTTCCCCTTCCTTCGCGGGAACGGTTCCAAAGCCAGCAAAGGCCCGTCCCTTTCGAGTTTGTAGGCTGCCCCCCCTGCCCCGGCGCACGGAGGCGCGGCCGCCTTGCCGCCGCGTGAGGCGAGAACCGGGCACTCAAAAACTGCTGACGCGGGGATCGGGGCCGCTTCTGCGCGATTGACCTTCCGGAGCCACGCGAGGTTAACCTCCTAACTCGCATGGCTCGCGACCACTGCCGTCCCAATTCCAAGTTCCGGCCCCGCAGTTGGTCTGAAGCCAACGGACGGCAGATTTGGCGATCACGCCGGCACCTCAACCGAAGGCCCGATATTACGGTCACCACCGAGGTCGAACCGCCCCCCCAGATGCGCCTGCACGACGACCTGATTCCCTCCGACGACAGGGAACGTCCTCGCACCACACCACGGAGCATCGGGTTGGCCCAACGGCATCGTCCTGGCTGAGCGTGCACCTCGATCTCAGCGAAGGCCCCCGGGACGACGCGACGCGAACGCAAACCAGCCAACAACC
>CAIRNV010000127.1 GCA_903880005.1 uncultured Verrucomicrobiota bacterium | reverse complement strand
GGCCCTTCGGGTTGCTCCAAGAATGCCCCGGGGCGTCGTGGTTCGTCCGTCACAGACCGCTGCGGGTAGGCTCCGTCCTCACGCCTTGCCCCGGGGCATTCTTGGAGCAACCAAACACCAGCGATTTGTGAGACACGACACGAGCGTCGTGCCCGCACGGAATGGGACGGGGTGGGCATCGCGACGTGGGCCTCCCGTTCGCAAGGCTTGAGCCCGGCATCGGCGCAGGGTAGGGCATGCGTGTGCAATCGCGTCCGTCCCCAGCCCCCGCCGCCGACATCGCCCCGGCTCCCGCCGCCACCTCGTGGCCGGAGCCGTGGGTTCGACTCCGCACGTTCAGCTATCACCCCACGATCTACCCGGCGATGATCGGCGAGGTGTCGCGGAACATCCGGCCGGGCGCGTGGGTGGACGTGTACGACAAGAACGGCCGGATGTTTGGCAACGGGTTGTTCCACCCCACGGCGCGGGTGCCGTTGCGCATGGTGCACCACGGGGATGCGCCCGTGACGGACGCCTTGCTTCAGCAATTGCTCGAGCGCGCCATCGACCTCCGCCTGGGCCCGCTGGCCCTGCCCGCCACGACGGACGCCTTCCGCGTCGTCCATTCCGATGGCGACGGCCTCGGCGGGCTGATCGTGGACAAGTTCGGGGACGTCTTGTCGGTGCAGGTGCACAGCCTCGGGATGTGGCAACGTTTGGGACCCATGCTGGCGCGACTGCACGAGCGCCTGGGCACGGGCCGCACGATGCTGCACGTCGATCCAGCCGTGGCGCGACAGGAGGGAATCCGGGTCCAGGACCACGCCTCGGACGCCGTGCGCGCCGTGAAGATTCGCGAGCACGGGATCCGCTATGAGGTGGATTTCGCGACCGGCCACAAGACCGGCTTCTTTTGCGACCAACGCGAGAACCGTCGTCGGTTGGCCCGATGGACGCAGGGCAAGCGCGTCCTGGACCTGTGTTGCTACACGGGCGGGTTTGCCTTGGCCGCGAAGGTGGCCGGCGGGGCAGACTCCGTGACGGCCGTGGACCTCGACGAGGACGCCATCGCCCAGGCTCGTCGCAATGCCAACCTGAACATGGCCCGCATCGAGTGGGTGCATTGCGACGCCTACGCGTATGCCCGGCAGATGCGGAAGGACCGCAAGTCCTTCGAGGTCGTCATCCTGGACCCGCCCAAGCTTGTCGAGGGCCGGGACGAGCTGGAGCAGGACGAGGGCATCACGCGCTACGAGGACCTCAACAGCCTCGGGATCGTCGTGACGGAGCCCGGTGGGTTGCTCGTCACGTGCTCGTGCTCCGGCCGCGTCTCGGCGGAGGAGTTCGAGAGGCTCGTCATTCGTTCCGCCCATCGCGTGGGCCGCAAGCTCCAGTTCCTGGACCGCACGGGCGCGGGCGAGGATCACCCCGTGATGTCGAATTGCCCCGAGAGCCGTTACTTGAAGGTCCTGTGGGCGCGGGTGTTCTAGTGGCGTGTCCCAACTGCCCAAAACGGCATTGGGAGATGGGAACATCCAAACCCTCCGGTGAAGCCCAACGCTTCGCCCATGCTGTAGGCCGCGTGCCCTCACGCGGCGGCGGGATGGGGCGTGGGCTTGAGGCGGCGGGTTGGAAAACCCGCCCTCCTTTCTGCATCCGAAAGGCGCGGATAAAGGTGGCCGCGGCATCCTGCGGCTGCGGGCACCCGGCCTGCGATCCTGACCGGCCCACCCCAAACTCACCCGCGTGGCGAGGTCCTTGGGACGCGGCGTCTGGTTCCACCGGCAGCCTTCCCATCAGGGCCGGGTCGCATCAGGATGACCCGCGTGAACACGCACGGACTCCGAGACGTCACGCGTCGTCGTTTCCTGCAACAATGCGGCACCGGCATGGGCGCCCTGGCACTGGGTTCGCTGCTGGATGAGCGCCTTCTGTCCGCCGGCCCCAAGGCCGCGGGCCCGGATGCCTCCGCGGCGGGCGCCGTCCGGACGCACTTCGCGCCCAAGGCCAAGAACATCATTTACCTCTTCCAGTCCGGCGGCCCGTCGCACCTGGACCTGTTCGACCCGAAGCCGGAACTCAAGAAGCGCGACGGCCAGCCGGTGCCCGAGGACCTCGTCCGCAACGTCCGCCTGGCCCAGATTGGCAAGAACTCCCGCCTCCTGGCGTCGCCCTACTCCTTCGCGCGCCACGGCCAGTCCGGGATGTGGCTGAGCGAGCTGCTGCCGCAATTGTCCGGCATCGTGGACGACGTTTGCTTCGTGCAGGGGTTCTATTCCGAGGCCTTCAACCACGACCCGGCCACGTTGTTCATGAACACGGGCGCGCAACTGGCGGGTCGCCCGGCCATGGGTTCCTGGTTCAGCTATGGCCTTGGAAGCGAAAGCAAGGACCTTCCCGCCTTCGTCGTCCTCATGACCGGCGCCGGGCAACCGCTCACGAACGCATCGTGGGGCTCCGGCTTCCTACCCACCGTTCATCAAGGCGTCGCACTGCGGTCCCAGGGCGACCCCGTCTTGTTCGTCGGCAACCCGCCCGGCATGGGCGCGAAACGCCGACGCCAGTCCCTCGACGTCCTCCGTGACCTGAACCAAGCCCGTCACGACGTGTTGCGCGACCCGGAGATCGAGACCCGCATCGCGGCCTACGAGATGGCCTACCGCATGCAGACCAGCGTGCCCGAGGTCATGGACATCACGGGCGAGCCAGCCAAGGTCCACGCCTCGTATGGCACCACGCCCGGACGGTCGTCCTTCGCCAACAATTGCCTCCTCGCCCGCCGCCTCGTCGAACGCGGCGTCCGCTTCGTCCAGCTCTACCATCGTGGCTGGGACCACCATGGCGGCCCCGACGGCAACTTGGTCTTCGACCTGAAGAAGCGGTGCCTGGAGACGGACCAACCCTCCGTCGCGCTCATCAAGGACCTGAAGGAGCGCGGGCTCCTCGACGAGACCCTGGTGATTTGGGGCGGCGAATTCGGACGCACGCCCATGATGCAGGGGGCGCTCAAGCCCGACCAAGTCGGGCGCGACCACCATCCCCATGGGTACACGATTTGGATGGCGGGGGGCGGCATCAAGCCCGGCATCGTCCACGGGGGCACCGATGACTTCGGGTTCCACGCCGTGGGCAAGCGGGTACATGTCCACGACCTCCACGCCACCATCCTGCACCTCTTCGGCATCGACCATCTCCGGCTGACGTACCGGTTCCAGGGGCGCGACTACCGCCTCACGGATGTCCATGGCGAGGTCGTGAAGGAGATCTTGGGATAGGGTTGGTCCTTCATGGCGAGGGCCGTGGCAAGGGACGGGACATGAATGCAAAACGAAGGCTGGCCGTCGGCAGGGGGTGCTGGCAGTCTGACCTGACTGCCCATCGTCGGGTCAGGCCTGGCGGCCGGGGATTTCCCACGGGGGGATCCGAAGGCCGGGGCCACGTTCCAGCGCAAGTGCGCGGGACCCAGGGTGGGCAGGTGAGTTGGTGAGTCTGGAGCAATTGCAAATGTCGAAGGAGCAAGGAGTCGGCCGCCTGTCGCAGGTGGCGTCGTCGGTCGTCCAGTGGTTCGACGCCGATCATGGGGCGGAGGAAATCACGCGGCGGGCGGACAAGCGCAACAAGGTGGACTGGGTCCGCACGATCCCGTTCATCATCCTGCATGCGGGATGCCTGGGCGTGATTTGGACGGGGTGGAGCTGGACGGCCGTCGGGGTGGCCGTGTTCCTCTACTTCGCGCGGATGTTCGCGGTCACGGGTTTCTATCACCGGTATTTCTCGCACCGGACCTTCAGCACGTCGCGATGGATGCAATTCGTGCTGGCGCTGTGGGGCGGGGCCTGCGTCCAGCGTGGCCCCTTGTGGTGGGCGTCCACCCATCGGCATCACCACCGGCACTCGGACGAGGAGGTGGACAAGCACTCCCCCAAGCAGCACGGCTTCCTGTGGGCGCACATCGGGTGGATCACGAGCGAGAAGAACTTCCCCACGGACTACAGCCGCGTGAAGGACTTGGCGAAGTATCCCGAGCTGGTGTTCCTCAATCGTTTCGACGTGGTCGTGCCCTTCCTGTTCGCGGTGCTGTTGTTCGGCCTGGGCAAGGCGCTGGCCGTTTGGGCTCCCGGCTTGGGCGTGACGGGCGGGCAAATGCTCGTCTGGGGCTTCTTCATCAGCACCACCGTCCTGTTCCATGGCACGGCGTGCATCAACTCGCTCGCCCATGTGTTTGGCGGCCGGCGCTATCGAACAAGCGATGACAGCCGCAACAGCTTCATCCTGTCGCTCATCACGTTGGGCGAGGGCTGGCACAACAACCATCACCAGCACATGACTTGCGTTCGGCAGGGGTTCTACTGGTGGGAGCTGGACATCACCTACTACCTGCTGCGCTGCATGTCGTGGCTCGGCCTGATCTGGGACCTGCGCCCCGTGCCCTCCGAGGCCTACAACGCGGCCAAGCACATCGGTGGCGACGCGGTGCGTCCTTGAGCCATGGCGCGCCCGACCCTTGCCATCGTCGGGACGGGCGTGGCCGGCATGGGCTGCGCCCATCTGCTCCAGCAGTCGCATGACCTGACGTTGTTCGAGCAGGCCGACTACGTGGGCGGCCACACGAACACGATCGACGTGGACGAGGGCGACCGTCGCGTCGCCTTCGACACCGGCTTCATGGTGTTCAACCGGGTGACCTATCCCCGGCTCGTGCGGTTGTTTGAGGAGCTGAACGTTCCGGTGAAGCCCACCGACATGTCGTTCTCGGTCCAGCACGTGCCGAGCGGGCTGGAGTACTCCGGATCCAGCCTGTCCCACTTGTTCGCCCAGCGCCGGAACCTTTTTCGCCCCCGCCACTACCGTTTGCTGTGGCAGGTCCGGCGCTTCAACGCCGAGGCGGTCGCGGCGCTTTCAGACCCGCGGTGGTCCGGGGTTTCCATCGGCGACTACGTTGCCCAGCGCGGATATGGGGCGGATTTCCTCGACCTGTACCTCGTGCCGATGAGCGCGGCCGTCTGGAGCACGCCTCCCGACAAGATGCTGGAGTTCCCGGCCACCACCCTCATTCGATTCTTCCACAACCACGGGTTCCTGGGCCTGCACACGCAGCATCCTTGGTGGACGGTCGAGGGCGGCTCGCGGGAATACGTCCGCCGCCTGGTGCCGCCCTTCCAGGATCGCGTGCGGCTGGCGGACCCCGTGGTGGCCGTCCGACGCCACGCTTCCGGCGGCGCGGAGGTTCGCACGCGGTCGGGATGGTCCGGGTCGTTTGACCGCGTGATTCTGGCGGCGCATGCGGACCAGGCGTTGGCGATGCTCGTGGATGCGGACCCGGAGGAGCGCCGGTTGCTGGGCGAGTTCAAGTACCAGCCCAACGAGGCGGTGGTGCACACGGATCCCCGGGAGATGCCGCGCACGCGGATGGCATGGGCGGCATGGAACTATCGCATGGACCCGTCGCCGGGCGGGGGCACGCGTCCCTCGACCGTGTACTGGATGAACCGGTTGCAAGGCGTGAGCGACCGCGTGGACTACTTCGTCTCGATCAACGGCGGAAGCCGGGTGGACCCGGATCGCGTGGTCCGGCGTATCGCCTACGAGCATCCGTTGTTCTCGCTGGGAGCCATCCAGGCTCAGGGTTCGTTGCCGGGCCTGAACCGTCGATCCCCGGGCCAGGCGGTGTACTTCTGCGGCAGCTACTTCCGCTACGGCTTCCACGAGGACGCCTTCAGCTCGGCGGTGGACTTGGCCGAGTTGCTGACGGGGGAGAAGCGCTATCCGGCGGCGGCGGCGTAGGTCGGGGCCGTGTTGCCGTGCGCGTGTCACCCGGCGCGTCGGCTCGGTGTCCGTTTCGTGGCGTTGGCCATGGGCGGGCAGTGTTGGAGGGCGGGCCTGGTGGTTGTTGAAACCGCCGGGCGAGCCTGAGGGTCATTGTTGCCACGCGGGCCCAATGGAAAATGGAAGGACGGCCGCGTTGACGTCGGCAGGGCGTGTGCCCCAAGAATTTTGAATCTCATGATGCATGTTCGAGCGATGAAGTCCGCCTGCTGGGCGGCGGCGATGTTGCAGGCGGCGGTCGCGGTGGGGGCCGATGTGAAGGCGGTGTCCCTGGAGGATTGCCTGCGCATGGGATTGCAGAAGAACCTCGACATCCGGTTGGCCCAATATGGGCCCTTGCTGACGAAGCTTTCCCTGAGCTCGGCGCTGTGGACCTACGAGCCCACCATGAACATGGGCGCCAGCCAAGCCTTCCGCGCTTCGGCGGGCTTCGCCGGCATCGGCCAGTTTAATCCGCCTCCGAACGAATCCTGGATCGAGCAGTACACGGCGGGCTTCGGCGGGGCCATTCCCACCGGCTTGTCCTACAACATTGCCTCGGGCGTGAATCGGAACTCTGGTGCGATCAACGGCCGGTCCCAGGAGTTCGTGTACACGCCGTTCGCCTCCATCAACCTGACCCAGCCGCTCCTTCGCAACTTCTGGATCGACCAGCCGCGCCTCACCATCCAGCTCGAGAAGCGCAACCTGAAGCAGGGCGAACTCGACGTGCGCAACCAGATGATCGGCACGTTGACCGATGTCACCCTCGCCTACCACGACCTCATCGCGGCGCGTGAAACGGTCAAGGTGCAGCAGAAGGCGCTGCAGCTCGCCGAACGTCAGCTTGCCGAGAACAAGAAGCGCGTGGAGGTGGGCAACATGGCTCCCCTCGACGAGAAGGAGGCCGCCGCGCAGGTCGCGCGCAGCAGGGCGGACCTCATCTCGGCCCAGCAACAGTTGTTGCTCGCGGAGAACGGCCTGAAGCGGTTGATCACGGACGACTTCGTCGCGCAGAAGGATTTGTCCTACGAGCCGACGGCCCAGTTGGTGGCGGTTCCCGAGTCCTTCAACCGCATGGATAGCTGGCACAAGGGCCTCACAACGCGTCCGGACATCCAGCGCACCCGCCTCGAGCTGGAGAAGCAGCGGATCACCATGCGGTTCACCCGGAACCAATTGTTCCCCCAACTGGACCTCACCGGCAGCTACGGCCTGACCGGGCAGGATCGCATGCTGACGCCGTCCCTCGGCAACATCGCCGACCAGCAATACCCCAACCACAGCGCGGGCATCCGGCTGTCCGTCCCCTTCTCGAACCGACGCGCCCGCAACGAGCACCAGGCCGCGAAGCTCCGCAACGAGCAAACCCTCCTGCGTTTCAAGCAGCTCGAGCAATCCGTCATGGTCGAGATCGACAACGCCATCCGCACGGCCGACGCCGCCCTCCAGCGCGTCGAGGCCACGGAGGCGTTCCGCGAGTACTCCGAGGCCGCCCTCCAAGCCGAGGAAAAGAAGCTCGAGAACGGCAAGTCCACGTCCTTCGTCGTGCTGCAACGCCAGCGCGACTTCACCGCCGCCCAATCCGACGCTATCCGGGCCAAGTCCGACTACAACAAGGCCCTGGCGCGCCTGGCCCAAGCCGAGGGCAACACGCTCGAGCGGTACCGCATCCAGGTCGAGGTCAAGTAAGGCGCGCCGGTCGCGCTGGCTGGATCTGCCTTCGCAAATCCTTCCCTCCCAACTGCATCATCCCGGACTAGGTCCCGCGCCGCGTCCTTGGCAACGGGAGGCCGCCCGTTGCAGCCTGAGGCCATGCCCCTCCTTTCGCGTCGAGCCGTCTTGGCGGGTTTGCTTGCGAGTCCGTTTGTTCCCTCGGTTGCGAGGCCTTCGACCCGGCGCGTGACTCCGGCATCCCTGCCGCGCGCCACCCCGGAGAGCCAAGGCGTTTCGTCTGCGGGCCTCCTCTCGCTCGTGGAGGCGCTGGACCGAATCGAGCACGTCCATGGCCTCGTGGTGATGCGGCATGGCAGGGTCATCGCGGAGGGGTGGTGGGCGCCCTATGACGCGCAGACGCCGCATGAGTTGTATTCGCTGAGCAAGAGCTTCACCTCCACGGCGGTGGGCCTCGCCGTGGCCGAGGGCCGTTTGTCCATCGACGACCCCGTTCTCAGGCATCTGGGCGACCATGCGCCGGAAGAGCCCTCCGCCAACCTCAGGGCGATGCGCGTTCGTGACCTCCTGTGCATGAGCACGGGGCATCAGTCGGAGCCACCCATCACGCCCGAGGCGATGTCGGCGCGGTCGTTCCTCGCCGCACCGGTTCCCTTCAAGCCCGGCACCCACTTTCTCTACAACACCCCGGCCACCTTCATGCAGTCGGCCCTGGTCCAGAAGGCAACGGGCAAGACGGTGCACGAGTACCTGGGTCCTCGATTGTTCGCGCCACTGGGCATCGAGGGGTCCACTTGGGATGCCAACGCCGAGGGCATCAGCCTGGGCGGGTATGGGCTTCGCCTGCGAACGGAGGATGTTGCGCGGTTTGGGGACATGCTTCGGCGCAGGGGGCGTTCGCCCGAAGGCAAGGTGCTGGTTCCGTCATCGTGGGTGGATGCCGCCACGGCGCGCCAGGTTTCCAACGGCAGCAATCCGCGGAGCGATTGGGAGCAGGGGTACGGCTACCAGTTCTGGAGGTGTCGCCACGGGGCCTACCGGGGGGACGGGGCGTTTGGCCAGTTTTGCATCGTGCTTCCCGCCCAGGACATCGTGGTCGCCATCACCGCCGGGACGGGCGACATGCAGGCGGTCCTGGACCGGGTCTGGGAGCATGTGCTGCCGGCCGTTGGAAAGTCCGCCGCCCCTGCCCGGCGCGCCTTGCACGAGCGTCTCCAAGGCTTGGCCCTCAAGACGGTGGCGGGCAGCAAGTCCAGCCCGCGCTCGGCCGACGCCTTGGGCCGGACCTTCCGGCTCGTCCCCAATGACGCCGGCTGGGAGGCGCTGCGCGTCGAGGAGTCCGGCGGGGGCGGTTGGGACCTCTCGTGGGTCGTCCGTGGGAAGGAATCCCGGGTGAAGTGTGGTCACGGGAGGTGGGCACGCGCGGATGGCATCCTGGGTCTGGCGCCGCGGGGCAGCCTTGGGCCGTTGGCCAAGGAACCGCTGGCCGCCAGCGCCGCCTGGACGACGGATGACACGCTGTCCCTCGCGATCCACGTTTGCAGCACGCCCTTCCGGGCCAACGTCTCCCTGCAATTCAATGGCCGGGGCGTGCGAGTGGAGGCCCGGATACCGCTCGGCTTCGGTTCGCCTGCGCCCGTCCTCATGCAGTCTGTTGGCTAACGTCGTCCTCATCCGTCGCTGCCACGCCGTCACGAGGGATCTCGTTCCCCAACGAGGCGCCCCACCGGTGAAGGACGACGAGCGAACGACGGTGCTCTTGCGGAAGAAGATCGACCGCCCCTCGCACCACGCAGGATGCCGCCGCGACACCCCTTCCTTCGCGACGGAAAGGAACGCTCATGATCCTCCTGCACGTCGAGGTGCAGGCCCAGCGTGACCCGGGCCTTGGCCTCCGCATGTATCGTCATCACTGCCGAATCCACGATCTCTACGACCGCTTTCCCATCAGCCTTGGGGTGCTCGCCGACGAGGGGCCGGGCTGGCGGCCGGGGCCCCTCGTCCATGAGGCGGGGTGCAGGGACCTAGCGAGGGTGGGCCTGGGGCGGGATCGGATGCTGAAGGCGATCCGGGTATGGTGATGGAATGCTCCTTGCGTTGGACCTTCGCCGTGGGGCACGAACACGCCATGGGGAGGCAGGACTTCGACGTGGCAATTGTCGGTGGCGGCTTTGCCGGATCGTTGTTGGCAATGATGGCGCGGAGGAGGGGCAAGTCGGTGCTCTTGGTTGAGCGGCAGAAGCATCCGCGGTTTGTGATGGGGGAGTCGTCCACGCCGCTGGCCAACTTGTTGCTGGAGGAGATCGCCTTGCGCCATGACCTGCCTCGGCTGCTGCCCCTGTGCAAGTGGGGCACCTGGCAGGCGACGTACCCATCCATCGGGTGCGGTCTCAAGCGCGGCTTTTCCTTCTACCACCATGGCCCGGGCGGCCGCCCCTGGGTCCACGACGATGCGAGGTCGCGTGAGCTTCTGGTCGCGGCCAGCCCATCGGATGCCGTGGCCGACACGCACTGGTATCGACCGGACTTTGATGCGTTCCTGTTTCGCGAGGCGGCCTCGATGGGGGCCGAGGCCTTGGAAGAGACGACCTTGGAAGCGCCCGAGTTTGGCCCGGCAGGGGTGCGCGTGACGGGGCGCGGGCCGTCCGGCTCCTTCCAGGCCCATGCGCGATGGTTGTTCGATGCCACCGGCCCGCGCGGGTACTTGCACCGCGCCCTCGGCCTCGGGGAGGTCAACCCGCAGGGATATCCCTCCACGGAGGCCGTGTTCGGTCACTTTGCCGACGTCGAGCGATGGGAGGCGGTGCATGCGCCGGTGGGGACGGTCCCGTTTCCGCCCGATGACGCGGCGTTGCACCATGTTTTTGACGATGGCTGGACATGGATCCTGCGCTTCAACAACGGCCTTACGAGCGCCGGGTTTGCACGCCGGACGGTGCCCGGGCGCGTCACGAACGCCGGGGAGGCATGGGCTGGGTGGCTGCGGCGTAGTCCGGACGTGGCCCGTTGCTTCGCGCATGCCGTGCCCACGAGGCCCTTGGCGCACATCCCGAAGTTGTCCTTTCGCACGTCCCGTGTCTCCGGGCCGGGTTGGTTGATGCTCCCGATCGCCGCCGGCTTCGTGGATCCGCTGTTGTCGATGGGATTTCCGCTGACCTTGCTGGGCTTGGTTCGGATTGGGGAGGCGTGGGATCGGGGGGGCGACATGGACATGAATTCGCTGGGCGAGGAGACGATCCGGGATCTCGATGCGGCCTTTGGGATGGTCGGGGCGCTGTATCGAGCCATGCCGGACTTCGATGTCTTTCGTGACCTGCTGTTGTTTTACTTCACGGCGGCCATTTGGTCCGAGACGGCGAGGCGGCTTGGGAAGCCGGGGAGGGCGCTGGGCTTCCTGTTGCGTGGAATGCCGCGGTTTGCGGACGGCATGCGCGAGGCAGTGGCATGTGCTGCGACAGGGAACGCCGCGCAGGCGAGGGACCGCGTGAGAAGCGTCGTCGAGGATCTGGATCTGGCGGGCATGTTGGACGAGTCGCGGCGACATCGTCATGGGTGCGACGCCGGGATCTTGATGGCGAACGCGTGGCGACTGGATGCGACGCCCGGGGAGATGCAGGCCATGCTTGCACGGTCGGGGTTCGCGGGTTGAGCGGTCGGTTGCCCGGGTCTTCTCCGAACTTCGCGCCTTGGCATCCGGCGTGTGGCGCGAGGATAGTCGGGGGCGTGATCAACGTCGGCATCGTCGGCACCGGCTTCATGGCCGTTGCCCATATCCGGGCCTACCGGAAGGTTCCCATGGCGCGCATCGCCGCCATCGCCAACCCGAGCGGGCGCAACCTTGACGGCAACTTTTCCAACGTGGCCGGCAACGTGGGCTCGCAGGACGCCGTGCGGCTCGACATGTCCCAGGTGCGCGCGTACCAGCGCGTCGAGGACTTGCTGTCCGATCCCGACGTCCATGCGGTGGACATTTGCACCCCCACGCCCACGCATGTGGACCTTTGCCTCGCCGCGTTGGCGGCGGGGAAGCACGTGCTGGTGGAGAAGCCCCTCGCCCGCACCGCCGCCGAGGCGAGGCGGATTGCCGATGCGGCCGCCGCCGCCGCGGCGAAGGGCGTCTTCCTCATGCCCGCCCTCTGCATTCGTTTTTGGCCGGAGTACGCGTGGACGCGCCAGGTGATGGCATCCGGCATCCACGGCAAGGTGCTGGATGCGCGGTTTCGGCGGGTGGCCCAGGCTCCAGGCTGGGGCCATGGGCACTTCCTCAAGGGGGCCGAGTCGGGTGGCGGCCTCTTCGACTTGCACGTCCACGACACGGACTTCGTGGTTCATTGCTTTGGGAGGCCCGCTGCGGTGACGTCCTCGGGCTATTCGCGGGTCAGCGGCGCGATCGACCACGTGGTCACGCTCTACCATTACCCGGGTGGACCCACGGTGTCGGCCGAGGGAAGCTGGGCGATGTCCGAGGGCTTTGGCTTCAACATGGCGTTCACCGTGAACCTGGAGCGCGCCACCATCGACTATGACATCGCCCGGGGTGCGGACGCCCTGCGGGTCTTCGTCCCGGGACAGGCCCCGGTCACCGTGAAGCCCGACGGCGGCGACGGATACATCGGCGAGGCTCGCCATTTCCTTGAGTCCATCGCGGCCGGGCGGGCACCGACGCTGGTCACGGCGGCGGACGCCGTCCTTTCCTTGGAGGTTTGCGAGGCCGAGGAAGCCTCCGTCCAACGAGCCGTCACCGTTTCCCTCCCGTGAGCCCCGTCATCCAGTCCCGGCCAGGCTACCGGCCGCCCTCCCGGCTTCGCCATGCGGTGTTCGACTGGGACGGCACGTTGTCCTTCATCCGTGCGGGATGGGGCGAGGTGATGTTGGAGTTGTTCCTGTCGCACCTCCCGGCGTTGCCAGGCGAGGATGCGGCGAAGCTCCGGCACCAGGCGCACGACGACATCTGGCGGCTCAACGGCAAGCCCACGATCCACCAGATGCAATGCCTCGCCGAACGGGTGGTGGAGCGGGGTGGCGAACGTCGCCCTGCCGTCGCGTACCAATCCGAGTACGCAACCCGGCTGCGGCGCATGGTGGACGCCCGCATCGAGGAGGTGAGGTCCGGGTCGCGGTCCGCCGCCGCGTATCAACCTCCGGGCACCGTGGCATGCTTGGAGGCGTTGTCGGCCGCCGGCCTCATCCTTCACGTCGTGTCCGGCACCGAGGCCCGCCACGTCAACGCTGAGGTCGAGGTGCTGGGCGTGTCGCGTTTCTTTGGCCCGAGGGTTCATGGTCCTTCGGGGCCGGAGGATCGCTCCTACAGCAAGCGGGGCGTGATGGACGCCATCCTGGCGTCGGATGGGGCGGCCGGCGACGCCTTGGTGGTCTTTGGCGACGGACATGTCGAAATCGAGGAGGCCAAGGCCATGGGTGCGACGGCCGTGGCGGTGGCGACCGACGAGGAGGTGTTTGGCTCCGGCCGAATCGACGAGGCCAAGCGCCAGCGGTTGTGGGGAGTCGGGGCGGACATGGTGGTTCCCGACTACGCCCGCCTGGATGAAATCCTCGGCGGCCTTGGACTGGTGAACCGCGAGGCGTGAGGCGGCGCATGCGTTTCTGTCTCCAACGGTTTGGGGTGAACGGAGCCTGGGTCCCGGGCATGTGGATGCTCGTGGCGACCGCGTCGCCATGGGCCAGGGGGCAGGACCTCTTCGGAGACTTCGATCATGATGGCCGGCCCGACCGCGTCGTGGCGTCCCAAGGCCGATGGGGGGTGGAGACGCGCGACGACTCCGGCCGGTGGGTGAAGGCGGACTTTGGATTGCCCGAGGAGGTCGCCGTCATGGACGCGGCCGATGTCGGCCTGCGCACGGTGGACCTGAACGGGGATGGCTTCGACGACCTTGTGCTGTCCAACGACCGGGTGGTGTCGATGCACCTTTGGACGCGCGTCGTGCAGCCCCAGCTGGGATGGACGAAGGGTTGGACCCACGTGGTCCGTTCGGGCCCGCGTACGGGCGGCCAAGCAGGGCCGCCCTCGTTCGTGGGAGCCGTGGTGCGCCGGGACGGGGCGGATGTCGTGGTGGCTCGCGGTGGTTCCGAGGCTCGATTCAACCCTGGGCCATGGATCGCGATGCCGATGCCGTCCCCCTTGTCGGTGCCGGAAGCCTTGGCGGCGTTTCGCGTGGCCCCCGGCATCGAGGTTCAATGCGTCGCATCGGAGCCGGTCGTCGTGGATCCCGTGTACCTCGACTGGGGCGCCGACGGGCGGCTGTGGGTGGTGGAGATGCGGGATTACCCCCTGGGAATGGACGGGCACGGCAAGCCCGGTGGCCGGGTAAAGGTCCTCGCGGACGGCGACGCCGACGGCGTGTTCGAGCGCGCGACGGTGTTCCTGAAGGACTTGCCATTCCCGTCGAGCGTCATGCCGTGGGGCCGCGGCGCGCTGGTGGCGGCCGCGCCAGACCTGTTGTACGCGGAGGATACGAATGGCGACGGGGCGGCGGACGTCCGGCGCGTGTTGTTCACCGGGTTTCATCCGGGCAACCAACAGCATCGGTTCAATGGGTTTGAATGGGGCCTCGACGGTTGGGTGTACCTGGCCAACGGCGACAGCGGCGGCACCGTGCGGTCGGTCGCCACGGGAAGGACCTTGAAGCTCGGCGGGCGCGACCTGCGCGTGCGCCCCGAAACCGGCGACATGGAGACCGTGTCGGCGCAGACGCAGTTCGGCCGTCGTCGCGACGACTGGGGGAGCTGGTACGGCAACAACAATCCCACCTGGCTTTGGCACGTCCGGCTTCCCGAGCATTACCTGCGGCGAAACCCGGGCCTCGCCGTGCCGCGCGTGGTGGAAATGCTGGCCAACTACCCGGACTCGACCCGCGTGTTCCCCGCCAGCGCGCCGCAGCAACGGCCCAACCAACCGTGGTCGCTCAATCACGTGACCAGCGGGTGCAGCCCCGTCCCGAATCGCGACGACCTGTTCGGCCTGTCCTTCGCCGGCTCGGTCTTCATCAGCGAGCCGGTGCACAACACGATTCATCGGGAGGTCCTCCTCCCCCATGGAAGCGGGTGGCACAGCCGCCGTGCACCGGGCGAGGAGCGCTCGGAGTTCCTCGCGAGCACCGATCCTTGGTTTCGCCCGACGGGGACGCGGGTCGGTCCGGACGGGGCCTTGTGGGTGGCGGACATGCAGCGGTTCATCCTCGAGCATCCGGAGTGGATCTCCCCGGAGATGCAGGCCCGGGTGAACCTTCGCGCGGGCGAGGATCGGGGGCGCATCTACCGCGTCGCGCCCAAGGGCTCCCCGAGGCGCGTCGTGCCATCGCTGGAGTCCATGGATCCTGCGGCGTGGGTCCAGGCGATGGACCACCCGAACGGCTGGCAGCGTGACATGGCGATGCGATGCCTGGTCCAGCGTCGCGACCCGGCAACCCATGCACCGTTGCGAGCCCTCATGCAGCCCGCGCATGACCCGCGCGTCCGGCTCCAGGCGATGGCCACGCTGGGCTTGTTGGGAGGATTGCAAGAAAAGGACCTGCTGCGGGGACTGTCGGATCCCCACCCTGGCGTCCGGGTGGAGGCGCTGCGGCAGGCGGAAGCCCACGCGCCGAATGCCGGCGCCGTGCTCGATGCCGTGCGGGGGCTCGCATCCGACGGCGAGGCGGCGGTGCGATTGCAGGCTGCCTTCTCGCTGGGGGCATGGCCGGTGGAACGGGTGGAGGAGGCCTTGCGCCGGGTGGCGTCGCGGCCGGACCTCGACGACTGGACACGGTGGGCCGTTCAATCGTCGGTCCCGGTGGGGCACGCGTTGTTTCGGGAGTTGCAGCCGGGCCAGACCGTGGCGCCACCACCCCCCGTGCTTGCGTCGCTCAGGCCCAGTTCAACCGACCGCGCGGCGGTGGTGGCGCGCCACGGCAAGGTGGCGGGGATGCAGGGCGATGCCGCGAAGGGCAGGGCCCGTTTCGTCGAGTTGTGCGCGCCGTGTCATCGGATGCGGGACGTGGGCGTGGCCGTGGGCCCCGGCCTTGCGATGGCGGCCAGCAAGCCGGTGGAATGGTGGCTGGCAGCGATCTTGGACCCGGACCAGGCCGTGGAGGCGCGCTACCGGGCATGGAGCATCGAGTTGGATGACGGCGAGGCGTTGTCCGGGCTGGTGTCGGCGGAGACGGCCAACAACATCGTGTTGAGGCAGGCCGGCGGCGGCGAGGTGCCCGTGCTGCGATCCCGGCTGCGCCGCATCGAGGCGACCGGGCGTTCGCTCATGCCGACGGGCTTCGAGTCCTCCTTGGGAGAGCAAGGCCTGGCGGACTTGCTGGCTTGGTTGCGGGGCACGGACCAGCGGTGACGCGCGGGTGGGGGATGGTGGGGATCCTCGGCGAGTCGTTGCTGCTTGGGATCGATGGTCCGTGGCAGTGATCCTTCCGCCTGTCCTTCATGCATGGCTCGCAAAGGCGCGCCTCACTCCTCGCCCTGCGAAAGAATCTGCGGCGCCATCACTCCCCTCCCTACTGCATCGTTCGGGATCAGGGGATCCGATCCAGGGCCATGGCTGCGGACGTGTCCCCCTGGGGTCTGCCTGAAAACCGCATTTCCACCGGCGGGGCTGTCGTGGTTGGATGTCCACATGTCCCCCTCGAATAGTGAAGGTCCCGGGCCGGCCATGGTGCCGGCGATGAACCGTCGTTCGTTCCTTGCCTCGGCTGCCGGCGTGGCGGCGGGGGCGCTTGCGGCGCCCTCGTTGGCGCTTGCCGAGTCCCAGGCGTCGGCACGGCCGACGTCGGAGACGTTGGCGGCGCAGCTCCATGGCTCGCTGGACGAGGCCCAGCGGACGATCATGTGCCGGGCCTTCGAGGATCCGTTGCGCGAGAAGGTGGACAACAACTGGATGATCACCGGCCGCTCGATCCGCGATGTCCTGAGGCCAGACCAGCAGGATCTCGTCCGGCAGATCTTTCGGTCGCTCCACCAACCGGAGCACGCCGACGCCATGATGCGTCAAATGGTGGAGGACTCGGAGGGCAAGGGGTTCGAGGGCGGGACGTCCGTCGCGCTGTTTGGGGCTCCCGGCACGGGAAAGTTCGAGCTCGTGTTGACCGGGCGGCATTGCACGCGCCGGTGCGATGGCGACTCGGTGGCCGGGGCGGCGTTTGGCGGGCCGATCTTCTACGGGCATCAAGCGGGCCCGAGGGACGAGGAGCCGGCGGACCATCCGGGCAACGTGTTCTGGCATCAGGCGCGCCGGGCCAACGACCTCTTCCAAGCCCTGGATGGCAGACAACGTGAGCGTGCCCTCGTGGACGGCCGCAGCCGACGCGAGCGGGCGACGGAGACGGTGCGGCTTTCGGGTCAGAAGGAGGGGCTGCCAGGATTGCGTGCGGGCGACATGACGCCCGACCAGCGACGCCTGATGCGCGACGTGCTGGGGGACTTGCTCCAGCCGTTCCGCAAGGTGGATGCGGAGGAAACGATGCGTTGGGTGGAGTCGCAGGGGCTGGAGAACCTTCACGTGGCGTACTTCAAGCAACAGGACCTCGGCAACGACGGCGTCTGGGACGTTTGGCAGATCGAGGGGCCTCGGATGTTGTGGTACTTCCGAGGCGAGCCGCACGTGCATTGCTGGGTGCATGTGCGGGATGCGCGAGCCTGACCCGGTGTCGTCGGATGCCGTGGCGGCCGCATTGCCGACTATCCGGCCAGGATCCGCCCAAGGCCGCGGTCGCTGGAACGAGGCGAGACCAAGGCGAGGGTCCGGTTCCTGGGGCCGAGGAAATCGGCGGCGGCGGCGCGGACCTGCGCGGCGGTCACGGCTGCAATCTGGTCACGGATGCGGCCCGGCGGCGTGAGGGAATCGTGCCCAAGCCATTGCTCGCCGAGCCACATCATGTGGTTCTCCGTGCTTTCGAGGGAAAGGTCGAACTGCCCGAGGACGTAATCCCGCGCGCGTTGCAGCTCGGCCTTGCCGGGCGGGCGTTGCATGAGGCGGTCGATCTCGCGAACCACGAGCCGGAGCGTCTTCTCGAGGTCGCGGGTGTCGAGCCCGGCGGAGATGACGATGTCGCCGACGTCCGCCCAGCAGGTGAGCGCGGAGTGGATGTTGTACGTGAGGCCGTGCTGCTCGCGGACGACCTGGAACAGGCGCGAGCTCATGTTCTCGGCAAGGATGGCGTTGAGCAGCCGGAGCGCGTGGCGTCGGGGGTCATTGCGCGAGGCGGCGCGAAGGCCCAGGCCGATGTTGGCCTGCTCCGTTGGACGGGTGAGGACCCTCACGCGGGGTCCGCATGCGGGTCGTGTCCACGGATGGAAGCCCATGCGCGGCCCCGGGCGGAAGCGACGCACAAGCCGTGAGGCGGCTTGAACGACGTCGTCGTGGCGGACGTTGCCCGCGGCCGCGATGACGAGGGCCCCGGCCGTGTAGTGGGACCGCATGTACGACTCGAAGTCCGGTCGTTGGATGCGGCGAAGGGTTGCTGGGGTTCCGATGACGGGCCTTCCCAGCGGATGCCGCGGGAATTGCGCGGCGTTGAGGAGGTCATGGACGAGCTCGGAGGGTTGGTCGCGGTACATCGACCATTCCTCCAGGATGACCTCTCGCTCCCGGTCGATGTCGGCCGGGTCCAGTCGCGGGTGGAGGAGCATGTCCACGAGGACGTCGAGCAGCCTGGGCCAGTGAACGGCCGCCGCCCGCGCGTAGAAGCAGGTGTGCTCCTCGTCGGTGAAGGCGTTGAGGTAGCCGCCGATGCCCTCCACGGCCTGGGAGATGGCGGCGGCGGTCCGTCGGCGCGTCCCCTTGAAGACCATGTGCTCGATAAAATGGGAAATGCCGCCCAGGGCCGCCGGCTCGTGACGTCCGCCCACGCCCACCCAAAGGCCGATGGCTGCGGAAGCCATGTGGGGCATCTCGGCCGTGACGACACGGCAACCATTCGGTAGCTGGGCGTGGTGGTGCATGGGCGATGTCGTGAAGGTGCCAGGCGTGCCGCTGCTCGTGGTTCTAGGACCGGGCCAGGGCCAGCGCCCTTCGATGGGCGGCCGTCCATGCCAGCGCGTCGAGATCGTGGACCGTCTTCCACTCGGCGTCGGCCGGTGTCGCGGGCCGCGAGACGGGCCCCTCCAGGCGGAAGAAGTGCTGGGAAATTCGATGGCGTGTGATGGCGTGCCGAATCGTTCCCGCGAGGGCCAGTTGACCGGGTTCGACGCCAAGCCATCGAGCGAGCACGGATTTGGGGTCATCGCCCGGTCCGCACTCCAGGCCCGGGAATTCCCAGAGCCCGCCGTTGACCGCGTCCCTCGGACGCTGGCGCACCAGCCATCGGCCGGAGCGGTGCCACAGGACGGCCGCCATCGTCCGCCGCGTGGTGGCGGGGCGGGTGGAGACGGTTGGAAAGTCCCCAGAGCGCCCCATGGCATGAGCCCGGCATTGGTCACGTAGGGGGCAAGCGGGACAACTTGGGTTCGTCGGCGTGCAAACCAAGGCGCCCAATTCCATGAGCGATTGGTTCACGGCGGAGCAGGGGCCGGACAGACGGACGAGCGGCGCATGGGACAGTGGAGCCGGCGGGGGCAGCGCTTCGGCAGCCTTCACGATCAGCGCGGCTTGCGACCACAGGACCGCCGAGGTGGATCGATCCTTCGGGCTTCCGGCCATCGCCATCAGACGCGACAAGACACGGGCGACGTTGCCGTCCAGGATTGGCGCGGGCTCGTTGAAGGCGATGGAGGCAATCGCCCCCGCGGTGTATCGGCCGATGCCAGGGAGGGCGAGCCATTCGTCCGAATGGACCGGAAGATGCCCTCCCTGCACGGCGATCACCCGTCGCGCGGCCGAATGCAGATGACGGGCGCGCCGGTAGTAGCCTAGGCCCTCCCAAAGCTTGAGGACCTCGTCCAAATGGGCGTTGGCAAGTTCCTGGACCGTGGGAAGGCGCTGCATCCAACGGGTCCAATAAGGGATGACCGTCCTCACCTGGGTTTGCTGGAGCATCGCCTCGGAGACCCAGACGGCGTAGGGGTCCAGCGTGCGTCGCCAGGGGAGGTCGCGGGCGGACGTGGCAAACCACGAGACGAGGCGGGAGGCAACGTCGGAGGGCTCGAGCTGGACCTTGTTCCTGCGCGCGATGCGAGCCATGGGTCGGCGCGAGGAGGTCTATCGCCGCCACCAGCTCTTCGACGGCCCTTGCTGCGTCGCTTGGGTCTCGGCCGCGACCTGGGGCGCAAATTGCCGGATTAGCAGCTGGGACCGCGCGGCCGTCAGGGCCATGATGAAGTCGTCGTAGGAGGGGAAGCGCTGGCGTGGATCCTTGCTCATGGCACGCGATACCGCCTCGCTGGTGGGAAGCGTGATGCCCGGCAACAGCTCGTGAACAGGACGAAGGGCCCCATGCAAGTGGGCGGCCACCACCTCCTCGACGGTCGGGGCCTCGAAGGGCACGTGACCCGTCAGGGCGTGGTACATCGTGCCTGCGAGCGAGTACATGTCGCAGAGGAAGGAGTCGCCCTCCTGCCTCACGCGCTCCGGGGCAATGTAGTAGGGTGTCCCAAAAATGGGTGCGTAGGCATCCGTGTCGGCGTCGGCCTTCCGGGCCAGGCCAAAGTCCACGACCTTCGGCTCGCCCTCGCCGTTGAAGAGGATGTTGCCGGGCTTGATGTCGAGATGCAGGAGCCCGTGGCGGAGGGCGGTTGCAAGCGCGGAGGCAACCTTGATTCCCACGTCGAGGACCTCGAGCTCCGGAAGGTACCGCTGGCTCTCGATCCGGGAGTCCAGGGAACCGGCATCGGCCAGCTCCATGACGAGGTACTTGTCGTCCTCGTGCTCGTCGAACGTGTAGATGTGAATGATGTGGGTGTGGTTGAGCTGGGCGCATGCCCGCGCCTCCCTCGCGAAGGCATCCACGGCGGCCGGGTCCGCCGCCATCTCCTTGAGCATCAGCTTCACCGCGACCTCTCTCCCCAGCGTGGTATCCCAGGCCCGATACACGGTGCCCATGCCGCCGGAGGCGATCGCGGAACGCAGCTCAAATTGCCGCAGCATCGCGGGCATCATGATGGAGCCCGAGCACTTCGAGCACGCCGCCGCCGCCAACGGCTGCAAATCCCCGGGTATGAAGACCTTCGCACCACAGTGCGGGCATCCCACCATCTTCAACGGCTTCCTTTCCACGCCCATGCTCTTGTCTCGCGAATCTACCGGGGGTCGCCCTGCAAACAAGCGTCCATTCCCCGCGGGGTCAGGACGCCGCGCGCAACAACGGGGGCGAACCCTGGGACGCCCGCATGACGCGACCCGAGATCGATGAGTCGGGGCCGAGATGCCGTGAAGAAAACGCCGAGCCTGGGACTCCCGAGCCGATCACCAAGCGTGAGCGCCCGAACGTCAACCGCCGTCCGCCTTCGGAGGGACGTGCGAGGTCCGGTCGCGAAGGGTCTGGCAAAAAGTTTTCGGAAAATGTTATTGCAGCTGGGGGGTGCGTCGGTAGTCTCTCGCCTCCATTTCGCCGCCTCGGCGGCATATCTTTAGGCTGAGATGCCCACCATAAATCAGTTGGTCCGCAAGGGCCGTAGCAAGTTGGTTTACAAGAGCAAGGCGCCTGCCCTTGAGAGCAACCCGTTTCGCCGCGGGGTGTGCCTTCAGGTCATGACGCGGACGCCCAAGAAGCCCAACTCCGCCATGCGCAAGGTCGCGAAGGTGCGCCTGACGAACGGCAACGAGATCATCGCCTACATCCCGGATGAGGGTCACAATCTCCAAGAGCACTCCATCGTGCTGGTTCGAGGTGGTCGCGTGAAGGACTTGCCAGGCGTCCGCTATCACATCGTCCGTGGCACCCTCGACGCCGCCGGTGTTGAGAAGCGCCGCGTCAGCCGCTCCAAGTACGGCGTCAAGCGGCCCAAGGCTGCGGCTGCCGGCGGCGCGAAGGCTGGCGCAGCCAAGAAATGATTCGGTGGCAGCCCATCGACATCAGGAATCGTCTCCTTTGGTAGTTTTCCACTAATCGCTTCAGAGTTTCATCGTCACTTCAATCGTTCTTTGTATGTCCCGTCGTCGTCGTGCCGAAAGGCGTTCGGTGGTCCCGGATGCCAAGTACAACAGTCCCTTGGTGGCTCGTTTGGTGAACACCGTCATGTACGGTGGCAAGAAGAGCCTCGCCCAGCGCATCGTGTACGGGGCGCTGGATGTGATTGCGGAGAAGAATCCCGGGGCGAGCCCCTTGGAGATTCTTCAACGCGCCATCGACAATGCAAAGCCCCGGATTGAGACCAAGGCGCGGCGCGTGGGTGGCGCGACCTATCAGGTCCCGGTTGAGCTTCCCGCTGACCGCCAGACATCCTTGGCCATGCGTTGGATCGTGCGATTCGCCGATGACCGAAAGGGCATCCCCATGACCCAAGCGTTGGCTGGCGAGGTCATGGAAGCCTATCTGGGGCAGGGCAATGCCATCCGCAAGCGCGATGACGTTCACAAGATGGCCCAAGCGAACCGAGCCTTCGCCCACTTCCGCTGGTAGCTGCCAACTCATAGAAAACGCGCCCCGACGCCAAACGGGGCGCTTTTCGTCTCATCACCTCCTCCATTCCTGCCATGAGCGACGCCACCGCAATCAACACGGCCCTGAACTCGCCAAATCGCCAGTACCCCCTCGAGCGCACGCGCAACATCGGGATTGCCGCGCATATTGATGCGGGCAAGACGACGACGACCGAACGAATCCTTTTTTACACCGGCCTGATCCACAAGATTGGTGATGTCGATGACGGCAACACCGTCACGGACTGGATGGAGCAGGAAAAGGAGCGTGGCATCACGATCACTTCCGCTGCCGTCACCTGTTTTTGGACCCAGAAGAAGGAGGAGGGCCTTTTCAAGTCACGGGAGGCCATCGGGCATCGGATCAACATCATCGACACCCCGGGCCACGTGGACTTCACGGCCGAGGTGGAGCGCTCGATGCGCGTGTTGGATGGTGCCGTGGCGGTCTTTTGCGGCGTCGCGGGTGTCCAACCCCAATCCGAAACGGTCTGGCGACAAGCGACCAAGTACCGGGTGCCTCGCATTGCGTTCGTTAACAAGATGGACCGGACAGGGGCCAACTTTGCGAACGCCTTGGATGACATGCGCCGAAAGCTCGGAGCCTATGCCTACCCGATCGCGTTGCCGATTGGAGCCGAGGACAAGTTTGAGGGCGTCATCGACTTGGTGAACCAGAAGGCCATTGTTTGGGGGCCGGGCGATGTTCCGAACGAGGGGTTGAAGTACGAGATCAAGGAAATTCCCGACGCATTGAAGGAGCAGGCGGCGGACGGACTTCAGGAGTTGATCGAGGCTGTGTCCAACAAGGACGACCAGATTGCTGAGTTGGTCCTCGAAGAGAAGCCCGTGACCCCCGCTGATCTCAAGGCCGCGATCCGCCGCCTGACCTGCAAGATCGAGTTCATCCCTGTCCTCTGCGGCTCCGCATTCAAGAAGAAGGGAGTCCAGTACCTCGTGGACGCCGTGATCGACTACCTTCCGTCGCCGTTGGACATTCCGCCCGCCGAGGGGCAGGTCCCTGGAACCGCAGATCGCGTGACCGTCGCGACGACCGATACCGGCAAGTTTTGCTCCTTGGCTTTCAAGCTTTGGACCGACCCTTATGCCGGCAAGCTGGTGTTTTTCCGCGTGTATTCGGGCAGCCTCAAGAAGGGTGACACCATTTACAACCCACGCACGCGCAAGCGTGAGCGCGTCAGCCGCTTGATGGTCATCCAAGGCAGCGAGCGCAAGGATGTCGATGGGGTTTACTCGGGAGACATCGCTGCGCTGGTGGGCCTTCGCAACATCACGACGGGCGACACGCTGTGCGATGAGTCCTTCGACGTCACGCTGGAGCCCCCGACGTTCCCGGAGCCCGTGATCAGCATGGCGATCGAGCCCAAGACGAAGGCCGACCGCGACAAGATGTCCGAGGGCTTGCAGCGATTGGCCGAGGAGGATCCGACCTTCCGGGTGTTTACCAACGAGGAGACCGGCCAGCTGATCATCGCGGGGATGGGAGAGTTGCACTTGGAGATCATCCGCGACCGCTTGAAGCGCGAGTTCAAGGTGGAGGCGGACGCCGGGGCACCGCAGATTGCATATCGTGAGACCATCACGAAGGCGGCCGACGGCGAGGGCAAGTTCATCCGTCAATCAGGCGGACGCGGTCAGTATGGTCACGCGTGCGTCAAGGTAGTGCCCAATGAGAAGGGCAAGGGCGTCGAGGTCATCAACGAGATCGTGGGTGGCGTGATCCCGAGGGAGTACGTGCCTGCCGTCGAGGATGGCATTCTGGAGGCCATCAAGTCTGGCGTGTATGCCGGCTACCAGGTCATCGACATCAAGGTGAGCATCGTCGACGGATCGTTTCACGAGGTCGATTCCAACGAATTGGCCTTCAAGATGGCGGGTATCTTCGCGTTGAAGGATGCCTTCAATGACGCGGGCCCGATCCTTCTCGAGCCCATCATGAAGGTCGAGGTGACCACGCCTGACGAGTACCAAGGCGACATCCTCGGGGACATCAACCGTCGTCGCGGGATCATCCAAGGCGTGGATGCCAAGGCGGGCCAGACGGTCGTTACGGCCCAAGTTCCTCTGGCCGAGATGTTTGGATACGCGACGGCGATTCGTTCGCTGTCGAAGGGCAGGGCATCCTACAGCATGGAGCCGCTGAATTTCGAGCAGGTTCCCAACAGCGTCCTGACGACGGTGTTGGACGCGGCGAAGAAGAAACCCGCCGCGCGCAGCTAACTTTAACGGCACAAAATTTGTAAATTGTTCTTTGTATGGCTGGACAACGCATCCGTATCCGTCTCAAGGCCTACGACCATCGTGTGATTGACACCTCGGCGAGCGAAATCGTCGAGACCGTCAAGCGCTCCGGTGCTCGCGTGGCAGGACCCATCCCCCTCCCGACCGCCGTGGAGAGGGTCACCGTTGGACGTTCACCTCACGCGGACAAGAAGTCCCAGGAGACGTTCGAGCAACGCACCCACAAGCGACTGATTGACATCATCGACCCCACTGCCAAGACCGTGGACGAGCTGAAGAAGCTCAACCTGCCGGCGGGCGTGGACATCACCATCAAGATCTAAGGAGGAGCCATGCCAATTGGACTTTTGGGAAAGAAGATCGGCCACACGCGCGTCTATGATGCCAACGGCGTCATGACGCCGGTCACCGTGGTTCAAGTGGGGCCAAACCGCGTGCTCCAAGTGAAGACGACGGCAACGGACGGCTACAACGCGGTTCAATTGGGTTTTGACGACCAGTTGGAACAGCGTGTGAGCAAGGCCGTTCTGGGCCATGTCCGCAAGCACAAGGGCGTCGCGGTCCGCCGCATCCGCGAGTTCCGCGACTTCACCAAGGCGGTCAGCCCGGGCGATGTTTTGGGGCCTGACGTGTTCGTGGTGGGGCAGTTCGTGGACTGCATCGGCGTCACGAAGGGGCGGGGGTTCGAGGGCGTGGTGGGCCGTTGGGCCTTCCGAGGCGGAGACATGACACATGGCGCCAAGGGATGGCATCGCCGCTCGGGTGCCATTGGCCAGCGTCTGTTCCCCGGCACTGTGCGCCGCGGGCTCAAGATGCCCGGTCACATGGGCGCCGTGCGACGCACGTCCCAGAATCTGGAGATCATCCAGGTGCGCTCCGAGGACAACGTGCTGTTGATCCGGGGCAACTTTCCCGGAAGCGAGGGGGATTACTGCGTCGTGCGGGAGGCGAAAAAGATTCCATTGGACGGACGCCGTCACAAGCTGATCCATGACGCGCGCCAGAAGGCCAAGGATGCCTCGGCGGGCAAGAAGGACGAAAAGAAGGCCGGCGCAGCCAAGAAGAAATAAGGAGGAGCAAAGATGAAGCTTTCTATCAAGGACTTGCAGGGCAACACGGCGGGTGAGTTGGACGTCGCATTCGAGGTCATCTCGAATGGGCGCGGCTCGCAGGCTGTGCATGACACGGTGGTGGCATACATGGCGGCGCGACGCTCCGGCACGGCCTCCGCCAAGACCATGGGTGAAGTGGCGGGCACGGGTAAGAAGCCGTGGCGCCAGAAGGGAACCGGCCGTGCACGTGCGGGTTCATTTCAGTCACCATTGTGGCGGGGCGGCGGCGTGGTCCATGGGCCCAAGCCTCGGGATTTCTCCAAGAAGGTGAACAAGAAGGTGGCCCGCTTGGCATTGCTTAAGGCCATGAGCGAGCGCCTCAATGCAGGTGACGTGCAAGTGGTTGCCGACCTGAAGCTGGCGCAGCCAAAGACCAAGGAATTCGTGGCGGTTCAGGACAAGCTCGGAGTGAGCGGTCATACCGTCTTGTTCGTCTTGGATGGCGTCGATGACACGTTCGAGAGGGCTGCTCGCAATGTGGTGGGCGTTGGGTTGGCGCAGGCCACCTCGGTGAACACCTATGAACTCCTCCGTTATGACAAGCTGGTCTTCACCCGGGATTCCCTTGCCCGGCTGTCGTCCCGGCTTGCGGAGTAACCTCTACCCAAGGCTGCTTCCATGACTTCCTTCGACATCATCAAGACCATACGGATCACCGAGAAGAGCACCCTTCAGGTGGACAAGTATCACCAGTACACGGTCGTTGCCGACCGACGTGCGACGGCTCCTCAAATCAAGCGGGCGGTTCAAGACCTGTTCAAGGTGAAGGTGCAACGCGTCAACACGATGAACGTCCGCGGCAAGGCCCGTCGGCAAAACACGGCGGCCGCTGGCCGTACCAGTGACTGGAAGAAGGCGATCGTCACCCTCAAGGAGGGCGAGAAGATCGACTTGCAATAGGCCTGAGGGATCGACGGCAGCGGGTTTCCTTGGTGTGTGAGGTCTCGCGAGGGCAACTCCCTTGGTGCATGAAGAGCCAAGGGTCACCCCCGGCTCAATTCCGGGGATCGCTTTCGGGGTGGCCTTCTCCGCCGAGCACCGTACGGGATCGATTCGTCTTGGCTAGTCATTGCCCAGTTTCAGGCACGCCCTCCGAGGACAACTGATGTCCTCCGTCCAACAGGCCGGGTTCCCATCGAGCCCGGCCTTTTCCTATCCGTCGCGAGCCACGGAGCGGAGCGATTGGATTGTTTCGGCCCGGGACCCGATGGCGCGTCGGCTGGCATCGGCACGGGAGCCGGCAGGTTCCATCTGGGAGGAGGAATGGCAGGGAGGCGACATCATCTCATCCGGCCTGACCATCTTCTTGGTGAACCGGGAATGCCCATGGCGTTGCGTGATGTGCGACCTGTGGCGGGACACGCTTCCGCAACGAGTGGAAGCCGAGGATATCCTAGCCCAGATGGACGTGGCACTGGCTACGAGGGGTGGGCGTGAGATGGAGTGGCTGAAGCTCTACAATGCAGGCTCCTTTTTTGACTCGGGAGCCATACCACCATCGGCCTACGGAGGCATTGCCCGTCGTTGTGCCGGGGCAGGGCGGGTCGTGGTGGAATGCCATCCGTCGCTGGTGGACGACAGGGTCTCGGGATTCCAGCGCATGCTCCCCGAGGGAGTTGAGCTCGAGGTGGCCATGGGATTGGAGACGGTTCACCCGGAGGCGCACGAACGACTCAACAAGCGGACGTCGCCAGGGGATTTTGCGAGGGCCGCCGCTCGCCTCAGGGGGATGGGTGTGGGGGTCCGGTTGTTCCTGTTGACGCGCCCTCCATTCATTCCACGGGCGGAGGCGTTGGGTTGGCTACTACGCAGCGTTGATTTTGCCCTAGATGCGGGCGGGGATCCGGTGGTGGTGATCCCCACGCGACCTGGCAACGGGGCGATGGAGAGGCTTCGGCTGGCTGGCGAGTGGGACGAGGCTCCGCTGGAGTGGCTGGAGCAGGCGGTCATTCGAGGCCGGGCCAAGGGAGGTGGCCGGGTGCTTGCTGACACATGGGGCTTGGAGTCCAGGGCCCTTCAGGAGCCCTCCGTTGGCGCATTGCTCGCTCGGCTCAAAAGGTTGAACCGCGGGGAATCCGGCAAGGGCCCGGGCGAATGAGTGGGATCCACCGTGGTGGCTGGATCGTCTCCCGCATGATCAGCGCCCGCGGTATGGGATGGCTGGAAAATTGCGGACGAAGCGGCTGATTGCTGAAAACGTTGGCAAGGCGGGGTTGTGCATTGGTAGAAACGGGCACTCTCCTTGAAAGGCAAAGCTCCATGAAGGCCCTTAACATTCATCGCAGTCGCTTGGCGTTCACATTGATCGAGCTGCTGGTCGTCATCGCCATCATTGCCATCCTGGCCGGTATGTTGTTGCCGGCGCTGGCCAATGCCCGCGCCAAGGCGCTGAAGACCCTTTGTGCCAGCAACAGCAAGCAGTGGACGCTGGCGGTCACGCTGTACGCCGGCGACAACAACAACACGTTCCCGGACAACAGCGGCGGCGCGGGTTTCTCCTGGATGATGCCCACCATGTCCAACTTCTGGAACAATTACCTGATCAAGAACCGCCGCACGACCGCCAAGAGCCAGCGTCCCCAAAACGACGTGCTCTTCTGCCCCACGGACGTTTGGCATCGCGCAGCCGAGCGCGGGATGATCAGCAGCGACAACACCGCCCAGCTCATCGGCTACTTCTTCCTGCCCGGCCGCAGGACGGGCGACGCCGACGTGACCGCGGGGGCGCAGGGCACGGCCGAGTGGTTCTTCAAGAAGAAGCTCGACGGTCCCTTTGCAGCGGCACCCATCTTGATCGACCGCCTTCAGGCCGTTGGAAGCAAGACAACCAACATGTACGACGCCAAGCTTGCGTGGACGACGGACTTTGAGGGCAAGAAGGTCTTCACCGCCGTCCATCGCATTGGGCGTGGAGCCCCTGACGGCGGCAACTTTTCCTTCGAGGACGGTCACACGGAATGGGTAAAGGGCTCGCGCGTCTCACTGGGTTCCGACTACGGCGGATGGCAGTGTTTCTTCAAGATCCCCGTTGAGGCCCGCTAGAGGGGCTTGAGGGGCTCCTGGCCGTTGGGTGTGTTGGGCTTCGTTCGGGCCCTCACGGATCTCGGCGACGCGTTTCCTCACGTGGTGGCGCGTCGATTCGCAAAGCTGAGGTATGGATTGGAACCCGGTTCTCACGCTGTTTTGCTGCCTCGCGGCCTTCGCGACCGGGTTCGCATGGAATCTCCTGGCGACCTGGCCGGGCATCCGACGACTGCGGCGCGCGGCGGACGCCCACTGGTCGGAGCGAGCGCGGATCTTGCACCCTTACCGGGGTGCAGCCTCCGTGGTTGCCAGCTACGTGCCCGTGTCGATGACCCTTGCCTTGCAGTTGGTCGCCTTCCCCCCGATGGGGGCGGTCGCGGCTACGGCATGCGCCGGATCGGCCGGTGCCATCCTTGGGTCATTCCCGCTGTCACGGGCCATGGACCCGACCTTCTCCTGGAGTTCCTGGCGGGTGGCATTTCGGTTTTGGCAGCATCCGATGCTTGTCGTGTGGGCCACGGTGGCCGCGATGCCTGCGAAGATGGGTTGGGTGGCATGGGGTGCCGTGGCGCTGCTGGTGGCATGGGCGGCCTTCGTGAACCTCGATCCCGCGCGCTTCTCCATGGGCCATGGCCGCCGGATCCCCACCCCGCCTGAGCTTGAGGCCCGTGCCCGGGCCCTCGCGCAGGAGGCCAACGCCCCGTTCCGAGGCATCCACGTCGTCCGGAAAGGCTCGCCGAATGCTTGGGCCTTCCCCGTGTCGGGCGAGATCGTCGTGTCCGAGGAGCTTCTGCTCCGCCTGACGCCGGCGGAGTTGGACGCCATCCTGCGGCACGAGATGGACCACCTGCGCGAGCCCTCGGCCATGACATTGGCCCGGATCGTGGCAGCCCAAGCCCACATGGTTCTCCTGTTCGCGAAGCCCGTCGTGTTCGCCTTTGGGCTCCCGGGCTTGGGCCCCATCCTGCTGGCTTGGGTTCTGGTCCCTGTGGGCTTTGCGCGATGGGCGCGCCGGTTCGAGGCGAGGGCCGACTCCCATGCGGCCAGCGTTGATTCCACGGCATACGCCACGGGTCTGCTTAAGATCCATGAGCTGGGGTTGATTCCCGCCGTCATCGAAGGCAAGACCACGCATCCGCACCTCTACGACCGACTTCTCGCGTGTGGCGTGAAGCCCGACTTCGACCGCCCCAAGCCTGCCAACGTCCTCACGCTGGGCGGCATCCTTCCATCGCTGGCGTTTGGCATCCTGGTGGTGGTGTCGTTGGAGCAGTGGCTCAAGGCCGCGCGCCTGCCTTGATGGGCGGAGGACGCCCAACGCTGGGAGCACGGCCGGCGCATGGAACCCGGAAAAAAGCCTTCACCCTTTCGCGGGCCTTCCCAAGACTGCGCGGCCAATGAGTTCGACAACCCTACGGATCGCCGCGTTGGCAGGCGATGGCATTGGCCCTGAAGTGATGCGTGAAGCCCTGAAGGTGCTGGACGCGACGGCGCGCCATTTCCAACTGCCCCTGAAGGTGACCGAGGCGCCCGTGGGCTGGGCGGGGATCGACGCGGCGGGCAAGGCCTTGCCCGATGCCACGCTGGCCCTCTGCCGCGAGTCCGACGCGATCTTGTTTGGGTCCGTGGGCTTGCCCGACCGAGACCCGACGATCCCCAAGGAGGAGCGCCCCGAGCGCGCGGCCTTGCTGCGCATCCGGAAGGAGTTCGGGCTGTTTGCGAACCTGCGGCCGGTCCAGTTGCCGAAGGCGCTGTCGCATAGTTGCCCGCTGAAGCCGGAGCGGCAGGGTGACGGGATCGACATCCTCGTGGTGCGCGAGCTGACGGGCGGCCTGTACTTCGGCCAGCCCAAGCGCACGGAGGAGATCACGCTGGCCGACGGCTCGCGGACGCAGCGGGCCATCGACACGCTGGTGTACACGACCCCGGAGATCGAGCGCATCGCCCATGTCGCGTTCCGGTCGGCCCGCCTACGCCGAGGCAAGGTGACGTCGATCGACAAGGCCAACGTCCTCGAAAACGGCGTCCTGTGGCGCGACACCGTGAGCCGTATCGGACGCGAGTACGCGGACGTGGGCCTGGAGCACATGTTTGTGGACAACGCGGCCATGCAGTTCCTGCTCAGGCCCGCCCAGTTCGACGTCGTCCTGTGCGAGAACATGTTTGGCGACATCCTGAGCGACGAGGCGGCGGCGTTGGCGGGTTCGTTGGGCATGTTGCCCTCGGCGAGCCTTGGCGCGACCACGGACGGGCGCACGTTTGGGTTCTACGAGCCGGCCGGCGGCACGGCCCCGGACATCGCAGGCAAGGACCTGGCCAACCCCATTGCCCAGATTCTCTCCGCGGCCCTCATGCTCCGTCACAGCTTCGGTCGCGACGATGCCGCGAAGGCCATCGAACGGGCCGTGCTCAAGGTCATCCACGATGGCCTTCGCACGGGCGACATCTTCAATGCAGCCGATCCCGCTGCCCGGCGTGTGGGTACGCGCCAAATGGGCGACGCCATTGCGGCGGCCGTCGGTTGACGGGGCGGGGTTGCATTACGGGATGAAGGCGTTCCCGTGGGCAAGGCTCGGCGGGCTGTTTCGGGCATGGCTGGTGGCCATCGCCTGCATGGCATGGGTCGGTTGCGCGCGTCGCGCCCAGCCGGTCCTTGCGCGGCATGAGTTTCAGTCCGTCCAGATGGCCATCCCGTTCCGGATCGTCCTCTACGCGCGCGATGGCACGCAGGCCACCAACGCCGCCAACGCCGCATGGGAGCGCATCAACCACCTCAACAAGGTCTTCAGCGACTACGACCCGGATTCCGAGCTAAGCCGACTGGGGGCGACGTCTCCCCATGCGCGGCGAGTGCCGGTCTCCGACGACATGTTCCGGGTGCTGGAACGGGCGCGCGGGGTGAGCGAGGCGTCGGAGGGGGCCTTCGACATCACCGTCGGACCTCTCACGCAGCTTTGGCGTCGGTCGCGACGGCAGCGCGAGCTGCCAGACGGCGCGAAGCTCCAGCCCGCCCTTGCGGCCACGGGATGGCAGGCAGTTGAACTCCACGCATGGCCCCGACCCTCGGTCCGCCTGCTGCGCCCCGGCATGCGTCTTGATGCTGGTGGCATTGCCAAGGGTTTTGCCCTCGACGAGGCCACGCGTGTGCTGCGTTCGCATGGGATTCGTTCCAGCCTGGTCTCGGGCGCGGGCGACATGGTTGCGACCGCGCCGCCACCGGGCCAGGACGGATGGCGGGTCGAGGTGGCGGCGCTGGACGTGGCTGGCGCGCCGCCGCCACGAAGAGTCCTCCTCCGCCATGCCAGCCTTTGCACATCGGGGGACGTGTTCCAGCACGTGGAGTTGGGTGGCGTCCGATACTCGCACATTGTCGATCCCCGCACGGGCCTTGGTTTGACGGACCACGGGTTGGTCACGGTCATCGGGCCCGACGGCATGACGACGGACGCGCTTTCGACGGCTATTTCGGTCGCGGGGGTCGGGCGGGCGGTGTCCTTGGCGCGACGCTTGGGTGCGGAGGTCTTGTTCCTGCACCGGCCCGCCGACCGCATCGAGTGGGTTGAGTCGGCTGGGTTCCCCAGGGGGCTGTAGGCGAGCGGATCGCTTGGGCGGGAAGAAGAGTGGGCTGGGCGTCCAGCTGGTGCTGGATAACGAGCGAAGGACGGAGTCCGTGCGGAAGAAGATCCCGCCCGCCCAAGTCATTCTATCCCCTCGCCTGCGTCGTCGGGTTCATCGCGTGTCGTTTGCCAGCAGATGACGGCCGAGGAACTGGACCGTGGAGAGGAATTGGAAGTCCACGTTGCGCTTCTTGGCGAACCCGTGGCCCTCGTCCTTGGCCAGCAAGTACCAGCATTCCCCGCCGCCGCCACGGACCGCCTTCACGATTTGCTCGGCCTCGCCCACGGGCACGCGGGGGTCGTTGAGCCCTTGCACCACGAACAGCGGCACCCGGATGTCCCGCACGCGCGTCAACGGCGAGATCCGCCCCAGCAAGTCCCGCATGGCCGGGTCTCGCTCGTCACCGTACTCCGCCCGGCGCAGGTCCTTGCGGTAGTCCTGCGTCCTTTCCAGGAAGGTGACGAAGCTGGAGATGCCCACGACGTCCACCCCGCAACGCAGGCGCGGCGAGTAATGCACGAGGCTGGCGAGGGTCATGTAGCCCCCATAACTCCCGCCCGTGACGGCCACCCGGCCGGCATCCAATCCCTTGTCCCGACCGATCCAATCCAGGAACGAGCCGATGTCCCTCACCGAGTCCTCGCGCTTCGCCCCGTTGTCGAGCAGGAGGAAGGTCTTCCCGTAGCCTGCCGATCCCCGGACATTGGGGTACAGCAGGGCCACGCCCATTTCTTCCAGGTAGAAATTGCCCCGGCCCAGGAAGACCGGGCGCGACTGCGACTCGGGCCCGCCGTGGATCACGACGAGCACCGGCCGTGGCCCCGGGAAGCGAGCGGGGTCCGGCCGGTATAGGAACCCGCTGACCTTCGTGCCATCGAAGCCTTGCACCCGGACGATCTCGGGCTCCGCGAACCGGCCCACGTCCAGGCCGCCCGCCTCGCTTTGGGTCCAACGGGTCACCAAGCCCGTGCGGACGTCCCAGGAATGGGCGTCGGCGGGCGACCGCGCATGGGACAAGGTGAAGCCCACCTCGTGGCTGGACGGATGCCACTCCAGCCCGCTGACAACGCCCTTGGCCAGGGGGGCGCGCCGCTTCTCTCGTCCGGTGCGGGCATCGATCAACCGCAGCACCCCCACGCCGTCCTCATTCGAGACCACCGCAAGCCACTTGCCGTCGGGGGAGGGCTCCACCGCCTCGACGTCCCAGCCGAGGTCCTTGAGCCATGCCTCCCTCCGGCCAGACGCCAGGTCGATCACCGTCAACCGCCGGAACTCCGAGCCGGCGTCCGACGTGCAATACACGCGCCGACCGTCGGCGGAGAAGCGCGCGTCGGCATGGCTGGAGACCTCGGTCTTGGGGGTGATCAGGCGTGCGGAGCCCGTGGCCGTGTCCAGGAGGTGCAGCCATGCCTCGTTGATCGACACGTACTCCAGCACGAGCAAGCTGCGGCCATCCGGGGCCCAATCCATCACCTGCCAGCCCCCGCCTTGGCGTTCCCATGCCATGCGAGCCTGCTCGGGGTGAGCGGGGTCCATCACCCAGATGTCGGTGTCCTTCCCATTCCGGCGCGTGGAGGCCCAGGCGATCTCCTTCCCTGACTTGGACCAAGCGGCCCCCGTGTTGCGGCTCTTGCCGTCCGTCAGCCGCGTCGTGCGACCCGTCGCCACCTCTCGGAGGAACAACTGGAAGAACTCCCCTCCGCCCGTGTCCTGGCTCAGCAACACGGCGTCGCCCGTCCCGGGGCGGTACTTGGCCGACGCCACGGGCTCCTGGGAGAACGTCCACTGGCGACGGTCGCCCCCGGGTTGGGCGACGGCATGGACCTGCATGGTGTCGGCGAAGCGCGTGAGGACGAGGATCTCGCGACGGGAGGGATGCCACCCTTGGAAGCTGGCGGCGCGGGATTCGAGGTAGGGGGCGACCCGTTCCTTGAGCCCGGCGGGCGCGGGCGGGATGCCGTCGGCCACCAGCATGGAACCCTCGCCTTGGCCGAGGGCGGCTGGCGCATGCCACGCCGCCCAGGTGATGCACGCCGCCGAGGCCAACGTGCGGCCCCATGCCCCGAACCGGGTTGATCGCATGCGTGAGCTTGTCCACGCCCCGACGCCGCAGGCAACGCGCGAGGAGGGGGAACAGCGTGAGATTTCCGTCTCCCCCTCGCCGCCGGAGCCGGTCAGGATCGGTGCCGATGAACGCATCCCCCCCCACGGTTCCCGGCGGCGACGTCGAGGCGATTGAACGGCTGGCGGACCGTCGCGCGGCGTTGGTCGGGCAGTTGGGCCGGGCTGTCGTGGGCCAACGCGACGTCATCGACAACGTGCTCCTCACCCTCTTTGCCGGCGGCCACACGCTCATCACCGGGGTGCCCGGGCTCGCCAAGACCCTCTTGGTGCGTTCCCTTGGGCGCGCCCTCGACCTGGCCTTCAGCCGAATCCAGTTCACGCCCGACCTCATGCCCAGCGACATCACGGGGACGGAGGTCCTGGAGGAGGACGTGGACACGGGGCGCCGCCGCGCGGTGTTCATACCTGGGCCCGTCTTCGCCAACCTCGTGCTAGCCGACGAGATCAACCGGACGCCCCCGAAGACGCAGGCGGCGATGCTCGAGACGATGCAGGAACGGCAGGTGACGGTGGGCACGAAGACCTATCCCTTGCCTCGTCCGTTCCATGTCTTCGCCACGCAGAATCCGATTGAGCAGGAAGGCACCTATGTCCTGCCCGAGGCCCAGGCTGATCGCTTCATGTTTTGCATCCAGACGACCTACCCGACGCGTGCGGAGGAGGAGTTGGTGGTGCGCAACACGACGGGCAACGACGTGGCCGACATGAAGCCCGTGCTCGACGGGCCTGCGCTCCTCGAGATCCAGCGCCTCGTCCGCTCCCTGCCCGCCAGCGACGACATCATCCGCCACGCCGTGCGGCTCGTGGGCCGGACGCGGCCGGAGGATGAGTCGGCGCCCGAGTACGTCCGCGAGTTCGTCCGCTGGGGCGCGAGCCCGCGCGCGTCTCAGTTCCTCGTCCTCGCGGCCAAGGCGCGGGCGGCGGCCCTGGGGCGACTGTGCGCCGACTTTGACGACGTGACGCAGGTGGCGCGGCAGGTCCTCCGGCATCGGGTGCTGGCCAACTTCAATGCCCGGGCGCAGAAGGTGTCCGTGGAGTCGTTGCTCGACCGGTTGCTTGCCGACACGCGGCCCGGCGCGAGGTAGAAACACCCGCCATGCTCCTCGCGGTGCCCTTCATCGACGACCTGCCGCTGCTCTCGCGCATCGTCGTGGAGGGATTTCTCGACGGGCTTCATCGCAGCCCGTTCCTGGGGTATTCGAGCGAGTTTGCCTCCTATCGCCCGTACGTCCCCGGCGACAACCTCCGGCACCTTGACTGGAAGGTCTGGGCCCGCACCGACGCCCTGTACATCCGGCAGTTCGAGGACGACACCAACCTCCGCTGCCATGTCCTCCTCGACATGTCCGCCTCGATGGACTTCGGGCAGGGCACCGCCAACAAGTTCCTCTCCGGCCGAATCCTCGCCGCCGCGCTCGCGCAGTTGATGGTGCGGCAACGGGATGCGCCGGGGTTGGCCTTGTTTGGGCCGGACGCGCGCATGGCGCTCCCGGCGCGGGCCTCGCGCGAGGCCGCCATGGAGGTCCTGGCACTTCTCTCCACGGCCACGCCCGGCGGCGAGACGCGCATGGGCCCGGGACTCGAGGGCATCGTCCAGACCTTTGTGCGGCGCGGGCTCGTCGTCGTCATCTCGGACTTCTTCGCGGCGGAGTCCGAGGTCATGGGATTGCTGAGCCGGTTGCAGGGGATGAACCAGGAGGTGCTCGTGTTCCACCTGCTTGCCCCCGAGGAGGTGGACTTCCCGGTCGAGGGGGACTTCATCATGAAGGACGCCGAGACGGGCGAGGAACGGGTCGTGGATGCGACCGAGTTCGGCCCGACGTTCCGGGAGCGGATGCAATCCTTCTGCGAGAGGGTGAGGGCCGAATGCCTGCGCCGGGACGCGGACTACCAACGGCTGCGAACGGACGAGCCCATCGGCGTCGCCCTGTCGCGCTACCTGGAGAAGAGGGGAACCCTCTGACCGATGCCCTTCCTGCTTTCCAACGCCGTCTTCCTCCCCGCCCTCGCGGCGCTCGGCGTGCCCATCCTGTTGCATCTCCTGCTGCGGCAGCGGCAGGTCCGGCTGCGTTTCAGCACGGTTCGCTTCTTCGACGATGTGCCGCCTCGCGCGAAGTCACGGCGGCGGCTTCGCAATTGGCTGCTGTTGTTCCTTCGCATGGCTTGCCTGGCCCTCGTCGTGTTGGCGTTCGCCCGGCCCTTCCTGCCCGTGGCCGCCCCGGCGGGTGCGTCGCAACGGCCCCGGCGGGTCGTCGTCCTGCTGGACCGCTCCTTGAGCATGCAGGCGCGGGATGCATCCGGTGCGCGCTGGCCCCAAGCCGTCGAGGCGGCCCGTCAGGCCCTCGCAGGCTTGGCATCCGGCGATCGTGCGGCCTTGGTGGGCCTGGATGGAGACCCGGAGGTCCTTGCCTCCATGGGGCCGCCCACGGTGGCCCTCGCCGCGTTGAAGGAAGTCCAGCCGCGGAGCGGCACCGCATCGGTCACGGATGGCCTCGGCGAGGCCTTGCGCGTGCTCGGGCCTCGGATGGAAGGCATCGATGCCTCCATCGTGATCGTCTCCGACTTGCAGGAGTCGTCCGTGGCCGACCTTTCGTCCGTGCCGGTGCCACCCGACGTCCGGGTGTTGCCCGTGGCGGTGGGCGAACGGCGGGCGGCCAACCTCGCCGTGACCGACGTGCAACCCGAGCCGGGCGGGGACGTGCCGCCCTTTGTCACCGTGGCCAACCTCGGCGACGCAGTCGTGGAGTCCGCCAGCGTCGAGCTTCGCCTGGATGGCGCATTGGCATGGGCCCGCCCGGTGCGCCTCGTGGCGGGGGCCACCACCAACCTCGACCTGGCCCTCCCCGCCTTGAATGCGGGCTGGCACCGGGTTGAGGTGCGCGTCGATGCCGCCGACGCGCTCGCGGCGGACAATCTCCGCGTGGCCACGTTTCGCTCACCGGCGCCGTTGCGCGTCTTGATGGTCGAGGGGCGTACCGCCGCGCGGTCGTTTCAGAGGCAATCCTTCTTCCTGGGGGCCGCGCTCGCCCCCAACCAAGACGTCGCGCCTTCGCTGGCCGGGCGCTTCCAGGTGGCGGCCTGCGCCGTCGGCGATCTCGTGGAGCGACTCGGCGACCCCCTGGCGAACCAGCGCCCGTCGTCGGACGTCGTCCTGGTCCCCGCCCAAGCTGAATGGCCCGCCGCCGCCGTCGCCGCCTTGGAGCGATTTGCAAGGATGGGTGGAGGGGTGGGGTTGTTCGTCGATGGCGACGTCCGCCCGGCCGCGTTTCATGCGGCGCTGGACGCGATGCTTCCCGCCGAGGTTCAAGCCGCCGAGACGGCGCCGCCCGACAACCCATGGCGCATCGGGATGGCCGACCGCACGTCCCCCGTGTTCGATGCATTCAAGGCGGCGGGCTCGGGCAACCTTTCCGTGCCCGGGTTCGTTCGTCGGTGGCCCCTCCAACCGGCGCCGGGCTCGCGTGTGTTGGCGCGATGGGAGGACGGCCTGCCGTGGTTGGTGGGACACAGCCTTGGGGCGGGACGCGTGGTGCTGGTGGGGTTCCCTCCCGACAACACGGCCTGTGACTGGCCCAAGCACAAGACGTTCGTGCCGTTTGTCCATGGGCTCGCCCGGCACCTTGCGGGTCGCGACGACGATCGCCTTGTCCTGGCTTCGCCCGCCGCGGTTTGCGGGACCGAGGTGTCGGTGCCGATCGCCTCGCCCCGCGTCCCGTCCAACGCGAAGGAGGCTGGTCCGTCATCCACCCCATCGCCGGCCTTCATGCTCGCATGGGCGGACGGAACCCAGTCGAAGGCGTTCCTGGAGGAATCCGGCGAGCTGCGCGTGAAGGCGTCCCAGCCCGGCGTGGTTCGCATCCTTGGCCCGGATGGGTCTGAGGTGCACCAACTGGCCGTTCATCCGCCGGCCTCGGAATCCCTGTTGTCGGGCGTGACCCCCTTGCAGGTGGAGCAACGCATGGACCGGCGTGACGTCGCCCCGGCGGGCGTCATGGCGGCCGGATGGCTTGGCGCCGATCCCGGCCGAAGGGAGTGGTGGCGACTCGTGTTGTTGTCGGCCCTCGGACTCTTGCTGGTGGAAACCGTCGTCGCGAACCGAACCAAGCCATGAACCCGGATCCTGCCCACGACCCGATGCATCCGCTCGCCGCCGCCAGCCGCCGCAAGGACCGCGCCCTGCGCGAACGCGAGGCGGCCCGGACGGCGGCGGTCGTCCTGGGACTTCTGCTGGCGTTCGCCCTTGTGGATGGGCTCGGGTCGCTCCCTTCGTGGGCTCGATGGGTGGGCTGGGTCGCCGCTGTGTCGGCCCTGGGGCTCGGCGTTGCCCGGGTGCGACGCATCCTTCGTGCGCCCACGCCGGTCGAGGAAGCCGCCCGCGACGTCGAGTCCCAGCGGCCCGGCTTGGGCAACGAGGTCGTCACCGCCGCCGAATACCTCTCCGGCCGCCGCATCCCCGCCAACGACATGGAGGCCGCCCTTGCCGCGGCGTTGGTCCGGCGGGCGGCCCGGCACGTGGCCGACGCCAACCCGGGCTACCGGGGCCGGCTGGCGAGGCCCGCTTGGGCTGGCGCGTGCGCGGCGGTGGTGTTGTGGGTGGCCTTCGCATGGGCCTTTCCTTCGGCGTGGATTTCGATCGTTCGCACGGTGGCCCCATGGTCCCGCGCCAGCCACACGCGAATCCGTCCCAGCCACGGCGCGGGAGAGTTTCCGGTGGGGTTTGCGCTGGTGATCACCAACAGGATTGAGGGCCGCATGCCGCGAACGGCCCGGTGGCAGCACCGCGATGGCCCGGGTTCCCCATGGCGCTCCGTGGAGTTGCCCGTCACCCAGGGCGTCGCCCGCCATGCCTTCACCGTCCAGCGCAGCCTCGAATGGCGGGTGTTGGCGGGCGACGGCGAGACCGACGTCTTCCGCCTTGATGCCTACACGCCGCCGGCCGCCACGAACTTCCACGTGCGCCTGACGCCGCCGGCTTACACGCGGCTGCCCGCCGTGGAGCGCTCGACGCCAGACGTCGCCGCCGTGCGCGGCACCCGGGCGTCGTGGACGTTGGAGGCCAACGTCCCCTTGTCCGCCGCCTCGCTCCACCTCACCAACGGCGCCGTCATCCCCCTTCGCCGGGACGATGAGCGGCGATGGTCCATCGACGTCGCCGTGCTTTCCAACATGGCCTTCACCGTGGTCCTGGCCGACGCCCAGGGCCGCCCGGGCATCGACGCGGCCGTTCGTCGCATCCGGGCCCTCGCCGACGAGCCGCCG